>DATIYN010000076.1:0-24833 GCA_035517595.1 Burkholderiales bacterium
GACGGCGACCGCCTCGCACCTCGCGTCCATGATCTTCGGGGCCCTCATCGTGTTCTTCCTGGTCGTCGAGCCGAGCGGCCTGGCCCGGCTCTGGGCCATCGGCAAGGAGAAGCTGCGCCTATGGCCGTTCCCGCATTGACCGAGGTATCATTCATCAGGGAGCAGTCTCGAAACTCATTGGAGGAGGGGTCACGATGAAGGTGAGATCGATCGTCCTGGCTGCCGCGGTCGCCGCGGCGTTCGCCAGCCCGGCCGCGTTCGCGCAGGCCAAGGAGCAGTTCTTCCCGGTGCTGTCGTATCGGACCGGTGCCTACGCGCCGAACGGCGTTCCGTTCGCCAACGGCTATGTCGATTACCTGAAGCTGGTGAACGCGCGCGACGGCGGCATCGACGGCGTGAAGATCACATACGAAGAATGCGAGACGGGCTACGCCACCGACAAGGGCGTGGAGTGCTACGAGCGCCTGAAGGGCAAGGGGCCCACCGGCGCGACCGTGTTCCAGCCGCTGTCCACCGGCATCACGTTCGCGCTGACCGACAAGTCCTTCTCCGACAAGATCCCGCTCATCACCGCCGGCTACGGCCGCGCGGACTCGGTGGACGGCACGGTGTTCGGCTGGAACTTCCCGCTCGGCGGCACCTACTGGGACGCCGCGGACATGCTCGTGCAGCACGTCGGCAAGAAGGAAGGGGGCCTCGACAAGCTCAAGGGCAAGAAAATCGCGCTCGTCTACCACGATTCGCCGTACGGAAAGGAGCCGATCGCGCTGCTCGAGACGCGCGCCAAGATGCATGGCTTCGAGCTGCTGCTGCTGCCCGTGACGCATCCGGGCGTCGAGCAGAAGGCGACCTGGCTGCAGATCCGCCAGCAGCGGCCCGACTACGTCTTCCTCTGGGGTTGGGGCGTGATGAACTCGACCTCGCTGAAGGAGGCGGTCGCGACGGGCTATCCGCGCGAGAAGATGTACGGCGTCTGGTGGTCGGGCGCGGAGCCCGATGTGACGCCGGCCGGCGAAGGCGCGAAGGGCTACAACGCGCTCGTGTTTCTCGCGCCTGCGGGCCAGGGCCAGGTGCACAGGGACATCATCAAATACGTCTACGACAAGGGCCAGGGCACGGGCAAGAAGGAGGACATTGGCGAGGTGCTCTACAACCGCGGCATGGTCTCGGCGATGATGGCCGTGGAAGGCGTGCGCCGCGCGCACATCAAGTACGGCAAGAAACCGCTGACGGGCGAGCAGGTGCGCTGGGGCCTGGAGAACCTGGCGATCGACGACGCGGCCATCAAGAAGCTCGGCATGACGGGCTTCATGACGCCGGTGAGCACCAGCTGCGTCAACCACGAAGGCGAAGCCCAGGCCCAGATCCACACCTGGGACGGGAAGAAGTGGGTCGTGCAGCCGGGCGTGTACCACGCCGACAACAGCATCATCAAGCCGATGATCCGCAGCTCGGCGGAGAAGTACGCGACCGAGAAGAAGATCACCAAGCGCGACTGCGCGAAGGAAGCCGGCTGAACGGCAAAGCGTAGAAGTCAGGCCAGGACGGCGCCGGGGCAAGCCCCCGGCGCCGTTTTTTCGAGGCGATTGCGATGTCCGCGTCCGCGGTGATGCTCAACGTCAACGGCATCGAGGTGATCTACAACCACGTGATCCTCGTGCTGAAGGGCGTTTCGCTCACGGTGAAGGAGGGCGCCGTGGTCGCGCTGCTGGGCGCCAACGGCGCGGGCAAGACGACGACGCTGCGGGCCGTCTCCAATCTCCTGAAGGCCGAGCGGGGCGAGGTCACCAAGGGCTACATCGAGTACATGGGCGAGCGCATCGAGCGCCTCACGCCCGCCGACCTGGTGAAACGCGGCGTCGTGCAGGTGATGGAGGGGCGGCACTGCTTCGCCCACCTGACGGTCGAGGAGAACCTGCTCACGGGCGCCTACACGCGCAGCGGCGCCGAGACGCGCGAAGGCCTGGAGCGCGTCTACCGGTACTTCCCGCGCCTGAAAGAGCGGCGCGGCTCGCAGTCGGGCTACACCTCGGGCGGCGAGCAGCAGATGACGGCCCTGGGCCGCGCGCTGATGGCGCGGCCGAGGATGATCCTGCTCGACGAGCCCTCGATGGGCCTCGCGCCGCAGCTGGTGGAGGAGATCTTCGAGATCGTGAAGGAGCTGAACGCGAAGGAGAAGGTCAGCTTCCTGCTCGCGGAGCAGAACACCAACATCGCTCTCAGGTACGCCGACTACGGCTACATCCTCGAAAACGGCCGCGTCGTCATGGACGGCGAGGGCGCCGAGCTCGCGCAGAACGAGGACGTGAAGGAGTTCTATCTCGGCTTCTCGGCCGGGGGCCGCAGGAGCTTCCGCGAGGTCAAGTCCTACCGCAGACGCAAGCGCTGGCTTTGAAGAAGACCGCCGCAGGCCACTTCGACAAGCTCGAGACCCGCTCGCCGAAGGCGCGCGAGGCCGCGCTGCTCGCGGCGCTGCCGAAGCAGATCGCGCACGCCAGGCGGCGCGCGCCCGGATTTGCGCGCATCCTCGAGGGCATCCGGCCCGAAAGGATCGGAAGCCGCTCGGCGCTCGCGGCGCTGCCGGTGACGCGCAAGTCCGACCTGGCCGGCCTGCAGGCGGCCGATCGGCCTCTCGGCGGGCTCAACGCGACGCCGGTCGCGAAGCTCGCGAAGATCTTCATGTCGCCGGGCCCGATCTACGAGCCGGAGGGCAAGGCGCGCAACTGGTGGCGGACCGCCCGCGCCCTGTACGCGGGCGGCTTTCGCGCCGGCGACCTCGTCGCGAACACCTTCGCTTACCACTTCACGCCGGCAGGCTCGATGCTGGAATCGGGGGCGCTCGCGATCGGCTGCACCGTCGTGCCCGCTGGCGTGGGGCAGACCGAGCTGCAGGTGGCGGCGATCCGCGAACTCGGCGCAAACGCCTACATCGGCACGCCCTCGTTCCTCAAGCTCATCGTCGAGAAGGCGGACGAGCTGAAGGCCGACCTCTCGACGCTGCGCAAGGCGCACGTCGGCGCCGAGTACCTGCCGCCGGCGCTGCGCCAGGCGATGCTTGGGCGCGGCATCCGCGTCACGCAGAGCTACGGCTCCGCGGACCTCGGTTCGATCGCCTACGAGTCGCTCGCCGCCGACGGCTCGGTGAACCCCGGAATGATCCTCGACGAGGGGCTGCTGCTCGAGATCGTGCGCCCGGGCACCGGCGACCCGGTGCCCGAGGGCGAGGTTGGCGAGATCGTGATCACCACGTTCAACCGCGACTACCCGCTGGTCCGCTTCGGTACCGGCGACCTGTCGGCGATCCTGCCCGGCGTGAGCCCCTGCGGGCGCACCAACACGCGCATCCGCGGCTGGATGGGGCGCGCCGACCAGACCACCAAGGTGCGCGCGATGTTCGTGACGCCGAAGCAGGTCGCGGAGATCCTGCGGCGCCATGCCGAGATCCTGAAGGCGCGCCTCGTCGTCGAGGGCGAGACCGGCAACGAGCGCATGACGCTCAGGTGCGAGGTGCGCGGGCGTCCCGAAGGCCTGGCCGCGGCGATCGTCGGCAGCATCCGCGAGCTCACCAAGCTCCGCGGCGAGGCGGAGCTCCTGGAGCCGGGGAGCTTGCCCAATGACGGCAAAGTGATAGAGGATGCGCGCAAGTACACCTGACTCGGGGAGGAAGGCATGAGGAAACTGCTATACATACTCGCGGCATTCGTCCTGGCGGCGTGCGCCAGTCCGTCCGCCTACACGCCGAGCGGCAAGATCGAGCTGCTCTGGACCGGCCAGGCCGGATTCCGCCTCACCACGGTGAGCGGCAAGGTGATCGTGATCGACCCCTGGCTGAGGAGCAATCCGAAGACGCCACCGCAGTACAAGAAGCTCGAGGCGCTCGGCAAGGTCGACCTGATCCTCGTGACGCATGCACACTTCGATCACGTGGCGGACGCGCCGGACCTCGCGAAGATGAACAACGCGCCGTTGTACGGCCCGGCGGGTCTCGGGACCACCATGGCCAACCTGGAGGTCCTGCCCGAGAAGCTCCTGCCGCGCTTCGGCAAGGGCGGCACCATCGCGCCGTTCGGCCCCGCGGGCGTGAAGATCACGGCGGTGCACGCCGAGCACTCGTCCGAATTCGTCTGGAAGAACCCGGCTACCGGCAAGAACGAGACCCATCCGGGCGGCGAACCCGTCGGCTACATCATCGAGCTGGAGAACGGCTTCAAGATCTACCACATGGGCGACACCGGCCCGTTCGGCGACATGAAGTTCATCGGCGAACACTATCGGCCGGACCTGATCCTGATCCCGATCGGCGGGCACTTCGTGCTCGATCCGAAGGACGCCGCCTATGTCACCAACGAGTGGCTCAAGCCCAAATTCGCGATTCCGATCCACTACGGCACGATCCCGCTGCTGAAGGGCACGCCGGAGGAATACCTCCAGGCCCTCGGCAACACCGCCACCAAGGTGATGGTGATGCAGCCGGGCGATACCGTGAAGTTCTAGGCTTTGCGGGCGGCTGAGACGGGCAGCCCGTCCAGCCGCCGCATCTCCTCGTTGCGCAGCGCCGAGGCGTCGGCGAGGAAGGCCTTCAGGAACTCGATCGAGTCGGCGCCCCAGAACAGCTCGCCGTCCACTTCGAAGGTCGGCACGCCGAACACGCCGCGCCGGACGGCGGCCTCGGTATTCGAGCGCAGCTGTTCCTTGATTTCGGGCCTGTCGAGATCTTCCTGCCGCAGTCCGAATTCCTGCAGCAAGGAGGCGAAGCGCGCCGGATCCGCCGCATCCGCGCCGCTCGTCCAGATTGCCTCGAAGATCCTGCGTACCGCGTCGGGACGGGCGCCGCAGGCGAGCGCGAGTCGCAGGTGGTGCAGCGGATTGAACGGGTGCCCGGCGGGGTAGCGGAAAAGCAGGCCGAGGTGCTTCGCCCACCAATGGCTCCAGCGATAGGTGTAGCGTCGCTTGGTCGGCAGCTCCGCCGGCCCCTTCTGCCCCCAGTGATCGAGGATGCCCGCGAACAGCACCGGCTTGTATTCGATCGCGACATCCGCGGGCAGCTCCTTCAGCCGGTGCAGGCAGATGTAGGCGAACGGCGAGACGAAATCGAAATACCAGATCGCGCTGCGCATGGGTTGCTATCCTAGCTTCCAGGAGGTCTCATGCGATACACCACTTTGAAGTACGCCGCTGCGGGACGCATCGCGCGCATCACGCTGAACCGCCCGGCCAGGTTAAACGCCATCGACGGCAGGATGCCGCGCGAGATCCGCCGCGCGGTCGAAGCCGCCAACGCGGACGACCGCGTGCACGTCATCGTGCTGCAAGGAGCCGGGCGCGCGTTCTGCGCGGGCTACGACCTGAAGAAGTTCGCCGAGGGCGACCCGAGGAACCGCTGGAACCAGTCCATGCCCTGGGATCCGATGCGGGACTACCGCGGCATGAAGGCGAACACCGACGACTTCTTCTCGATCTGGCGCAGCTACAAGCCCGTGATCTGCAAGGTGCACGGCTACGCGGTAGCCGGCGGCTCGGACATCGCGCTGTGCGCCGACATCGTGATCATGGCCGAGGACGCCAGGATCGGCTACATGCCGGCGCGCGTCTGGGGCTGCCCGACGACCGCGATGTGGGTGTACCGGCTCGGCGCGGAGAAGGCGAAGCGCATGCTGCTCACGGGCGATACGATCGACGGCAGGACCGCAGAGAAGATGGGCCTCGTCTACCAGGCGGTGCCTGCGAAGGAGCTGAACGCGACGGTGGACGCGCTCGCGAAACGCATGGCCGGCGTGCCGAAGAACCAGCTGATGATGCAGAAACTCATGATCAACCAGGCCTACGAGAACATGGGCCTGGCGAGCACGCAGGCGATGGCGACGCTGTTCGACGGCATCACGCGGCATTCGCCCGAGGGCGTCTGGTTCAAGAACTACGCCGCGAAGCACGGCTTTCACGCCGCCGTGAAGTGGCGCGACAGCGGCAAGGCGATCCCATGACGGTGCGCATCGAGAAGCAGGGGAAAGTCTGGACCGTGATCCACTCGCGGCCCGAGGCGAAGAACGCGATGGACCCGGCGAGCGCCGAGGCGCTCGAGCGGGCGTTCCTCGAATTCGACCGCGATGCCGAGGCCGCCGTCGCGGTGCTCTGGGGCGAAGGCGGCGCGTTCTGCGCGGGCTTCGACCTGAAGCACGCGGCCAGGGGCGAGGGGCTCGGCGCGCTCGACTACCCGGCGGACACGCGCAAGTCCATCCCGCGCGGTCCCATGGGCCCGACGCGCCTCGAGCTCGACAAGCCGGTGATCGCCGCGATCGCGGGGCCGGCGGTCGCCGGCGGCTTCGAGATCGCGCTCTGGTGCGACCTGCGCGTACTGGAGGAAAGTGCGTATTTCGGCGTCTACTGCCGGCGCTGGGGCGTGCCGCTCATCGACGGCGGCACGGTGCGGCTGCCGCGCATCGTCGGACGCGGACGCGCGCTCGATCTGATTCTCACCGGGCGCAAGGTGGCCGCGGAGGAGGCGTTGCGCATCAATCTCTGCGAGCACGTGGTGCCCGACGGGCAGTCGCGCGCGCGCGCCGAGGCGCTCGCGCACGAGATCGCGCGCTTCCCGCAGGCCTGCCTGCGCGCCGACCGCCGCTCGGTCCATCGCCAGGAAGGTCTCGGCCTGCGCGAGGCGATGCGCTACGAATGGACGAACGGCGTGCCGGCCTTCCATTCCGAAGGCGCGGCGGGCGCCGCGCGCTTCGCCTCGGGCAAGGGGCGGGGCGGCAATTTCAGCGACATTTGAGCGGGCGGATCGAATGACCATCTACGTTCTCGCGCAGCTGCGCTTCACGGACCGGCCGGCATACGACCGCTACCAGGCGCGTTTCATGGAGGTGTTCACGAAGTTCAAGGGCCGGCTGCTCGCCGCGGACGAGCAGCCGCGCGTCGTCGAGGGCCGGTGGGACCGGCAGAAGGTGGTGCTGATGTCCTTTCCCGACGAGGCCGCCTACCGGGATTGGAGCGACTCGCCCGGCTACCAGGAAATCGCGAAGGACCGCAAGGCGGGCGCGGACGCCGTGGTGCTGCTCGTGAACGGGCTAGGTTGAATTCCGGGCGGCCTGAAGCTCGGGGGATTCGGCCCGGCGTTGCTCGATCTTCCTGAGCACTGCGGCCTGCTCCTCGTCGCTCATCGAGCCCCAGCTCGAGATCTCCCCGAGCGTGCGCAGGCAGCCGATGCAGTAGCGGTTGTCGCCGTCCATCACGCAGACGCGGTTGCAGGGCGACTTCACGCGCGCTTGGCGGCGATCGCGCGGCCGGCGCGCGAGCTGGAAGTCCGGTTCAGCACCGAAGAAATCCACAGGCCCGTGTCGACGAGCTTGTCGAGATCGATTCCGGTCTCGATCCCGAGTCCCTTCAGCAGGTAGACGACGTCTTCGGTAGCGACGTTGCCGGTCGCGCCCTTCGCGTAGGGGCAGCCCCCGAGGCCCGCGACCGAGGCGTCGAACGTGGCAACGCCGAGCTCCATCGAGGCGTAGATGTTGGCCAGCGCCTGCCCGTAGGTATCGTGGTAGTGGCCGGCGAGCTGCGCCGCGGGCACGCGCGCGAGGCAGGCCTCGATCATCGCCTGCGTCTTGCCGGGCGTGCCGACGCCGATCGTGTCGCCGAGCGAGATTTCGTAGCAGCCCATGTCGTGGAGCGCGCCCGCGACCTCGGCCACCTTCTGCGGCGCGATCGCGCCTTCATAGGGGCAGCCCACCACGCACGAGATATAGCCGCGGACTCTCATTTTTTCCTTTTGGGAATTTTCAAGAATGGGACGGAAGCGCTCCAAGGATTCGGCAATCGAGCAATTGATGTTCCTCTTGGAAAAAGCTTCCGACGCCGCGGCGAACACGGCGACTTCGGTGGCGCCGGCCGCTTTCGCGGCCTCGAAGCCCTTCAGGTTCGGCGTGAGCACGGGGTAGGCGACGCCGGGCTTGCGGCGGATGCGCTCGAGCACCTCGGTGTGATCCGCCATCTGCGGGATCCACTTCGGCGACACGAACGCGGTCGCCTCGATCGCGGGCAGGCCCGCGTCCGCAAGGCGCTCGATCAACTCGAGCTTCACCGCGGTCGGCACCTCGGCCTTTTCGTTCTGCAGCCCGTCGCGCGGGCCCATCTCGACGATGCGCACTCTCCTGGGCAGGCTCATGCGGCCTCCAGCCGGAGCAATTCTGCGCCTTCGGCGACCTGTTCGCCGGCCTTGAAGTGGATCGCAGCGACCGCGCCGTCGTGCGGCGCCGCGATGGTGTGCTCCATCTTCATGGCTTCGAGGATCATCAGCGGCGCACCCTTGGCGACCCTGGCGCCGGGCCGCACCAGCACCTGCAGGACCTTGCCGGGCATCGGCGCGGCGAGCGAGCCGAGCGCGCTGTCGGGCTCGGGCGCCGTCTGCACGCTCTGCAGCGCGAGCACCCGGTGCGCGCCGTCGCGGAACAGGTGCCACCGGGAGCCATCGCGCGCCGCGCGCACGCGGAACACGGCCTCGCCCAGCGTCACCCGCAGGGCGTCGCCGTCCTGCTTCCCGCCGAAGGCGTACTCCCGGCCCCCCGACGCGAGCCGGTAGCCGGCAGGCGTGAAGTCAATCCGGACCTTATGGCTCTTTTCTTCGGAAGAAAAGACCAATTCATGATGCGAACCCAGATTCAGGCGCCAGCCGTCGACGATGTGCCATGGCGAGTGCGGGTCGGCCGAGGCTCTCGCCGCCGCGGCTGCCTGCGCCTGCTCGGCGAGCAGCTCGGCGAGCGCGGCGGCCGCCAGATCCTCGTCGGTCGCGCCCTGCGCGGCCGGAAAGAGCTCGGCGCGCGAG
The DNA here is from genome assembly GCA_035517595.1 of Burkholderiales bacterium. GTDB lineage: Bacteria > Pseudomonadota > Gammaproteobacteria > Burkholderiales > SG8-39 > RBG-16-66-20. The sequence continues at coordinate 8,816 of DATIYN010000076.1, forward strand.
CGCTCGATGAGGTGGGTGTCGAGATCGGCCGAGGCGAAGGCGCGGCTCGCGACGGTGCGCGCGAGGAACGCGACGTTCGTCGCGACCCCGACGATCTCGACCTCGGCGAGCGCGGCGCGCAGGCGGCCGAGCGCGACTGCGCGGTTCTCGCCCCAGGCGATCAGCTTGGCGATCATCGGATCGTAGTGCGGGGAGATGGCGTCGCCCTCGCGTACGCCCGAATCGACGCGCACCGGCCCCGCCTGCGGCCCGAACTCGCCGGCCTCGGGCTCGCGCAGGCGGCGCAGCGTGCCCGTCGAGGGCAGGAAGCCCTTCGCCGGGTTCTCGGCGTAGATGCGCGCCTCGACCGCGTGGCCGCGCATGCGGATCTCCGATTGCAGCAGCGGCAGCGGCTCGCCGGCGGCGACCGCGAGCTGCCATTTGACGAGGTCGAGGCCGGTGATCATCTCGGTGACCGGATGCTCGACCTGAAGCCGCGTGTTCATCTCCATGAAGTAGAAGGTGCCGTCCTGCGCGGCGATGAATTCGACGGTGCCGGCGCCCGTGTACCGGATCGCCTTGGCCGCCGCGACCGCGGTCTCGCCCATCTGCCGGCGCCGCCCGTCGCTCAGGCCCGGCGCGGGCGCCTCCTCGAGCACCTTCTGGTGGCGACGCTGAACCGAGCAGTCGCGCTCGAAGAGGTAGACGACATTGCCGCGCGTGTCGCCGAACACCTGCACCTCGATGTGGCGCGGCCGCTCGAGGTACTTCTCCAGCAGCACGCGGTCGTCGCCGAAGGCCGATTTCGCCTCGCGCCGGGCGGAGGCGAGCGCGCCGGCGAAGCCCTTCGAGTCCTCCGCGATCTTCATGCCCTTGCCGCCGCCGCCCGCGGAGGCCTTGATGAGCACGGGGTAGCCGATGTGGTCGGCCTTGCCCTGCAGGAAATCGGCGTCCTGCCGCTCGCCGTGGTAGCCGGGCACGAGCGGCACGCCCGCCTTCTCCATGAGGTTCTTGGCCGCCGCCTTGTCGCCCATCGCGGCGATGGCCTCGGGCGAGGGACCGATGAAGACGAGGCCGGCTTTCGCGCAGGCGGCCGCGAATCCCTCGTTCTCCGAGAGAAAGCCGTAACCCGGGTGGATCGCCTCGGCGCCCGTGTCGCGCGCCGCCGCGAGGATGGCCTCAACGTTCAGGTAGCTCGCGCGTGCCTCGGCGGGGCCGATGCGCCGCGCCTCGTCGGCGAGCGCGACGTGCCGCGCGTCGCGATCCGCATCCGAGTACACCGCGACCGTGCGCACGCCCATCGCGCGCGCGGCCGCGATGACGCGGCAGGCGATTTCGCCGCGGTTGGCGATGAGGATCTTGCGGAACACGCTATTTCTTCTTGCGCGGCGGCTTCACGCGCACCGCCTCGAATTCCCGGATCCACGAGGGCTTGCGCTTCGCGAGGAACGAGCCGATGCCTTCCCGGCCTTCGGGCGAGACGCGGATCTCGGCGATGCGCTTCGCGGTGTCGGCAATGAGCGCGTCGTCCGCGGGCCGCGCGGCCACCGCGCGCACCAGGTCCTTGATCTGGCGCTGCGCCTCGCGCCCGCCGATCACGAGGTGGCCGAGCAGCGCGTTGATCGTGCCGTCGAGCTCCTCCGGCACGCAGACGTCCGAGAGCAGCCGCAGCCGGTAGGCTTCGCCCGAGTCGATGATCTCGCCGGTGAGGAAGTAGCGGCGCGCGAGCCGCTCGCCCATCGCGCGCACCACGTAGGGGCTGATCGTGGCGGGCGAGAGGCCCAGCTTCACCTCGGTCAGGCAGAACTCCGCCTGGTGCGAGCCGATGGCGATGTCGCAGGCGGCCACCAGGCCGACGCCGCCCGCGTAGGCAGGCCCGTGCACGCGCGCGATCGTCGGCTTGGACAGGCGGTCGAGGGTCTTCAGCATTTCGGCGAGCGCGCTCGCGTCGCGGAGGTTGTCCTCGTAGCTGTAGCCGGCCATGCGCTTCATCCAGTTGAGGTCCGCGCCCGCGCAGAATGCCTTGCCCGCGCCGGCGAGCACGACCACGCGCACGCCGTCCTCGGCGTCGAGCTCGCGGAGCGCCGCAGTCAGGTTCGCGATGAGCGTGTCGTCGAAGGCGTTGCGCACCTCGGGCCGGTTGAGCGTGACGATCGCGACGGAGTTTCTCTTTTCTACGATGAGGTTTTCAGACATGGTCCTTACATCCTGAAGACGCCGAATTTCGTTTCCTCGACCGGCGCGTTGAGCGAGGCCGAGATCGCGAGGCCGAGCAGGCGCCGCATGTCGGCCGGGTCGATGACGCCGTCGTCCCAGAGGCGCGCGCTCGCATAGTAGGGGTGGCCCTGGCGCTCGTACTGGTCGAGGATCGGCTGCTTGAATTTCGCCTCTTCCTCGGCCGACCAGGAGCCGCCCTTCGCTTCGATGCCGTCGCGGCGCACCGTCGCAAGCACGCTCGCCGCCTGCTCGCCACCCAGCACCGAGATGCGCGCGTTTGGCCACATCCAGAGGAAGCGCGGCGAATAGGCGCGCCCGCACATGCCGTAGTTGCCTGCGCCGTGGGAGCCGCCGACGATCATCGTGAACTTGGGAACGCGGGCGGTCGCCACCGCGGTCACCATCTTGGCGCCGTCCTTGGCGATGCCGCCGGCCTCGTACTTCTTGCCGACCATGTAGCCGGTGATGTTCTGCAGGAAGAGGAGCGGGATGCCGCGCTGGCAGGCAAGCTCGATGAAGTGCGCCGCCTTGAGCGAGGATTCGGAGAACAGCACGCCGTTGTTGCCGAGGATCGCGATCGGGTAGCCGTGGAGGTGCGCGAAGCCGGTAACCAGCGTGGTGCCGTAGTTCTGCTTGAACTCGTCGAGCTCGGACCCGTCCACCACGCGAGCGATGACCTCGCGCACGTCGTAAGGCTTGCGCGTGTCGGCGGGCACGATGCCGTAGATCTCCTCTGCCGGGTAGAGCGGGTCCCTGGGCTCTGCTATCTTCAAAGAGCTTTTTTTCTCAAAGTTCAAATTCGAGACGATTCTCCGCACGATCGCGAGCGCGTGCGCGTCGTTCAGCGCGAAGTGGTCGGCGACGCCCGAGACGCGCGTGTGCACCTCCGCGCCGCCGAGCTCCTCGGGCGAAACGATCTCGCCGGTCGCCGCCTTCACGATCGGCGGGCCGCCGAGGAAGATCGTGCCCTGGCCCTTGACGATGACCGTCTCGTCGGACATCGCCGGCACGTAGGCGCCTCCCGCGGTGCAGGAGCCCATCACGCAGGCGATCTGCGGAATGCCGAGCGCCGACAGGTTGGCCTGGTTGTAGAAGATGCGGCCGAAGTGCTCGCGGTCCGGGAACACCTCGTCCTGGCTCGGCAGGTTGGCGCCGCCCGAGTCCACGAGGTAGATGCAGGGCAGCCGGTTCTGCAGCGCGATCTCCTGCGCGCGCAGGTGCTTCTTCACCGTCATCGGGAAGTAGGTGCCGCCCTTGACGGTGGCGTCGTTGGCGACGATCACGCACTCGCGGCCCGACACGCGGCCGATGCCGGTCACGATCGAGGCCGAGGGCACTTCGCCGCCGTACATGCCGTAGGCCGCGAGCTGGCCGATCTCGAGGAACGGAGAGCCCAGGTCGAGCAGCGAGCGCACGCGCTCGCGCGCAAGCAGCTTGCCGCGCGCGGTGTGCTTGGCGCGCGCGGCCTCGTCGCCGCCGAGCGCCACGCGCGCGACCTTCCCGCGCAGGTCCTCGACCAGGCCCTTCATGCGCTCGGCATTGGCGCGGAACTCTGCCGAGCGGGTGTCGAGCTTGCTCTTGATCGCGGGCATCGCCGGGGGCTCAGATCCGCGCGTAGGTGACGGTATGGTGCGTGAAGATGCGGCCCTTGCGATCGTGGCACTCGGCGGTGCCGTAGACGATGCGCTTGCCGAGCTTGAGCACGCGCGCGGTGCAATAAACAGTCTGGCGCCGCGCAGCGTTGAGGAACGCGGTGTTCAGCTCGGAAGTGACCGCGTCGTGCTCGAGGCCGATGTGGCGCTTGATCGCGAGCCACATGGCGCAGTCGGCCGCGGCCATGAACGCCGGGCCGTTCACCGTGCCGCCCGGGCGCTCGAACGAGCGCCGGAACGGCATGGCGATCGTGCATTCGGCGTCCGAGATCGCCACCAGCTTCAGGCCGTAGGCGGAGACGAAGCGCGAGCGCGCGAGCAGCCGCTGCAGCGCGGCCTTGCCGGCCCTCATGCGAACTCGGCCGAACGATTCACGAGGCGATCTCGATCGCGAGGGCGGTCGCCTCGCCGCCGCCGATGCACAGCGAAGCGATGCCGCGCCGGCCGCCGCGCTTGCGCAGCGCGCCGATCAGCGTGACGAGGATGCGCGCGCCCGAGGCGCCGATCGGGTGGCCGAGCGCGCAGGCGCCGCCGTGCACGTTGACCTTCTCGTGCGCCAGCGCGTGCTCGCGCATCGCGGCCATCGTCACTACGGCGAAGGCCTCGTTGATTTCGTACAGGTCGACGTCCTGCGCATTCCAGGACGTTTTTTCAAGCAGCTTGCGGATCGCGCCCACCGGCGCGGTCGTGAACAGCGCGGGTGCCTGCGCGTGCGTCGTATGCCCTGCGATGGTGGCGATCGGCGCGAGGCCGCGCTGCTCCGCCGTGGAGCGGCGCATGAGCACGAGCGCCGCCGCGCCGTCGGAAATCGAGGAGGAATTGGCCGCCGTCACCGTGCCGTCCTTGCGGAACGCGGGCTTGAGCTGCGGGATCTTCTCTAGGTTCGCCTTGAAGGGCTGCTCGTCCGTCTCCACGAACTTCTGCTCCTTGCCGGCCTTGATCGCCATCGGGGTGATCTCCCAGGCGAAGGAGCCGTCCTTGTTGGCTTTCTGTGCGCGTTGCAGGGACGTGATCGCAAACTCGTCCTGAGATTCTCTCGAGAAGGAAAAGCTCTGGGCGCAGTCCTCCGCAAATGTCCCCATCAGTCGGCCCTTGTCGTAGGCGTCCTCCAGGCCGTCGTAGAACATGTGGTCGAGCACCTGGCCATGTCCCATGCGCAGGCCCGTGCGCGCCTTCGGCAGCAGGTAGGGAGCATTCGTCATCGATTCCATTCCGCCGGCCACGACGACGTCATACGAATGGGAAACCAACGCGTCGTGCGCGAGCATCGCGGCCTTCATGCCGGACCCGCACATCTTGTTCACCGTGGTGCAGCCGGCCGATTGCGGCAGCCCTGCGCCGAGCGCGGCCTGGCGCGCGGGCGCCTGGCCCTGGCCCGCGGGCAGCACGCAGCCCATGAGCACCTCCTGCACGTCCTCGGGCTTGAGCTTCGCGCGCTCGACGGCCGCGCGGATCGCGGCGGCGCCGAGCTCCGGCGCGGCGAAGCCCTTCAGCTCTCCCTGGAAGCCGCCCATCGGGGTGCGGGCGGCGGCAACGATGACGATCGGATCGGCGGCCATGGCTTACTCCTTGGCGAGGTCGTAGCTGCAAAGCAGGTCCTTCCCGCGCGCGAGCATCTCGGGCGGGAAGGCGGTGGATTTTCGCGTGGCGCTGTTCATGTGCACGGCGGTGATCGTGCACACCGAGGAGATCTCCCCCGTTTGCGCCTCCCGCATCTCGTGCACGAGCTTCGCCACCTTGTCGCGGATCTCGAGCAGCCCGGAGCGCACGGCGACCACCTCGCCCGGGAGCAGCTCGCGCTGGTAGGTGATGTTCTGCTGCACGGCGGCCATGCCGCGCCGATTGTCGCGCAGGAACTCGGCGGTCAGGCCCAGGTGCGCGAACAGGTTCCAGGTCGCCTCGTCGAACTTGCCCACGTACCACATCACGTTCATGTGGCCCATGTGGTCGCAGTGCCAGGGATACACCGCGCCGCGGTAAGTCTCGATCATGCCGCTCATGCGTGTTCTTTCGTGCAACCCAGGTCGCGCAGCAGGCCGTCCTCCAGGCCGTAGATCCAGCCGTGCACGGCGAGCGGCCGGCCGGCGAGCCAGGCGTCCTGCACCACCGTCGCCTCGCAGACGTGGCGCACCTGCGCGATCACGTTGAGCTCGCACAGGCGCCGCTCGCGCGCCTGGCCGTCGCGGATCGCCTCCAGCTCGTCCGCGTGATAGGCGCGCACGTCCTGCACGTGGCGCAGCCAGTTCTCCGCCAGGCCGACCTTCTGGCCGGTGAGCGCCGCGCGCACGCCGCTGCAGCCGTAGTGGCCGCAGACGATCACGTGGCGCACGCGCAGCAGGTCGACCGCGAATTGCAGCACCGAAAGGAAATTGAGATCGGTGTGCACGACGAGGTTGGCGACGTTGCGGTGCACGAACACCTCGCCCGGCGCGAGCCCCGTGATCTGGTTGGCGGGCACTCGGCTGTCCGAGCAGCCGATCCAGAGGAATTCCGGCGACTGCTGGCGTGCGAGCGCGGAAAAGAACTCCGGGTCGGTCGCGCGCACGCGCGTGGCCCACGCGCGGTTGCGCTCGAACAGCTCGTTGATGCCGGTCAAGCGGTCTCTCCAAACAGCTCGCGTCCGATCAACCAGCGGCGGATCTCGGAAGTGCCGGCGCCGATCTCGTAGAGCTTGGCGTCGCGCCACAGGCGCCCGGTCGGCGTCTCGTTGATGTAGCCCATGCCGCCCAACGCCTGGATCGCCTCGCCCGCCATCCAGGTGGCCTTTTCGGCGGCGTAGAGGATCGCCCCCGCGGCATCCTTGCGCGTGGTTTCGCCGCGATCGAGCGCCTGGCCGACGGCGTATACATAGGCGCGGCAGGCCGAAAAGGTCGTGTACATGTCGGCGAGCTTGCCCTGCATCAGCTGGAACTCGCCGATCGGCTGGCCGAATTGCTTGCGTTCGTGCACGTAGGGCAGCACCGCGTCGAGGCACGCGGCCATGATGCCGAGCGGCCCGCCGGCGAGCACCGCGCGCTCGTAATCCAGCCCGGACATGAGCACCTTGACGCCGCGGCCTTCCTCGCCGAGCACGTTCTCCATGGGGACTTCGCAGTCGCGGAACACGAGCTCGCAGGTGTTGGATCCGCGCATGCCCAGCTTGTCCAGCTTTTGCGCGGTGCTGAAGCCCTTCATGCCTTTCTCCACGATGAAGGCGGTAATGCCTTCGCCCTTTCCATAGATGACCAGCACATCGGCGTCCGGGCCGTTCGTGATCCACATCTTGTTGCCGTTCAGGACGTAGCGGTCTGCGCGCCTTTCGGCCTTCAGTCTCATGCCGACGACGTCCGAGCCCGCGCCGGGCTCCGACATGGCGAGCGCGCCGACGTGCGCGCCGGCGATCAGCTTCGGCAGGTACTTGCGCCGCTGCGCGTCGCTGCCGTTCCTGCGGATCTGGTTCACGCAGAGGTTCGAGTGCGCGCCGTAGGAAAGCCCGACCGACGCGGAGGCGCGGCTGACCTCCTCCATGGCGATGATGTGGGCGAGGTAGCCCATCTGCGTGCCGCCGTATTCCTCCTCGACCGTGATGCCGAGCAGGCCGAGCGCGCCGAGCTTCCTCCACAGGTCCGCCGGGAACTGGTTGCTCGCGTCGATCTCGGCCGCGCGCGGCGCGATCTCCTTGGCCGCGAAAGCGCGCACCGACTCGCGCAGCATCGCGATGGTGTCGCCATGATCGAAGTGCAGGAAACTCATGCGGGAGTGTCCGGCGTGCCGGCCAGCATCAGCAGCGTCTGCTGCATGCTGGCGACGTGCGTGCCGTCAGCGGAATACACGTCGCCGCGGGTCACCGTGAGGGTCCGTCCGGGTTTGACGACCTGTCCCCTGGCGACCAGCGGGCCAAGCGCGGGATTCAGGATGTTGATCTTGTATTCCACGGTCACGAGCGAGCAATCGGCGGGCATCAGGGAAAACGCGGAATAGCCGCAGGCGCTGTCGCAGATCATGCCGAGGATCCCGCCGTGGACGTAGCCCTTCTGCTGGGTGAGATCTTCGCGAAACGGCAGGCGGATCTCGACGTAGCCGGGCTCGACGATCGCGATCGAAGCGCCGATCAGGTCCATCGCCTTCTGGCGCGCGAAGCTCGCGCGCACGCGCGCCGCGAAGTCCGGGTCCTGAGGCTGAAATCGGGGGGGCGGGCGCGTTCATCGCGGAATCAGGAGCCGGCGAGCCTACTTGACGTTTACGTAAACGTCAACTCAGCCGGAGCTGCTTGCGGATCTTCTTCTCGAAGACCTCGAGCTCGCTGAGCTGCGCCTCGATGTCGGTGCGCTGCAGGCGCAGGCTCGCCTGGTGCGCCTCGAGCAGCGAGAGGAAACGCTTCAGCTGCGGTCGCTCGTCGCGCCCGGTCTCGTACATGTCGATGAGCTCGCGGATCTCGGACAGCGACAGGCCCAGGCGCTTGCCGCGCAGCGTGAGCTTCAGCCGCGTGCGGTCGCGCGGCGAGTAGATGCGGCGCTGGCCGGCGCGCCTGGGCGCGAGCAGTCCATGGTCCTCGTAGAAGCGGATCGCGCGCGGCGTGACGTCGAACTCGGTGGCGAGCTCGCCGATGGAAAACTCCGACCGTTCCTTCTCCGCGGGCATGGTAGGGTGCGGGGATTCTAGTCTGATTCATGGCCGCACCCGAATACCCGTTCGCCGAACCGCCGGCGCCCGGCGCGACGGCTGAGGTCGCGCCGGGCGTGCACTGGCTGCGCATGGCGCTGCCCTTCGCGCTCGATCACATCAATCTCTGGCTGCTCGAGGACGGCGGCGGCATCGTGATCGTCGACACCGGCCTCGGCAATGCGCCGACGCGCGCGCTCTGGGAGAAGATCTTCGCCGCGAGGATCGGCGCCAGGCCCCGCATCGACGACGTCGGGCGCGTGCTCGTCACGCATTACCACCCCGACCACGCGGGAAACGCGGCCTGGCTTTGCGAGCGCACGGGCGCGCAGCTCTGGATGACGCGCGGCGAATACCTCACCGTGCACGCGGCCCTGCACGGCGCGGCCGGCTACTCGGCCGAGTCGCAGAAGAAGCTGTTCCTCGCCAACGGCCTGGGCGAGGCGCAGACCAACGAGCTGCTCGCGCGCGGCGGGCTGTACCGCAAGCTCGTGCCGGATTTTCCGCTCTCGCACCGGCGGCTGTTCGAGGGCGAGCGCATTGCCGTCGGCGGCCGCGAGTGGCGCGTGATGGTGGGCTACGGCCACGCGCCCGAGCACGCCTCGCTCTACTGCGAGTCGCTCAACGTGCTCATCTCGGGGGACATGCTGCTGCCGCGCATCTCCACGAACGTGGCGGTGCGCCCGGTGGATCCCTGGTCGAACCCGCTGCACGCGTTCCTCGAATCGGTGCGACGCTACCTCCCGCTGCCGAAGGACGTGCTCGTGCTGCCCTCGCACGGCATGCCTTTCCGCGGCGCGCACGACAGGGTGGCGCAGCTCGAGGCGCACCATGCCGAGCGCCTCAGGGAGCTGCGCGCGGCCTGCGCGCAGGCGCCGCGCGCCGCCGCCGACGTGCTGGAGGTGCTCTTCAAGCGCAAGCTCGACACCGGGCAGATATTCTTCGCCCTCGGCGAAGCCATCGCGCACCTGCACTACCTGCATTACGATGGACAACTCGCGCGCGAGGTCGGTTCCGACGGCATCGTGCGCTTCGCGCCGGTCTAGGCAAGGAGCAGCGATGGACGGCAAGGCGACGACCCCCAGCCCCGAGGACACCGCGCGCGTCCTGCACGACGTCGCCGAGCGCTCGGCGCGCATCCTCGCCGAGTACGCGCGCAAGGATCCCGCGGCGAGCGCCGCGGGCGCGGCGAGCGACGAGCTCGGGATCGCGCGCGCCTACATGGACCTCTACGCGCGCCTGCTCGCGGACCCCGCCCGGATCGCGGCGTTCTCCACGAACCTCATGATCGACTACGTCCAGCTCTGGCAATCGAGCTGGATGAAGCTCATGGGCCTGCAGGCGGCGCCGGTGGCCGTGCCGGCCAAGGGCGACAACCGCTTCAAGGACGAGGACTGGAGCTCGAACTTCATCTTCGACTACATCAAGCAGTCCTACCTCATCGCCGCGCGCCAGATCCAGCACGCCGTGGCCGGCGTCGAGGGCCTGCCGCCCGAGTCGGAGAAGAAGGTGGCCTTCTTCACGCGCCAGTACGTCGATGCGCTCGCGCCCTCGAACTTCGCGCTTACCAACCCGCAGGTGCTGCGCGAGACGCTCTCGAGCGGCGGGCAGAACCTGCTGAAGGGCCTCTCGAACCTGCTTGCCGACGTCGAAAAGGGCGGCATCAGCATGACCGACGACAAGGCCTTCCAGCTCGGCCGCAACGTCGCCACCACGCCCGGCAAGGTCGTCTACCAGACCGATCTCATGCAGCTGATCCAGTTCGCGCCGAGCACGGCGGAGGCATACCGCACGCCGCTCGTGATCATCCCGCCCTGGATCAACAAGTACTACATCCTCGACCTGCGGCCGTCGAACTCGTTCATCAAGTGGGCGCTCGACCGCGGCCACAGCGTGTTCGTGATTTCCTGGGTGAATCCGGACGCGCGGCTCGCGCAGATGGGCTTCGAGGACTACATGAAGCTCGGGCCGCTCGCGGCGATGGACGCGATCGAGAAGGCGACGGGCGAGCGCCAGGTGAACTTCATCGGCTACTGCCTCGGCGGCACCCTGTTGGGCGCGACCCTGGGCTTTCTCGCCGACCGGGGAGAAATCGGGCGCGTCAGGAGCGCGACATACTTCGTCAGCCTGCTGGATTTCTCGGCGCCCGGCGAGCTCGGCGTGTTCATCGACGAGGCGCAGGTGCAGAACCTCGAGAAGAAAATGAACGAGCGCGGCTTCCTCGAGGGCTCGGAGATGGCCTCGACCTTCAACCTGCTGCGCGCCAACGACCTCGTCTGGTCCTTCGTCATCAACAACTACCTGCTCGGCAAGGACCCGTTCCCGTTCGACCTGCTGTACTGGAACTCGGATTCGACGCGCATGCCGGCGCGCATGCACAGCTTCTACCTGCGCAACATGTACATGAAGAACCTGCTCGGCGTGCCGGGCGGCATCACGCTGGAGGGCGCGCCGATCGACCTGTCGCGGGTGAAGCTGCCGGCGTATTTCATCTCCACCGCCGAGGACCACATCGCGCCCTGGAAGACGACCTACAAGGGCTCGAGATACCTGGGCGGCGACGTGCGCTTCGTGCTGGGCGGCTCGGGCCACATCGCCGGCATCGTCAATCCGCCGTCGCAGAAGAAATACCAGTATTGGACCAACGCGACGAATCCGGACAGCGCCGACGAATGGTTCCGCACCGCGACGGCGCACCCCGGCTCCTGGTGGGAGGACTGGCAGGCGTGGATCGACCGGCAGAACGGCGGCGAGAAGCTGCCCGCGCGCGCCCCCGGCGGCGGCGGACTGGAAGTGCTGGAGGACGCGCCGGGCAGCTACGCGATGCTGCGCCTCAGCGCGACGAAAGCCGCGAGCTGAACTCGGCGAGATAGCCGAGCCCCGCGATCGCCCGCGGGCCGTACCACGAAGTCATCTGCCCGTCGATCAGGTGCACGGGCATGCCGAGCCGCTTCTGCAGCGAGCGGCGATGCTTCTCCAGGAACCGGTAGGGTTCGGTCGAAAGCAGCACCCGTTCGACGCCATCGAACGCGAGGTCCTTCAGCGTCGGATAGCGCGCCTGCGCTCGCGCGGGCAGCGTCTGCAGGCCGACGAGCGCGAGCGTGCGCGAGATGTAGGTGTCGCGCGACACCGTCATCCAGGGGTCCTGCCAGATGAGGTAGAGCACTTTCCTGCGCTTGAACGACGTGCCGAGGATCTTCCCGTATTCGGCCTTGAATCTCGCGCATAGCGCGTCGGCCTGTTCGCTTGCGCCGAAGGCGTCGCCGATCTGGCGGTAGAGCGCGAGATTGTCGAGGGGCGCGAGCGGGTGAGTGACGATCACATTCGGCACGAATTCGGCGAGCGCAGCGGCGGTCTCCTTCCTGTTCTCATCCACGTTGACGATCACGTGCGTGGGCGCGAGCTCGCGGACTTTCTCGAGGTTCACCGATTTCGTGCCGCCGACCTTGGGAATCGTCCTCAGGACTTCCCTGGGGTGGACGCAGAACCCGGTGCGGCCGACGAGCCGGCCCGCCAGGCCGAGCTCGCAGACGAGCTCGGTGAGGGACGGCACCAGCGAGACGATGCGCGTCAAAGAGGGAGGTTGCGCGGCTTGCGCGGCGCGCGCGCCGCCAGGCGGTCGTACAGCCAGCCGGGCAGGGCGCGCAGCACGAGCGAGACGAGCGCCATCTGCCAGGGGATCACCGCGAGCCGGCGCTTCGCGGCGATCGCGCGCGCGAAGCGCCGCGCCGCGTCGTCGGCGCCGATCAGGAAGGGCATGCGGTACCGGTTCACGCGCGTCATCGGCGTGTCGACGTAGCCCGGGCAGATCGTGACCACCGCGACGCCGCTGCCCGCGAGTTCGACGCGCAGCGACTCGAGCCAGGCGATCGCGGCCGCCTTCGAGGTGCTGTAGGCGCCCGCTCCCGGCAGGCCGCGGAAGCCCGCGACGCTGGCGATGCCGCAGAGCGTGCCCGTGCCCGCGGCGCGCATCGCGGGCGCGAAGGCGGCGAGCGTGGCGGCGAGCCCGGCCACGTTCACGTCGAGCACGCGGCGCAGCTTTTCGATGTCCTGCAGCTCGCCGCCGTGCGTGCCCACCGAGATGCCCGCGTTCGCGATCACGAGATCCGGCGCACCGAAGCGCCCGAGGAAATCCTTCGCCGCGGCGGCGATCGCCTCGACGTCGGTGATGTCGGCGGCGTAGACCGCGCAGCGCCCGGGCAGGCTCGCGGCGAGCCGCTCGAGCAGGTCGCGCCGCCGAGCGAACAGGCCGATCTCGGCGCCGGGGCGCGCGTAGTGGCGTGCGAGCGCTTCGCCGAGGCCGGTGGAGGCGCCGGTGATGAAGACGCGGCGCACGGAAGGGGGCAGCGAGGCCGGCGCGCGGCTACTTGCCGGCGGCGAGGGTCCTGCGCACCACCGGGATCAGGCGCTCGGCGTTGGCGAGCATGCCCTCGCGCGAGCCTCCCTGCTCGGTGCTGATGGTGTAGCGCCCCTGCACCATCAGCGCGGGCGTGCCGTCGATCTTGGAGGCGGCGCTGAATTGCGCGGCGCGCTTCAACTTGCTCTGCACGCCGAAGGACTTCATCGCCTCGTCGAATTTCTTCGGATCCACGCCGTTGCGCCCCAGCCACTGGTGCAGCGCCTCGGGGTTGTCGGTCCGCAGGCGGTCGCGGTGGATCGCGTCGAAGAACGGACGATGCACCTTGGGCAGCACGCCGAGCGCCTCGAACGCGTAGAAGATCGTCGCATCGAGCGCCCAGCGCTCGTTGAACACCGCGGGAATGCGCCGGAAATAGGCGTCCGCCGGCAGCTTCGGGATCCAGGCTTCGATGAGCGGCTCGAGCGTGTAGCAGTGCGGGCAGCCGTACCAGAAGAACTCCGCCATCTCGATCTTGCCCGGATGCTCGACGGGCAGCGGGTTCGACAGCACGCTGTAGCCGGGATCGCCGGCCGATTGGGCGCGCAGGGCGGCCGGGACGGGCGCCGCGGCGGCGGCGAGGGCGGCGACGAGCGTGCGACGGGTACGGTTCATGGCGTTCTTGGCGAAGTCCTCAGTTGGATTTGTCGGCGGATTCTTTGAGTTTGACCAGGCTCGCCTCGATTCCGTTCTCCTTGAGCACGCGGCGCACGCGGTTCAGGTCCTCGAGCGAGGTGTACGGTCCCATGCGCACCCGGTACCAGGTGCCCTTGTCGGGCAGCGGAGTGGGCTCGACGCTCGAGCTGAAGCCGAGGATCGCGATCTTCGCCTTCTGGTTGTCCGCTTCGGCCGGATTCTGGAAGGCGCCCGCCTGGATGAAGTACACGCCCTTGGCCGCCTCGGGCTGGCCCTTCGCGGCCTTGGCGGCTTCCTTGATCTCGCGCTCGCCTACCGGCTCCTCGCCGCCCGGAAGGATCTTGTAGAAATCGTATTTCGGCCGGTCCTTGTCGGCGCCCTTGGACGCGGCGCCGCCGCCCTGCGGCAAGCCGGCCATGGCCTTCGGCGCTTCGCCGGGCGCCTTCTCGCCTTCCTTGGCCGCGGGCGGCTTGGTCTTGCCGAGGAAGGGAATCGGCGTCTTGCTCAGGTAGAAGGCGACCGCGAGCGCGATGGCGAGCCCCAGCACGAGGCCCGCGAACAGGCCGATCAGGAAGTTGCCGCCTTGCTTGTGCCTCACATTTTCTCCGGCGCGCTCACGCCGAGGAGCGCGAGGCCGTTGGCCAGCGTCTGCCGGACCGCGGCGCAGAGCGCGAGCCGCGCCAGGCGCAACGATTCGTCCTCGACCAGAATTTCCTCCGCATTATAGTAGCTGTGGAATTCGCCCGCGAGCGCGCGCAGGGTGAAGGCGATCGCGTGCGGCGCGAGCTCGCGCGCGGCCGAAGCCACCGTCGCCGGATACTCGGCGAGCTGCCGCGCGAGGCGCAGCTCCTTCTCGTGCGCGAGGCGCGCAAGCGGCGCGCCGGCGAGCCGCGCCGGGTCGCCGCCCCACTTGGCGAACAGGCTGCAGACGCGCGCGTGCGCGTACTGCACGTAGTACACCGGGTTCTCCTCGCTCTTGGCGAGCGCGAGGTCGACGTCGAAGGTGAACTCGGTGTCGGCCTTGCGGGAGACGAGGAAGAAGCGCACCGCGTCGCGCCCTACCCAGTCGATGAGGTCGCGCACCGTGACGTAGGAGCCGGCGCGCTTGGAGATCTTCACTTCGGCTCCGCCGCGCATGACCTTCACGAGGCTGTGCAGCACGTAGTCCGGATAGCCCGCCGGGATGCCGAGGCCGAGCGCCTGCAGCCCCGCGCGCACGCGCGTCACCGTGCTGTGGTGGTCGGTGCCCTGGACGTTGATCACCTTCCTGAAGCCGCGCTGCCATTTGGCGACGTGGTAGGCGACGTCGGGCACGAAGTAGGTGTAGCTGCCGTCCGACTTGCGCACTACGCGGTCCTTGTCGTCGCCGTAGTCCGTCGTGCGCAGCCAGAGCGCGCCGTCCTTCTCGTAGGCCTTGCCGCTCGCGACGAGGCCCTTCACCACCGCGTCCACCTTGCCCTCGGTATAGAGGCTCGACTCGAGGTAGTAGACGTCGAACTTGACCCCGAAGGCCTGCAGGTCGACATCCTGCTCCCGGCGCAGGTAGGCCACCGCGTGCCGGCGGATCGCGTCGAGATCGTCCGCGTCCCCGATCTCCCTGGCGATGTCCTCGATGTAGGCGCCCGCGTAGCCTTCCTCGGGCCAGCCCGCGTCGCCCGGCTTCAATCCGCGCGCGCGCGCCTGCACCGACCAGGCGAGCTTGTCGATCTGCGCGCCGGCGTCGTTGTAGTAGAACTCGCGCGTTACTTCGTGTCCCTGCGCCTCCAGCAGCGCCGCGAGCGCGTCGCCGAGCGCCGCCTGCCTGCCGTGCCCCACGTGCAGCGGCCCCGTGGGATTCGCCGAGACGAACTCGACCTGGATCTTTTCGGGCTTGGCAGCCCGAGTCCGCCCAAACGCGGCGCCGAGCCGGAGGACGTCGGCAACAACGGACTGCTTGGTCGCGCTCTTCAGCCGAACGTTGAGAAATCCGGCGCCGGCGAGCTCGAGCGGCTCGCACAGCCCGGAACCGGCGATCGCCGCCGCGGTGGCTTGCCTCAGCTGTTCGGCGATTTCGCGCGGCGGCCTGCCGACGGCCTTGGCGAGCTGGAGCGGAGCCGTGCACGAAAAATCGCCGTGCTCCGCCCGGCGCGGCTTCTCGAGCACGACCGCAAACGCGTCCGGAACGTTCTGGATCTGCCGCGCACCCTCGGTCAGGATGCGTTCGATCTCGATCTTCGGGTCGGCGGCCATTGGGGAAGGGCGCGAATTATACGGGGGCGACCCCGTCGTCGGACACCGCCCCCATTATCAGTCGAATTCGATCGGATCCACGTCGATGTGCCAGCGGATGCCGCGCGGCGCGATGGCCGGGATCGCCGCGCTCCATTCGGCCAGGAAGGCCTGCAGCGCGGGACGCGAGCGCGACTGCGCGACGAGCTGCGCGCGCTCATAGCCCGCGCGGCGGGTGATGACGTGAGGCACGGGGTCGTAGACGCTGATCCCCTCGGGGACGGGCACG
>DATIYN010000077.1:0-10148 GCA_035517595.1 Burkholderiales bacterium
GCCGCGCCCGTATCCGCCCGTGGCGACGAGCGCTCCCCTGGCGAGGCCGCGCGACGCCCAGAGCGATTGCAGCGTGCGATCGATCAGCCGCGCGTGCTCGCGCAGCAGCCAGGCCGGCTTGCGCCCCTTGCGCCAGGCCTCTCGCAGCGCCTCGCGATCGGCCCGCAGGCCGTCGCGCAGCGCCTCGATCGTCGCCGGCGCGTTCACGCGGCGCTCAGCGCGCGATGGCCGCGGGCGGCGGCGGCGTTCCGGCCGATACCGTGAGCACCTCGTAGCCGGTCTCGGTGACCAGCACGGTGTGCTCCCACTGCGCCGACAGGCTGTGGTCCTTGGTGACGATGGTCCAGCCGTCGGCCAGCTCGCGGATGCCGGGCTTGCCCGCGTTGATCATCGGCTCGATGGTGAAGGTCATGCCCGGCTCGAGCTTCAGGCCGGTGCCCGCCTTGCCGTAGTGGAGCACCTGCGGCTCTTCGTGGAACCTGCGGCCGATGCCGTGCCCGCAGAATTCGCGCACGACCGAATACCCGTGCTTCTCCGCGAGCGCCTGGATCGCCGAACCGATGTCGCCCAAATGCGCGCCGGGGCGCACCTGCGCGATGCCGCGCCACATGCACTCGTAGGTCACCTCGGCGAGGCGCTTCGCCTGGATGCCCGGCTCGCCGACGAGGTACATGCGGCTGGAATCGCCGTGGTAGCCGTCCTTGATCACGGTGACGTCGATGTTGAGCGCGTCGCCGGCCTTCAGCATGCGGTCGCCGGGAATGCCGTGGCAGACCTGGTGGTTGACCGAGGTGCAGATGGATTTCGGAAACGGCTTGTAGCCCGGCGGCGCGTAGTTGAGCGGCGCGGGCACCGTGTCCTGCACGCCGACCATGTAGGCGTGGCACAGGTCGTTCAGCTTGCCGGTGGTGACCCCGGGCTTCACGAACGGCGCGACGTAATCCAGCACCTCGGCGGCGAGCCGGCCCGCCAGGCGCATCTTGCCGATCTCTTCCGGGCTCTTCAGGACGACGGACATCGCAGTATCTGCAAAAGCGCTGATTATGCTAGAATTTCAGGCTGATCTCGGCATTGGCCGGGGTCAAATTTCCCGCCCGGCGCTTAGGGTGCCTGAAAAGGTGCATTCGACCGGAGCGGCAGACCCTAAACCCTAAACCTGGAGTGCGTCATGTCGGTCACGATGCGTCAAATGCTGGAGGCGGGCGTCCATTTCGGGCACCAGACCCGCTACTGGAACCCGAAGATGGCGCCGTACATCTTCGGCCACCGCAACAAGATCCACATCATCAACCTGGAAAAGACCCTGGCGCTGTACCAGGAGGCGCTCAAGTTCGCGCGCCAGCTGGCCTCCAACAAGGGCAGCATCCTCTTTGTCGGCACCAAGCGCCAGGCGCGCGAGATCGTGCACGAGGAGGCGGTGCGCTGCGGCATGCCCTACGTCGACCACCGCTGGCTCGGCGGCATGCTCACCAACTTCAAGACGGTCAAGCAGTCGATCAAGCGCCTGAAGGAGATGGAAGGCATGGCCGAGGACGGCTCGCTCGACCGCCTGTCCAAGAAGGAGGCGCTCAACGTGCAGCGCGAGACGCAGAAGCTGCAGCGCTCGCTCGGCGGCATCAAGGACCTCGCGGGCCTGCCCGACGCGCTGTTCATCATCGACGTGGGCTACCACAAGGGCGCCGTGACCGAGGCCATCAAGCTCGGCATCCCGGTGGTGGCGGTGATCGACACCAACCACTCGCCCGACAAGATCGACTACGTGATCCCCGGCAACGACGACTCCAGCCGCGCGATCCGGCTCTACGCGCGCGGCATGGCCGACGCGATCATCGAAGGGCGCGCCCAGGCGGTCGAAGAGGTCGTGTCGGCCTCGCGCGACGAGTTCGTCGAGGTGGCCGAGGAAGGCGGCAACTGAGCCGGCCCGACCGCGAGCACCGAAAAGGGGCCCGACCGGCCCCTTTTTTCAATCCGACACGACGAGGAAGCGAAGGATCGTATGGCTGAAATTACCGCGGGCCTGGTGAAGGAGCTGCGCGAGCTCACCGGGCTCGGCATGATGGAATGCAAGAAGGCGCTGGCCGAGGCGGGCGGCGACCTGAAGAAGGCCGAGGAGCTGCTGCGCATCAAGAGCGGCGCCAAGGCCTCGAAGGCCGCGAGCCGCATCGCGGCGGAGGGTGTCATCGGCGCATATCTTTCTGCCGACGCGAAGACAGGCTCGTTGGTCGAGCTGAACTGCGAGACTGATTTTGTCGCGAAGAACGAGCATTTCGTTGCGTTCGCGCAGTTCCTTGCGGAATTGGTTGCAACCAAGAATCCCGGCGACATTGCGGCATTGAACGCACTTCCGGGAATCGAGGAACAACGACGGGCACTCGTGCAGAAGATCGGCGAAAACCTGACGATTCGCCGATTCGCACGGCTTCAAGCCAAATCAAGACTTGCCCAGTACGTGCACGGTGGTCGCATCGGAGTGCTGGTGGACTATGAAGGCTCTGACGACGCCGGACGTGATGCGGCCATGCACATTTCCTTCGCGAAGCCCGCATACATGACAAAAAGCGAAGTGCCGGCCGATGTCGTCAATCGTGAGCGAGATATCCTTGCCGCGCGCGCCAAAGAGTCTGGCAAGCCCGCGGAGATCGTCGCCAAGATGGTCGAAGGCGGCCTGAACAAGTTTCTCGCCGAAAGCACCCTGCTTGGACAGCCGTTCGTCAAGGACGACAAGCAGACAGTCGAGAAGATGCTCGCGTCGAAGAAGACCAGGCTCCTTGGATATCGATTTCTTGTTGTTGGTGAAGGGATCGAGAAGAAATCGGGTGATTTTGCAGCAGAGGTGATGTCGATGGTCAAGAAGGATGACCCGGAAAAAGAGCCACAGAAATAGAAATTCAAGCGAACCATTCATGAAACCGAAGTACAAGCGCATCCTGCTCAAGCTCTCGGGCGAGGCCCTGATGGGCGAGGGCAGCTACGGCATCAGCCGGCCGACGATCGAGGCGATCGTCGCCGAGATCGCCGCGGTGCAGAAGCAGGGCGTCGAGATCGGCGTGGTGATCGGCGGCGGCAACATTTTCCGCGGCCTCGCGCCGGGCGCCGCCGGCATGGACCGCGCGACGGCCGACTACATGGGCATGCTCGCCACCGTCATGAACGCGCTCGCGCTGCAGGACGCGATGCGCCAGGCGGGGCTCGCCAGCCGCGTGCAATCGGCGCTCAACATCGAGCAGGTGATCGAGCCCTACATCCGCGGCAAGGCGATCCGCTACCTCGAAGAGGGCAAGGTCGTGATCTTCGCCGCCGGCACCGGCAATCCGTTCTTCACCACCGACACCGCCGCCGCGCTGCGCGCGAGCGAGGTCGGCGCCGAGATCGTGCTGAAGGCGACCAAGGTGGACGGCGTGTACACTAGCGACCCGAAGAAGGACCCCGCCGCGAAGCGCTACGGCCGGGTGAGCTTCGACGAGGCGATCCAGCGCAACCTGAAGGTCATGGACGCGACCGCGCTGGCGCTGTGCAGGGACCAGAGGCTGCCGGTCAACGTGTTCAGCATCTTCCGCCCGGGCGCCCTCGGGCGCGTGGTCGCGGGCGCGGACGAAGGCACCCTGGTGCACGTGTAGGCCGGGACGGAGGCAGCCATGATCGCGGAGCTCAAGAAGACCACCGAAGCGAAGATGCACAAGAGCGTCGACGCCTTCAAGGCCGACCTCGCCAAGATCCGCACGGGCCGCGCCCACACGGGGCTGCTCGACCACATCGCGGTCGACTACTACGGCGCGCAGACGCCGCTCAACCAGGTCGCCAAGATCTCGCTCGTCGACGCGCGCACGATCGGCGTGCAGCCGTTCGAGAAGAAGCTCGCCTCGACGATCGAGAAGGCGATCCGCGACTCCAATCTCGGCCTCAATCCCGCCTCGACGGGCGAGATGATCCGCGTGCCGATGCCGACGCTCACCGAGGAGCGGCGCAAGGAGCTCGCCAAGGTCGTCCACAAGGAGGCCGAAACCGCGCGCGTCGCGGTGCGCAACCTGCGCCGCGACGCGATCCACGCGGTCAAGGAGGCGCTCAAGAAGAAGGAAGTTTCCGAGAACGACGAGCGCCGCGCGGCCGACGACGTGCAGAAGCTCACCGACCGGCACATCGCAGAGATCGACAAGCTGCTCGCGCAGAAGGAAGCCGAGCTGATGGCGGTCTGAGCGCGCCGGCATGAAGAAAACGCGCGCGCACGCGAGCTCGACCGCCGAGATCCCGGGCCACGGCGACGTGCCGCGCCACGTCGCGATCATCATGGACGGCAACGGCCGCTGGGCCAAGCAGCGGCATCTGCCGCGCTTCGCGGGGCACAAGCGCGGCGTCGAGGCGGTGCGAGAAGTGGTCAAGGCCTGCGCCGAGCGCGGCGTGCACTACCTCACGCTGTTCGCATTCAGCTCCGAGAACTGGCGCCGGCCCGCCGAAGAGGTCGCGCTGCTGATGCAGCTGTTCATCGCCGCGCTCGAGAACGAGGTGCAGAAGCTGCATCGCAACGGCATCCGCCTGCGCGTGGTCGGCGACACCGCGCGCTTCGACCCGAAGATCCAGGCGCTCATCGCCGCGGGCGAACGGCTCACGGCCGACAACGCGCGCCTCACGCTGACGATCGCCGCCAACTACGGCGGCCGCTGGGACATTCTCCAGGCCATCAACAAGCTTTCAATGGCGAATGCTGCCAGAGACGGCCGGGGAATCCAGGAATCGGACCTCGCGCGCCATCTCGCGATGAGCTACGCGCCGGAGCCCGACCTCTTCGTCCGCACGGGCGGCGAGCAGCGCGTGAGCAACTTCCTGCTCTGGCAGCTCGCCTACACCGAGCTGTACTTCACCGACACGCTGTGGCCGGACTTCGACGCCGCGGCGCTGGACGCCGCCTTCGCCTCGTACCGGCGCCGCGAGCGGCGCTTCGGCCGCACCAGCGAGCAGCTCGAGGAATCCTCGCTGCCCGAGGCGAGCGACGCTTGAGCGCCGCGCCGGAGCGCGCTTGCTGCTCACGCGCATCCTGACCGCGGCGATCCTGCTCGCCGGCTTCGCCGCCGCGCTGCTCTGGCTCGAGCGCGCCTGGTTCAGCGCGGTCGTCGCCGTGATCGTCGCGCTCGGCGCCGGCGAATGGGGCCGCCTGTGCTCGCTGGGACGCTGGCAATGCACCGCCTACGCATCGCTTTGCGCACTCGCGTTCGTCCTCGTCGAATTCGGCGAGCCTGCGCTGCTCGCGCCGGCGCTCTGGTGCGCTGCCGCGTTCTGGATCCTCGTCGTGCCCGCCTGGCTCCTGAAGGGCGTGCGCGCCGGCCACCGCGCCGCGCTGCTCGCCGCCGGCGCGCTCGCGCTGATCCCGGCTGCTCTGGCGGCGAGCGCGCTGCCGCCGCGACTGCTGCTGATGGCGCTCGGCCTGGTCTGGGTCGCCGACAGCGCGGCCTACTTCGCGGGCAGCGCGTTCGGCCGGCGCAAGCTCGCCCCCGCGATCAGTCCCGGCAAGACCTGGGAAGGCGTGGCCGGCGCGGCTTTGGGCAGCGTCATCTACGCTATCATCTGGGCGAGTTTCGACACGGAATTCCAAGTTCGCGTGCAGGGAGGGATCTGGATGCCGTTCCTGGCCGGGGCGCTGCTGCTCTGCGCGCTTGGCGTGGCGGGCGACCTGCTCGAGTCCGCGCTCAAGCGCCAGGCCGGCGCCAAGGACAGCGGCCGCCTGCTGCCGGGCCACGGCGGCGTGCTCGACCGCATCGACAGCGCCACCGCGACGCTGCCGGCGGCGCTGCTGATGCTGCGCGCGATCGGGGCGGCATGACGCAGGGGCTCACCTTGCTGGGCGCCACCGGCTCGATCGGGTCCAGCACGCTGGACGTGGTCGCGCGCCACCCGGACCGCTTCCGCGTGTTCGCGCTCACCGCGCACCGGCGCGCCGACGCGCTGCTCGCCCTCTGCCTGAAGCACGCGCCGCGCTACGCCGTGCTGTCCGGGCTCGCCGAGGACGCCGCGCTGCGGCGGCGCTTCGCCGAGTCGGGCTGCCGCAGCGAGCTGCTGTTCGGGGCGCCCGCGCTCGAGCAGGTCGCTGCAGACCCCGGCTGCGACGTGCTCATGGCGGCCATCGTCGGCGCCGCGGGCCTCGCGCCCACGCTCGCCGGCGCGCGCGCGGGCAAGCGGCTGCTGCTGGCGAACAAGGAAGCGCTCGTGATGGCGGGGCCGTTCTTCATGCACGCGGTGCGCGAGCACGGCGCCGAGCTGCTGCCGATCGACAGCGAGCACAACGCCGTGTTCCAGTGCCTGCCGCGCGGGCCGGGCGGGGCGCCCGCGGCCTCGGTGCGCCGCATCCTGCTCACGGCCTCCGGCGGGCCGTTCCGCGCGACGCCGCTCGAGCGCCTGCCGCAGGTCACGCCCGACGAGGCCTGCGCGCACCCGAACTGGGCGATGGGCCGCAAGATCTCGGTCGATTCGGCGACGATGATGAACAAGGGACTCGAGGTGATCGAGGCCTGCTGGCTGTTCGGCGTGACGGCCGAGCGCGTCGAGGTGCTGATCCACGCGCAGAGCATCGTGCACTCGCTGGTCGAGTACATCGACGGCTCGGTGATCGCGCAGCTGTCCAATCCGGACATGCGCGTGCCGATCGCGCACGCGCTCGGCTTCCCCGAGCGCATCGCCTCCGGCGCCGCGCCGCTCGACCTCGCGGCGCTCGGGCAGCTGAGCTTCGACCGTCCCGACGCGCGCCGCTTTCCCTGCCTCGGCCTCGCCTACGCGGCCCTCGGCCAGGGCGGCACCGCGCCGGCGGTGCTCAACGCCGCGAACGAGGTCGCCGTCGCCGCCTTCCTGGACGGCCGGCTGCGCTATACGGCGATCCCGCAGGTGATCGAGCACGCGCTCGAGCGCGTGCCGGGTGCGCGCGCCGACGCGCTCGAGACCGTGCTCGAAGCCGATCGCGGCGCGAGGCGTGCCGCGGCCGAAGGCGTGGCCGCGCTGATGGGACGCGCGGCCTGAGGCGGCGATGGGCTTCCTGCACACCGCGCTTTCCTTCGTCGTCGCGCTGGGCGTGCTCATCGTGGTGCACGAGTACGGGCACTACCTCGTCGCGCGGCTGTGCGACGTCAAGGTGCTGCGCTTCTCGGTCGGCTTCGGCCGCGCGCTGTACACGCGCAGCGTCGGCCCGGACCGCACCGAATGGGTCGTCGCCGCGATTCCGTTCGGCGGCTACGTGAAGATGCTCGACGAGCGCGAGGCGCCGGTCGCGCCGAAGGAGGCGCACCGCGCGTTCAACCGGCAGAGCGTCTGGCGGCGTTTCGCCATCGTCTCGGCCGGGCCGGTGTTCAACTTCCTGTTCGCGATCGCGGTGTACGCGGGCCTCTACCTGCACGGCATGCCCGAGGCGCGGCCGGTGCTCGCGCAGCCGGCCGCCGGCACGCTCGCGCAGGCGGCCGAGTTCGCGGCCGGCGATACCGTGCGGCTCATCGACGGCGAGCCGATCGCCACCTGGCAGGACCTGCGCTGGCGCGTGCTGCAGGGCGCTCTGCAGAAAGAGGCCCTGCGCTTCGAGGTGGCCGGCGCCGGCGGCGACATTTCGATGCACGTGCTCGACCTGCGCGACTTTCCGTCGGAAGACGTCGAGAGCGACACGCTCGAGCGCATCGGCCTGCGGCTGTACCGCCCGCCGCTCGAGCCCGTGATCGGCCGCGTGGTGCCGGGCGGCGCCGCCGAGCGTGCCGGGCTGCTCGCGGGAGACCGCGTGACCCGCGCCGGCGGCGCCCCGGTGCGCGACTGGGAAGGCCTGGTGCAGGCGGTGCGGGCGCATCCGGAAAGCGTGCTCGCGCTCGTGGTCGAGCGCGACGGCGCGCGTTTGCGGCTGGACGTCTTGCCCGACGCGGTGAGCGAGAACGGCGCGCGCATCGGGCGCATCGGCGCCGCGCCGCGCATCCCCGCGGCCGATACGGAGCGCATCGTGGTGCGCGTGCGCTACGGCCCGCTCGACAGTCTCGCGAAGGCCGTGGGCAAGACCTGGGACATCTCGACCTTCAGCCTGAAGATGCTCGGCAAAATGCTCGTGGGCGAAGTGTCCTGGAAGCATCTTTCCGGGCCGGTCACGATCGCCGACTACGCGGGCCAGTCGGCGCAGATGGGCTGGCTCGCGTACGCGACCTTCCTCGCGCTCATCAGCATCAGCCTCGGCGTGCTGAATTTGCTGCCGATTCCGCTGCTGGACGGCGGACACTTGATGTACTATTTGGTGGAAATCATCAAGGGGAGTCCGGTGTCCGAGCGGGCCATGGAACTCGGGCAGCGGGTGGGGCTGGCGTTGCTCCTCGTCATCATGGCATTCGCTTTCTACAACGACCTGAACCGCCTGTTCTCCGGATAGCCATGCGCATGCGCTTTCTCGCCGCCGTCGCCTGCGCGCTGCTCGCCGTGGCCGGCGGCGCGTTCGCGCAGGGGTTCAAGCCGTTCGTGGTGAAGGACATCCGCGTCGAGGGCCTGCAACGCACCGAGGCGGGCACGGTGTTCAGCTACCTGCCGGTAAAGGTCGGCGAGACGATGACCGAGGAAAAGGCCCAGCAGGCGCTGCGCGCCCTGTTCGCCACGGGCTTCTTCCGGGACGTCCGCCTCGAGGCGGAGAACGACGTGCTGGTGGTGCTCGTGGACGAGCGCCCCGCGGTGGCGCAGATCGACCTCGTCGGCATCAAGGAATTCCAGACCGACGCGATGAAGCGGATCCTGCGCGACGCCGGCCTGTCGGAGGGGCGCACCTTCGACCGGGCGGTGCTGGAATTCGCCGTGCAGGAGCTCAAGAAGCAGTATCTGTCGCGCGGCCGCTATGCCGCCGACGTGCAGACCACGGTGACCCCGCTGGAGCGCAACCGCGTGAGCGTGCGCATCTCGGTGAACGAGGGCGAGGTCGCGAAGATCCGCTCGATCAACATCGTCGGCAGCCAGGTGTTCGACGAGAAGGTGCTGCTCGAGCAGTTCGGGCTGCGCACGCCGGGCTGGCTGACCTGGTACACCAAGGCGGACCAGTACTCCAAGCAGAAGCTCTCGGGCGACCTCGAGGCGCTGCGCTCGTTCTACCAGGACCGCGGCTACGTCGACTTCGCCATCGAGTCCACGCAGGTCTCGATCACGCCGGACAAGCGCGACATCTACATCACGGTGAACGTCACCGAGGGCGAGAAGTACACGGTGTCCGACGTGAAGCTGGACGGCCAGATGATGCTCACGCGCGAGGAGCTGCAGAAGCTCGTCAAGGTCAAGGCGGGCGAGGTGTTCTCGCGCCAGCGCATCAACGAGAGCACCAAGGCGATCGCCGACCGCCTCGGCAACGAGGGCTACGCCTTCGCCAACGCGAGCGCGATCCCGCAGATCGACCGCGTCGCGCGCAAGGTCGCGCTGACCTTCGTCGTCGATCCGGGCCGGCGCGTCTACGTGCGCCGCATCAACGTCGCGGGGAACACCAAGACGCGCGACGAGGTCATCCGCCGCGAGATGCGCCAGCTCGAGGGCGCGTACTACGACAATTCGAAGATCCAGCTGTCGAAGACGCGCATCGACAAGACCCAGTATTTCAAGGACGTCAACGTCGAGACCGCGCCGGTCGCCGAGAACCCGGACCAGGTGGACGTCAACTTCACCGTGGAGGAGAAGCCCACCGGCGCCATCCTGTTCGGCGCGGGCTACTCGTCGGTCGACAAGTTCGTGGTGTCCGGCTCGGTGTCGCAGGCCAACGTCTTCGGCAGCGGCAAGTTCCTCTCGCTCCAGGCCAATACCGGCAAGGTCAACCGGAACATCGGCATTTCCTATCTCAATCCCTATGCGACAGTGGACGGTGTTGGAGCCGGATTCGACGTGTACAACCGGCGGATCGACGCCTCCAGCCTCGTCACCGGCGCCTACGTCACCAACACTTACGGCGCCGGCGTCAAACTCAGCTACCCGATCAGCGAGACCGACTCGGTGTCGTTCAACCTCGGCGCCGAGAACGTGGACTTGACGACGTTCGACAACAGCCCGGTCACCTACCAGACCTTCGTCTCCCAATTCGGCAACAAGTACACCTACGGCTTCGGCATCCTCGGCGCGGGGCGCGACCGGCGCGACAGCGCCATCCAGCCGACGCGCGGCTCGCTCACGCGCGGGGCGGCCGA
>DATIYN010000078.1:0-2838 GCA_035517595.1 Burkholderiales bacterium
TCCGGGCAGTCGTGCGGGCACGCAGCGCGGACGATGCTTTCCATTCGAAAAGTTTACTCCAGCAGTTCGATCCAGTGCCGAACCGGCGTCTCGCCCTGCAGGTGCGCGAGGCAGCCGATGTTGGCCGTCGCGATCGCCTGCGGCCCGCCCGCACGCAGCGCGGCCAGCTTCCGCTCCTTCAGGACTCTAGAGAGCCCGGGCTGCAGGATCGAGTAGGTTCCGGCCGAGCCGCAGCACAGGTGGCCGTCCTCGACCGGCGCGAGCTCGTGGCCCGCCGCTAGCAGCAGCGTCTCCACCTTGCCGCGGATCTGCTGGCCGTGCTGCAGCGAGCAGGGAGACTGAAACGCCACCCGGAGGGGTGTTTCCTTCTTCTGAATGAAGTCCTCGAGGACAACCTCCGAAAGATCCTTCGTCAGCCCGGCGATGCGCTCGGCCTTTTCGCGATACGCGCGGTCCTCGCCGAGATGGCGGGCGTACTCCTTGATGAAGCTGCCGCAGCCGCTCGCGGTGATCACGATCGCCTCGACTTCCCCGCGCTCGACTGCGGGCCACCACGCGTCGATGAGCGCGCGCATGTCGTCGCGGCCGGCGTCCTGCTCGTTCAGGTGGAAGCGCAGCGCGCCGCAGCAGCCCGCGCCGGGCGCCTCGGCGAGCGAGATGCCGGCACGATCGAGCACGCGCGCCGCCGCGGCGTTGATGCGCGGCGCGAGCGCCGGCTGCACGCAGCCGGCCAGCACGAGCATCTTGCGCGAACGTCGCGGCGCGGGCCAGGCACCGGCCGGAACGGGCCTTGCCGGGATCTTGTCCTTCAGGCTTCGCGGGAGAAGAGGCCTGGCGAGCCTGCCGGCGAAAAGCAGGAACGAAAACAGGCTCGTCCTCGGAAGCACGAACGAAAGGACTGCTCGCCACAGTGTATCGATGGGCCCGCGTCCGACCTTCCGCTCGACGACGGCGCGGCCGATGTCGGCGAGGCGGCCGTACTGCACGCCCGAGGGGCAAGTGCTCTCGCAGGAACGGCAGGTGAGGCAGCGGTCGAGGTGCAGCCGCGTCTTCGCCGTCGGCGGCGCGCCCTCGAGCAGCTGCTTGACGAGGTAGATGCGTCCGCGCGGCCCGTCGAGTTCGTCGCCGAGCAGCTGGTAGGTCGGGCAGGTCGCGGTGCAGAAGCCGCAATGCACGCACTTGCGCAGGATCGCGTCGGCCTCCCGGCCTTCCGGCGTACCGCGGATGAAGTCGGCGAGCTGGGTCTGCATGGGCGCGATGTTCCGCCTGGTTATACTTTTTGCATGAGCAGCAGCATGTTCTGGCTCGCGATCGGCGCCATCGTGCTGGCCGCGGGCGGCGTCGTCTGGTTCAGCGTGAAGCGCTGGAGCGAGCGGCAGGCCGCCGAGGAGGATCGCCTCGCCGCCTTCCTGGTCGCCACGGCAGGCAAAGCGAAAGCTGCCGAATCCTCCCCCGCGCCGGCGGCCCCGGCTGCGCCTGCGTCCGCGCAGGCCGATGGCCTCGCGCTGCAAAAGCTGCTGTACGAGGCGGCGCACAAAGCCGGCGAGGCGGGGGAGCCCGCGCTCGCGATCCAGCTGTACGCTCGCCTGCTCGCGCGGTATCCGGCCTCTGCGTTCGCAGGCCAGGCGCGCGCGGCGATCGAAGCGGAAAGGAAGAAGCTCGCCAAGGCCTAGAACTCCGGATACAGCCGGCCGGGATTCAAGATGCCCGCCGGATCGAAGCTGCGCTTGAGTTCCCGATGCAGCCGCGCAAGCAGCGGCGGCAGCGGCGCGAAGGCTCCCGCCGACTTGTCCTTCGCCCGGAACAGCGTCGCGTGGCCGCCGGCTCGCGCAGCCGCGGCGCGCACCTGCGCCGCATCGAGATCGCCCCTGAGCCAGCGCAGCGCCCCGCCCCACTCCACCAGCTGCGCGCCTGCGAGCGACAGCTCCGGCGCCGCCGAGGGCAGCGACAGGCGCCACAGCGGCGCGTCGCCCGCGAAGAACGCGTCGGTCTGCTCGCGGATGCCCGACCACAAGCGCGTCGCCTCCTCCGGCACCATGCTCTCGCCGCCCAGCTTCTGTGCCGCCGCGCCGATCGCGCTCTCGGCGCCCGACAGGCGCAGCGTGAGAGCGCCGTCGCGCCAGGCGCTCGCCGACACCGGCAGCGGCTGGCCCGCCCAGCGGTTCAGGCTCTGCAGCGCCTGGGCTTGCGTCATCTCGAAGCGGCGCGTGCGCTCGGCCGCGGGCCGCGGCAGCAGCTTGAGCGACACCTCGACGATCACGCCGAGCGTGCCCAGCGATCCCGCGAGCAGTCTCGACACGTCGTAGCCGGCCACGTTCTTCATCACCTGGCCGCCGAACGCGAGCAACTGGCCGCGCCCGTCGAGGATCCTGGCGCCGAGCACCGCATCGCGCACGGCGCCCCCGCTCGCGCGTCTCGGTCCCGATAGTCCGGCCGCGACGCAGCCGCCCAGCGTCGCGCCGGGGCCGAAATGGGGAGGCTCGAACGGGAGGAACTGGCCTTGGTCGGCAAGAATTCCTTCAAGATCGGAGAGCGCGGTGCCGCAGCGCGCGGTCAGGACCAGCTCGGTCGGCTCATAGGCGACGATGCCGGCGCAGCCGCGCGTGTCGAGCACCTCGCCGCGCGGGAGATTGCCGTAGAAGTCCTTGCTACCGCCGCCGCGGATGCGCAGCGCCGCGCCGCGGCCGGCGGCCTCGCGAACCCGCTCCTGGAGATCCTCGAGGCTCAAAAGCGCGGCAGGCCGGGATGGGGCAGCTGGCCGCCGCGCACGTGCATGCGCCCGAACTCAGCGCAGCGATGCAGCGTCGGCACCGCCTTGCCGGGATTGAGCAGGCCCTT
>DATIYN010000079.1:0-10181 GCA_035517595.1 Burkholderiales bacterium
TCCGACGAGCTCGAGCAGGCGCGCGCGCGCCTTCGCGTCCTTGAGATCCAGCGCGATCGAGCGCTTGCCGAGATTGACCGCGTGGAACGAGCTGCCCGCGCCGTCGAGAAACGGCGGGCCCCAGCCGCGCGTGTCGTCGCCGCCCTGCGGCCGCTCGACCTTCACTACATCGGCGCCCAGGTGCGCGAGGATCTCGGCGCAGTACGGGCCGGCGAGGTTCTGCGCGACTTCGACCACGCGCACGCCTTCGAGCGGCAGCATATTGGAATTCTGGCATATCGGGTGCGGCAAAGCGTGAGAACATCCCCGCTCTGCAGCGGGGGGAGGATTCGCCACAGATGACACGATTGTGCGAGGGGCGCGTCGCAATCGTCACCGGCGCGGGCCGGGGCCTCGGGCAGGAGCACGCGAAGTTGCTCGCCGCGCACGGCGCAAGAGTGATGGTCAACGACATCGGCGCGAACGTCGACGGCAGCGGCCGCGACGATTCCTTCGCCGCGCGGACGGTCGGCGAGATCCGCGCCGCGGGCGGCGAGGCGATGGTCAACGGCGACGACGTGAGCTCCTGGGACGGGGCCAAGCGCATGATCGACGCGGCGCTCGGCGCCTGGGGCCGCCTCGACGTCGTGGTCAACAACGCCGGCATCCTGCGCGACCGGATGCTCGTCAACATGAGCGAGGAGGAGTGGGACGCGGTGATCCGCGTGCACCTCAAGGGCACGTTCGCGCCTTCGCGTCACGCCGCGGCGCACTGGCGCGAGCTGCACCGCGCCACCGGCGCGCCCGTGAAGGGACGCATCATCAATACCACCTCCACCTCGGGCCTCTACGGCAACCTGGGGCAGTCGAACTACGGCGCCGCGAAGGCGGGCATCGCTGCGTTCACGATCATCGCCGCGCGCGAGCTGAAGAAATTCGGCGTCACCGTGAACGCGATCTCGCCCTCGGCCCAGACGCGCATGACCGAGAATCTCCGCGTGCTCACTGACGAGCAGCGCGCGATGCGCGACACCAGGTGGGTGTCGCCGGTGGTCGCCTACCTCGCGAGCGAGGAGGCGCAGGACATCACGGGCCGCGTGATCCAGGCGGGCGTCGGGCGCATCGCGGTCTGCGAGGGCTGGCGGCGCGGCGCGGAGCTGCCGCAGGTGGATGACCCGGCCGAGGCGGGCCGTCGCCTGCGCGAGATGCTGCCGAAGGTGCGCAAGAACTCGGGCATGGACGGCCTGGAGCTGGACTGAGGCCGCGATGGCGCTGGACTACGACCGCCTGATGTCCCTGAAACGCGAGGGCGAGCGCTTCCGCTACGGCGACCGCGAGACGATGCTCTACGCTCTCGGCATCGGCATGGGGCGCGACCCGCTCGACGCGGACGAGCTCGCCTACGTATTCGAGCGGCCCGGCGCAGCGCTGAAAACCGTGCCCAGCATGGCAACCGTGCTCGCGCGCGTGCCGTTGCTGAAGGACTGCGGCTACGACTACAGCAAAGTGGTGCACGGCGAGCAGCGGCTCACGTTGCACCGGCCCCTGCCGCCGGAGGGCGAGCTCCTCGCCGACGCGCACGTGACCGAAGCCTACGACAAGGGCGCCGGGAAGGGCGCGGTGATCTACACCGAGACCGCGGTGCGCTCGGCGGCCGACGGCGCTCCCGTGTTCACGCTGAATTCGGTGACCTTCGCGCGCGGCGACGGCGGCTTCGGCGGCCCCGCGGGCTCGGGTCCGGCGCCGCACGTGCTGCCGGCGCGCGCGCCGGACCTGAGCGTCAGGCTCGAGACGCGCAAGGACCAGGCGCTGCTGTACCGCCTGAGCGGTGACCGCAACCCGCTGCACGCCGACCCGGAGCTCGCGCGCCGCGTCGGCTTTCGCGCGCCGATCCTGCACGGCCTGTGCACCTACGGCACGGCCTGCCGCGCGATCCTGCAAAGCGTGGCGGCGTACGACCATACGAAGATCGCGGGGCTCGACGTGCGCTTCTCGGCGCCGGTCTATCCGGGAGAATCGATCGCCACCGACCTCTGGGTGGACGGCAAGGTGGTGTCGTTCCGCTGCCGCGTGCCGGAGCGCGGCGACATCGTCGTCATCGGCAACGGCCGGTGTATGCTGGCAAGCTGAGTGAGCTCCAGTCCGATCAGCCGGTTTCCGGTTCCCGAGCCGAAGGACCTGCCGCCGGATATCCGCGAGCGCATCGAGGCGGTCCAGCAGAAGACCGGCTTCGTGCCGAACGTGTTCCTCGCGCTCGCGCACCGGCCCGCCGAATGGCGCGCGTTCGTCGCCTACCACGACGCGCTGATGGAAAAGGAGGTCGGCGGGCCGGTCACCCTGACCAAGGCCGAGCGCGAGATGATCGTGGTGGCGACCTCCGGCGCGAACCAGTGCCAGTACTGCGTGGTCGCGCACGGCGCGATCCTGCGCATCCGCGCGAAGAATCCCCTCGTCGCCGACCAGGTGGCGATCAACTACCGCAAGGCCGACCTCGACCCGCGCCAGCGCGCGATGCTCGATTTCGCGATGCAGGTCGCGCTCGAGTCGCACACGGTGAGCGACGCCGACCTCGCGGCGCTGCGCGCTCAGGGCTTCAGCGACGAGGATGTCTGGGACATCGCCGCAATCGCCGCGTTCTTCGCGATGTCGAACCGGCTCGCGAACGTCGCGAGCATGCGGCCGAACGACGAGTTCTACCTTCTCGGCCGCGTGCCGAAAGCGAAGTAGCAGGCGATCAGGGGCCGGCCGCCCCGGCCAGCCGTGCCGGCAGCCGGCCTGCGGGTCGTCGCACGGCGCGCTCGGCGATGAGCGCGCGCGCGAGGCTTCGCTCGCCGGCCCGGAGCGCCGAATCCAGCAGCAGCAGCGTGAACAGATCGCGCTGCGCGTGGCTGCCGCCCACGCGCCGCAGCTCGGCGCGCACGGGCGCGAGGCGCGCGACCACGCGCGCGTGGTCGCCGGCGCGCCGGGCCGCCATCGCCTCGCAGAGCGCGCGGCCGAGCGCCCGGTGCAGGCGCCCCGTGGTGCCGCGCGGTTCCAGCGCCGGGACTTCGCCGAGCGCGAGCGCGTAGTGCGCGTCGACGAAGGCGAGCACCGAGCCGCCGGCGCGCTCGCGCACCACGGCCGCCGCGGCGTCCCAGCGCGGGCCGACGTCGACGCCCGCGAGCTCCAGCCGCGCCAGCATCGAGATGTCGTTGCACAGCGAAAGGTTCTCGCTCGAGCCCTCGGCCCAGACGCGCGTGTCGTAGAGCCGCAGCGCCTCTTCGGGCCGATCGGCGCCCCAGCGCAGGAGCGCGAGGTGCCACCACAGGTGGTAGCGGAAGAAATTTGCCGCGTCCCAGTGCGGCGCGAGCGTCTCGATCCAGTCCGCGCCCTCGTCCGCGCGGTCCTGCATCTCCATCACGTGCGCGACCGCGTGCACTGCCCAAGGGTCGGCCGGGTTGAGTTCGGTCGCGCGCCGGCCGGCGCGCTCGGCGGCGGCGTACTCGCCCGATTCCTCCAGGCCGAAGGCGTGCAGCGCGAGCAGGTGGCCGAACCCGGGCGTGCCCTCGTCCCAGGCCTCGAGCGCGCGCGCGGGGCCGTCGCGCACGGCGGCCGCATCGCCCAGGTAGAAGTAGAGGTAGTTGGCGAGCTTGAGCGCGAGGAGGTCGCGCGGGTGCTCGGCGAGGATCGCGTCGAAGCGCCGCGCCGCTTCCTCCAGCTCGCCCTCGCACCAGGCGCCGAGCGCCTCCACGTGCGCGCTCTCCCGGGGGCTTCCGGCCCCGATCCTCGACGCCGTTTCATGGGCGCTCCTTGCCTGCGCGGCCAGGGCGGGCAAGCCCATCAGGTGCAGGAAGTATCCCTGCAGGCAATGCGCCAGCGGCATCGCCGGATCGGCCTCGAGCGCGCGCTTGAGCGGCGCGCCGGGCTCGCGCGCAAAGCCGACGAACGCCCAGACCGCGTCGTCGAACGCGCGCGCGGCCTCGCCGCTCGCCGCGGTGAGACCCAGCCCTAGACGGTCGCGATGGCGGGACGACGGCGCCAGACGCCGGTCTCCTGCTCGAAGGCGTGAGCGAGCTGCAGCACGCCGAGATCGTCTCGGTAGCGGCCGACGATCTGCAGCCCCACGGGCAGCGGCGTCGCATCGTCGGTGAAGCCGGCCGGCACCGAGATCGCCGGGTGGCTCGTCATCGTGATCCAGTAGCAGGTCTTCATCCAGTCGAGGTAGTTCGTCATCTTCACGCCTGCAATCTCGCGCGGCCAGGGCTCGCTCACCGGGAATGGGGGCAGCTGATTCACTGGCAGGAGGAGGAACTCGTAGCGCTCGAGGAAAGTCCGCATGCGGTGGTAGAGCTCGGAGCGCAGGCTGTGGGCGCGGGCGATCTTCTCGGGCGTGAGCTTGAGGCCGTGCTCGATGTTGGCGATCACGTCTTCCTTGAGATCGCCGCGCCGCGCCTTGAGGAATGCACCGTAGTTCTGGACGAACGCCACCCCTCGCAGAGTCTCGAAAGCTTCGGTGGCCTCGGAGAGATCGGGCTCGGCCTCCTCCACGATGCAGCCGAGCTCGCGAAAAACCTTCTTCTGCGGCTCGAGCACGGCGGTCACGCGCGGATCCACCGGGAGGCTGCCGAGGTTCCTGCTCCACGCTACGCGGGTTCTTCTGAATCGCCGGGCGAGCGGTCTCGAGAATGTGGAGCCCGGATCGGACAGCGAAACGGGCGCTCTCGCATCCGGTCCGGCCATCGCGGAGAACAGAAACGCGACGTCGGCGACGGTCCGCCCGATCGGTCCGAGCACGGCGAGGGTATTCCAGGCATTGGTGCTCGGCCAGTGGGGCACGCGTGCGGGCGTCGGTCGCAGGGCGGCTACGTTGCAGTAGTTGGCGGGATTGCGGAGCGACGCGCCGAGATCGCCGCCGTCGGCGAAGGGCAGCATGCCGCAGGCGACCGCCACCGCCGCGCCGCCGGAGGAGCCGCCGCAGGTCTTCGTCGTGTCGTAGGGATTCAGGGTCGCGCCGAACACCGCGTTGAAGGTCTGGCTGCCGGCGGCGAACTCCGGAAGATTCGTCTTGCCGAGCGTGATCGCGCCGGCCGCGGAAAGGCGCTCTACCAGCAGCGCGTCCTGCGTCGGCACGTGGTCGCGGTGGATCGGCGAGCCCGAGGTGGTGCGGATGCCCTTCGTCGCCACGTTGTCCTTGTAGGCGATCGGCAGGCCGGCCAGGGGCTTGGACCTGTTCGTCTTGAAATTCCTGTCGAATTTTCTCGCCGCCGCAAGGGCGAGATCCGGCAGGAAGGTCACGATGGCGTTCACCCTCGGATTGACGCGCTCGATCTGCGCGATGAACGCCTTCATCGCCTCGGTGGCCGAGAGCTTGCGGGCGCGAATGAGTCGCGCGAGCTTCCTTGCGGGCGTGAAGACGAGGTCTGTCATAGGAGCACGATATCGTATTGTTCCTGCGAATAGCTGGTCTCGACCTGGACGGACACGGGCTTCTTAATGAAGTCCGACAGCATCGCGAGCGCCCCGGACTCCTCCTCCTGAAACATCTCGTACACGGGCGGCGAGGCGAGCACGCGGTACTCCTTCGCGTCGAAGGCGCGCGCCTCGCGCAGGATCTCGCGCAGCACCTCGTAGCACACGGTGCGCGCGGTCTTCACTTCGCCGCGGCCGCCGCAGGCCGCGCAGGGCTCGCAGAGCACGTGCGCGAGCGACTCGCGCGTGCGCTTGCGCGTCATCTCGACCAGGCCGAGCGCCGTGAACCCGCTCACGGTCGTGCGCGTGCGGTCGCGCGCCAGCGCGCGCCCGAGCTCCTCCAGCACCGCCGCGCGGTGCTCGGCGCTGTCCATGTCGATGAAATCCACGACGATGATGCCGCCGAGGTTCCTGAGGCGCAGCTGGCGCGCGATCGCCTGCGCCGCCTCGAGGTTGGTCTTGAACACCGTGTCGTCGAAGTTGCGCTGGCCGACGTAGCCGCCCGTGTTCACGTCGATGGTCGTCATCGCCTCGGTCTGGTCGATGACCAGCGTACCGCCGGACTTGAGGTCGACGCGCCGCGCGAGCGCCTTCTCGATCTCCGGCTCGACGTTGTGCAGCTCGAACAGCGGCCGCTCGCCGGTGTAGTGCTCGAGGCGCCCGCGCAGCGCCGGCATGTAGGCCTGCGCGAAGGCGTCGAGCTTCTGGAAGTTCTCGCGCGAGTCGACGCGCACCGCGGCGGTCGCCTCGGTCACCATGTCGCGCAGCACGCGCTCGGCGAGCGACAGGTCCTGGTAGACGAGCCGCGGCGGCTCGACGCCCGGCGTCGAACCTGCGGCGCGGCCCTGGATGTCGCGCCAGACCTGGCGAAGGTACGCGATGTCGGCGCTCAGCTCCGCTTCCGACGCCCCCTCGGCGAGCGTGCGCAGGATGAAGCCGCCTTTCTCGTCCGGCGGCACGAGCTCCTTCAGCTTGCCGCGCAGCGCCGCGCGCCCGGCCTCGTCCTCGATGCGCTGCGAGACGCCGATGTGCGGGTCCTGCGGCAGGTAGACGAGCAGCCGCCCGGCGACCGAGAGCTGCGTCGACAGGCGCGCGCCCTTCGATCCGATCGGGTCCTTGACCACCTGCACCATCACCGGCTGGCCCTCGGCGAGGATCCGCTCGATCGGCCGGGCGGGCTCGGATTTCGCGGCGTCGCCGTTGCCGGCGCGGCGAGCCTCCCCGCCGTTGGGCGCGCCGTGCCGGCGCGCCTCCCATATGTCCGCGACGTGCAGGAACGCGGCGCGCTCCAGGCCGATCTCCACGAAGGCCGACTGCATGCCGGGCAGCACGCGCGCGACCTTGCCCACGTAGATGTTGCCGACGAGGCCGCGGTTCAGCGCGCGCTCGACGACGAGCTCCTGCACCTGGCCGGCGGCGATGACCGCGACGCGCGTTTCCTGCGGCGTGACGTTGACGAGGATTTCTTCGTTCACGGCCGTCAGCGAAGGTTCCTCCGCTCCCTTGTTCCTCCCATGCGCTCGAGCAGCTGCGCGGTCTCGTACAGCGGCAGGCCCATCACGCCCGAGAAGCTGCCGCGCAGCTCGGCGACGAACGGCGCGGCGCGGCCCTGGATCGCGTAGGCGCCGGCCTTGTCGTCGCACTCGCCGGTGGCGCAATACTGCCGGATCTCCTCCGGCGAGAGCGGCTTGAACTCGACGTCCGACACCGACAGCACGCTCTCGAATTGCGACTCGTGCTTGACCGCGACCGCGGTGAGCACCTGGTGGCGGCGCCCCGAGAGCTCGCCGAGCATGGCGGCCGCCTCGCGCCGGTCGGCCGGCTTGCCGAGGATGCGCCCGTCCAGCGCGACCGTCGTGTCGGCGGCGAGCACCGCGGCGCGCGGCAGGTTGCGCTGTTCCAGGCGCTTCCAGCCGGCGAGCGCCTTGGCGCGCGCCACGCGCTCGACGTAGGCCTCGGGCGCCTCGCCCTCGAGCGGCGTCTCGTCGAGCTCCGCGTCGGTCTCGGGCTTGTCGCGAAAGAGCAGCAGGTGAAAGCGCACGCCGATCTGCGCGAGCAGCTCGCGCCGGCGCGGGCTGCGCGACGCGAGATAGACGCTGCGGTCGCCTTGCGTGATCACGGGACCGCGAAGTGTAAGACTAATCCCTGTGGTACGGATGCCCCGTGAGCAGCGTCGCCGCGCGGTAGAGTTGCTCGCACAGGATCACCTGCGCGAGCGCGTGCGGCAGCGTGAGAGCGGACAGGCGGAGCAGGACCGCGGCCTTCTTCTTGATCGCGGGGTCCAGCCCGTCGGCGCCGCCGATCACGAACGTGGTCGGCTCGGCGAGGAGCGCGGAGAACTCGCGCGTCGTGAGATCGCGGCCGCGCTCGTCCAGCGCGACCAGGCGCGATCGCGAGGGCAGCGTGATGTTCTTCGCCTTCACTTCCAGGATTTCCACCTCATATCCCCTGGGCATGCGGCGGAGATAGCCGTCCCGGGCGCTCTTCGCCCACGACGGCAGGTTACTTGCGACCGCGACGACGTGGAGCCTTGCCACGGGAGGGGCGCTTCGCGGGACGCGCGCGCCGGGCGGGCGCTGCCCGCTCGGGCTTGAGCTTCACTTCCTTGCCGCCCCAGAGCTCTTCGAGGTTGTAGTGGCTGCGCACCGCCGGGTGCATCACGTGCACGACGATGTCGCCGAGATCCACGAGCACCCACTCGCCGCCGCGCCGTCCTTCCACGCCGGCGATGCGCGCGCCGAGCTGCTTCACCTTCTCCTGCACGCGCGCGGCGAGCGCGTTCACCTGTCGGCTCGAATCCCCGCTCGCGATCACCACGCGCTCGAAGTAGGCGGTCTGGCGCCCTACGTTGAACACCACGATGTCGCGCCCCTTGACGTCCTCGAGCGCCTCTACCACTGCGCGCTGCTTCCTGCGGATGTCCATCAGCGGTAAAGCCCTGCCTTGCGGATGTATTCGGCGACCGCGGGAGGCACCATGGCGGAGATGTCCTCGCCGCGCGCGGCGCGCGCGCGGATGTCGCTCGCCGAGATCGGGCTCGGCCGCATCGGCAGCGTCTTCGCCTTTGCGTCGATGCGCGAGCCGGGGCGCGCGACCACGGCGATCTCGCAGAGCTGCTCCAGCTCGGGCCAGCGGTGCCAGGCGGCGCGCCTTTCGTACTGGTCGGAGCCCATCAGCAGCGTGAATTGCGCCTGCGGATCTTCTTGTTTCATCGCTTTGATCGAATCATAGGTAAACCCGCTTGCAGCGGCCGAGAGCTCGCGTTCATCCACTGCGTAGCGCGGCTCGTGTTCGATTGCGAGCCTGAGCATTGCGACGCGGTGCACCGCCGTCGCGACGGGCGCGGGACGGTAAGGCGGGGCGCCGGTCGGCAGCCAGAGGATTTCTTCGAGGCCGAGCGCGCGCAGGGCCGCGCTGGCGACGGCAAGGTGGGCGTTGTGGACCGGATCGAAGGTGCCGCCGAGAATGCCGATCGCCTTCGCCACTAAGTGCGCACTTCTCCGTGGCCGAGCACCACGTACTTCTGCGTGGTGAGACCCTCCAGGCCGACCGGGCCGCGCGCGTGCAGCTTGTCGGTCGAGATGCCGATCTCGGCGCCCAGCCCGTACTCGAAGCCGTCGGCGAAGCGCGTCGAGGCGTTCACGAGCACCGAGGCGGAGTCGACCTCGCGCAGGAAGCGCTGCGCCCTCGCCTGGTCCTCCGTGACGATCGCATCGGTGTGCTGCGAGCCGTACTTGGCGATGTGCGCGATCGCCTCGTCCAGGTCCTTGACCACGCGCACCGACACGACGGGCGCGAGCCACTCGGTGTAGTAGTCCTTTTCCGTCGCCTGCCTGGCGTCGGGGATCAGCCTTCGAGCCGCCTCGTCCGCCCTCACTTCGACGTTCTTGCTCCTGAAGATCGAACCGATCAGGGGCAACACCTGCTTCGCGATCCCTTCCGCGACGAGCAGCGTTTCCATCGTGTTGCAGGTGCCGTAGCGCTGCGTCTTGGCGTTGTCGGCGATGCGCACCGCCATCTCCGGATCGGCGCGGTCGTCCACATAGACATGGCAGACGCCGTCCAGGTGCTTGATCATCGGGATCTTCGACTCGCGCGCGAGGCGCTCGATGAGCTCCTTGCCGCCGCGCGGCACGAGGATGTCCACGTACTCGTTCATGGTGATCAGCGCGCCGACCGCCGCGCGGTCCGCGGTCGCCACGACCTGGACCGCGGTCTCGGGCAGGCCCGCGGCCTTCAGGCCCGCGCGCACGCATTCGGCGATCGCCTGGTTGGAGCGCAGCGCCTCCGAGCCGCCGCGCAGGATGCAGGCGTTGCCCGCCTTCAGGCACAGCCCGGCCGCGTCCGCGGTCACGTTGGGCCGCGATTCGTAGATGATGCCGATGACGCCGAGCGGCACGCGCATGCGGCCGACCTCGATGCCCGTGGGCCGGCGCGCGAGCTCGCTGATCCTGCCGACCGGATCCTCGAGCGCGGCGATGTCCTCCAGGCCCTCGGCCATCTGCTCGACCGTCTTCGGCGTGAGCGTCAGGCGGTCCACGAAGGCGCCGTCGCGGCCGTCCTGCTTCGCCTGGGCGACGTCGGCGCGGTTCGCTTCCAGCAGCCCGATCATGCGCGCGCGAATCTCCGACGCCATCGCGCGCAGCGCGCGGTTCTTCGCGTCCGTGCCGGCGCGCGCGAGTTCGCGCGCGGCCGCGCGCGCGGCGCGCCCGAGCCCGTGCATGTATGCGCTGATGTCAGCCGCCTCGCTGGGC
>DATIYN010000080.1:0-11631 GCA_035517595.1 Burkholderiales bacterium
TGTACACGGACGGCTACGCCGGCATGGCCGAGCGGCTGCGGCGCTCCTGCGAGCGCTTCAGCCTCGAGCACGAGCTGCGCCGGGTGCCGGCCGTGCACCAGTCGATCAGCAAGTCGGGCAGCCCGGACCTGCGCTACACCAAGCCGCGGTTCATCCTCGACGTGCTCGAGCGACGGCGCGGGCCGG
Source organism: Burkholderiales bacterium (assembly GCA_035517595.1). Taxonomy (GTDB): domain Bacteria; phylum Pseudomonadota; class Gammaproteobacteria; order Burkholderiales; family SG8-39; genus RBG-16-66-20. The sequence continues at coordinate 187 of DATIYN010000080.1, forward strand.
TGCTGTACGTGGATGCGGACTGCGAATTCCGCCAGGCGCCTGCGCTTATCGGCGAGCTGATCGCGGCCGGCACGGATTTCGCGATCTACAACTGGGCGGCCGACCGCGACTCCGAGGCCTACGTGCCGGCGCCTGTCGTGCTCGGCGCGCCCGACGGCGTCGCGGGCAGCGGCCCGCGCTTCTTCCGCTTCGCGTGGCGCTTCGAGTACCACGACCCGTCGCAGCTCCTGTGCAGCGGGGCGGTGCAGCTTTACGCGGACACGCGCCCGGCGCGGGAGCTGCTCGGCGCCTGGCAGGGCACGATCGAGGCTTTTCCGCAGGCCGCCGACGACTACTGCCTGTGCTACGCGTACAACAACCGCGGCGGCGGGCTCGCGGACCTGCGCCCGTACTGGCTGCCGAAGGCCTATGCGCGCTACGCGTGGTGGATCGACGTCGAGCCGGTCATCGACCACCCGCAATATGCGGCCGACGCCACGCACTTCACGCCGATCCTCGGGCCGGAGGGGCGCAAGCCCTTCTACGAGGAGCGCGCCGAGCGGCTCGCCGAGGCGCCGCGCTTTCCGCCCGGCTGCATCATCGACGTGCACTCGAAGCGCCTGCTCACGATCGAGAACAAGCGCATCGTGAAGGAGGAACCGGTCGAGACGGAGTTCTGGATCGCCGCCTAGTAGGGGCGAGCGCCGAACATCCAGGCGTGCAGGCCGAGGAACGCCGCGTAGAGCGCGAGGCCGATCGCGGGGTTGCGCCAGCCGATCTCCTTCGCGTCGAAGCGATTGCGCCCTTGCGCGATCGCGAGGAACGGGAAATAGGAGGTGGCTTTCGCGAAGCGCTGCCAGTCCTCGCCCAGCGTCGCTTCCTTGCGGCGGTCGATGAGCAGCGCGCCGAGCGCCGCGAGCACGAGGAAGCCGCCGAAGAAGACGAGCGATTTGAGCTCGCCGCGCGCGAGGATGTGCGAGGCGGACCAGAGGATGAAGCCCCACATCATCGGGTGGCGGGTGACGCGCAGCATGCCGCGCGCCGGCTCGTCCGACTCGAGCGCCCTTGCCTGTCCCACGGCGGTCGGATTGCGCGCGAACAGGCCGCAGGCGAGCAGCACGAAGGCGAAGGGCATGGCGATGGCCGGGGCCAGGCGCAGTCCGGGCCAAAGCACCTCGGTCGGCGCGCGCTTGTATGCCCAGATCATCCAGCCGAGCGCGAGGAACGCGACCAGGGTGTAGAGGCCCAGGTAGCCCTTTTCGCCGAGCACCCTGGCCAGCGCCGGCCGCAGGGGCGTGCTGGAGAGGAAGTGGGTCGCCAGGAAGGTGATCGTGGCTGCGTAGAGGATGTAGGGATCCATGCTCAGGCGAGCGCCTTCGCGACGATCTCGGCGACGTCCTTCGACAGGCCCTTGGCGTCGCGCAGGCGCTCGAGCTGCAATTTGGCCTTTTCCCTTCGTGAACTGTCAAATTTCTTCCAACGATCGAAACCGCGGGCCATTCTCGCAGCGACCTGCGGGTTGAGCGCGTCGAGCGCGAGCACCTGGTCCGCGAGGAAGGCGTAGCCGCCGCCGTCGGCGCCGTGGAAGCGCACGTGGTTGGCGGTGAAGCCGCGCACGAGCGCGTACACCTTGTTCGGCACCTTGAGGTCGAACGCGGGGTGCCGGAGCAGCTCGCGAACTCGCGCGAGCGTGCCGGGCAACCGCGATCCCGCCTGCACCGCGAGCCATTTGTCCACGACCAGCGGCTCGCCGCGCCACTTGTCGTAGAAGGACTCGAGCGCGATCGGGCGTTGCGGCGCGAGGCTGTTGGCGAGGCAGGCGAGCGCCGCGAACTGCTCGGTCATGTTGTCCGACTGGCCGAACTGCTCATAGCACAGCGCGACCAGGTCCGGCGTCTCCAGCTCCATCAAGTAGGACAGCAGCAGATTGCGCAGCGCGCGCCGGCCGGCGGATGCGGCGTCCGGCGAATAGGGCGCCTCGATCTTCAGCTTTCTGTAGATTGCCAGGAACGAATCCTTGAAATGCGAGGCGAGCGCAAGCCTCAGCGCATTGCGCGCGGCGTGCAGCGCGTCGGGATCCACGACGTCCATCTGCTCGGCGAGGAAGGTCTCGGAAGGCAGCTGCAGCGTCTCGGCGACGAAGGCCGGGTCCTTTTCCCCGAGCAGCGCGGCGACGGCATCCAGGAACGCGGGCGAAGGCTTGCCTGCCTGCTTGAGGATGATGTCCGCCGAAAGCCGCTGCGCGGCTTCCCAGCGGTTGAACGGGTCGTCGTCGTGCGCAAGCAGGTGGAGGAGATCGTCCTCGCCGTACGGGTAGTTCAGGACCACCGGCGCCGAAAAGCCGCGCAGCAACGAAGGGACGGGCTTCGAGGCGAGGTTCCCGAACCGGAAGGTCTGCGTCTTTTCCCTGACGGAAAGAACCTTTTCCTCGTCCCCGATCTTCACGGCCAGCGGGATGTGGAACGGCGGATCCATCGACTGCCGGACGCTGAGCGTGAAGACGTTCCGGTCGAAAGACCCCGAGCAATCCAGGACCGGCGTGCCGGCGACGTCGTACCAGCGCCGGAACTGCGCCAGGTCGATGCCCGAGGCGTCCTGCATCGCCTGCACGAAGTCGTCGCAGGTGACCGCGCGGCCGTCGTGGCGCTGGAAGTAGAGCCGCATGCCTTGCTGGAACTTCTCCTCGCCGAGCAGCGTGTGCTGCATGCGCACGACCTCCGCGCCCTTCTCGTACACCGTCATGGTGTAGAAGTTGCGGATCTCCAGGTAGGACTGCGGCCGCACCGGGTGCGCCATCGGGCCCGCGTCCTCGGGGAACTGCATCGCGCGCAGTCCGCGCACCTCCTGGATGCGCGTCACCGCGCGCGAATACGTGTCGGCGCCGTATTCCTGGTCGCGGAACACCGTGAGGCCTTCCTTGAGCGAGAGCTGGAACCAGTCGCGGCAGGTGACGCGGTCGCCGGTCCAGTTGTGGAAGTACTCGTGCGCCACCACGCGGTCTATGTTCATGTAGTCGACGTCGGTGGCGGTGTCGGCGCGCGCCAGGATGTACTTGGCGTTGAAGATGTTGAGGCCCTTGTTCTCCATCGCGCCGGAGTTAAAGTCGCCGACCGCGACGATCTTGTACTCGTCGAGGTCGAGCTCCAGGCCGAAGCGCCGCTCGTCCCAGGCGATCGCGCGCTTGAGGCAGTCCATCGCCCAGCCCGCCTGGTCGAGTTTTCCCTTCTCCACATAGATGAAGAGCCTTTTCGGCATGCCCGAGCGGGAAACCAGGGATTCCTGGATGAACTCCAGATCCGCCGCGACGAGCGCAAACAGATAGCTGGGCTTCGGGTAGGGATCTTCGAATTTCGCCCAATGACTTTCCCCATCGACGCCGGAAGCCACCCGATTCCCGTTCGAAAGGAGGACCGGGTACCTGTTCTTGTCCGCGCGGACGGTGACGGTATAGACGGCGAGGTTGTCGGGCCGGTCGACGAACCAGGTGATGCGGCGAAACCCCTGCGCCTCGCACTGCGTGACGAAGCCGCTTTTCGTGGCGTACAGGCCCTCGAGCTTGGTGTTCTTCTGCGGGACGATGCGCGTGACGGTCTGGAGCGTGAACGCGTCGGGCACGCGCGGCACGGTCAGGGCATCGCTCTTGACCTCATGGGAACATTCTCTTCCATCGAGCGAGAGCGAAACCAACTCCAGCTCGTCGCCGTCCAGCACCAGCGGCTGGGCGTGCGCGCCATTGCGACGCACCGAGAGCGTCGCCTTGACGAGCGCGTCCTCGGCGCGGATGTCCACCTCGAGAGCGACGCGCTCCACGAGGAAGGGCGGGGGCATGTAGTCCTTGAGATGGATGGTCCCGGGCTGGGCTTCGCGCATGGAAGCGCAATGATACAGTCCGCGCTGGAGGCGGATCATGGACGATCGCGCGAATCCGAAGGCGGCGCTCGACGAATTGCTGCGCCTCGCGGGCGTGGAGCCCTCGCTCGCCGGGCGCACGGCTTTCTCGGGCGCGGATCCGGTCTTCCCTACGCCCTATCGCGTGGGCACCGCCGGCGCGGCGGCGCTCGCCGCGGTGGGCGCGGGCGTCTCGCGCCTCTGGCAGCTGAAGACGAAGCGCCTCCAGGACGTGCGCATCGGCGTGCGCGCCGCGGCGGCCGCGATGCGCAGCGTGCGCTACCTGAAGGTGGACGGACAATCGCCGAAGGATCCCTGGGATCCGTTCAGCGGCTACTACCCGGTGAAGGGCGGCCGCTGGATCAGCATCCACTGCAATTTCGCCAATCACCGCGAGGCGGCGATGGGCGTGCTCGGCAATCCGAAAGACCGCGCGGCTGCGGAGGCGGCGAGCGCGACCTGGGACGGCCTGGAACTGGAGGAGGCGATCCACGCGGCGAAAGGCTGCGCCGGTCTCGCGCGCACGGCCGAGGAATGGGCGGCGCATCCGCACGCGGCGGCGGTCGCGACTCAGCCGTTGCTGGAAATCGAGAAGATCGGCGATTCGAAGCCGGAGCCGCTTGCGGACGCCGCGCGCCCGCTCTCCGGGCTGCGCGTGCTCGACCTCACGCGCGTGCTCGCGGGCCCGACCTGCGCGCGCACGCTCGCCGAGCACGGCGCCGACGTGCTCAAGATCGCCGGCCCGCACCTGCCGGACTCGGGCACGTCCGAGTTCGACACTGGAATCGGCAAGCTGCAGGCCTTTCTCGACCTGCGTGCGCCGCGGGGCGTGGCGACGTTGCGCGAGCTTGCGAGCACGTGCGACGTGTTCTCGCAATCGTTCCGCCCCGGCGCGCTCGCCGCGCGCGGCTTCTCGCCGGAAGAAGCGGCGAGGCTGCGTCCGGGAATCGTCTACGTCACGCTGAGCGCCTGGGGGACGACGGGCCCGTGGCGCGACCGGCGCGGCTTCGACAGCATCGTGCAGACCGTGAGCGGGATGGCGCGCCGCCAGAGCGGGGACGACAAGCCGAAGCTGCTCCCGGTTTCCGCGATCGACTACGTGAGCGGCTACCTGATGGCCTTCGGCGCGCTGACCGCGCTCCATCGCCGGGCCACCGAGGGCGGCAGCTGGCTCGTGCGCGTGTCGCTCGCCCGCACCGGAAAGTGGATCGTGGACCGAGGTCTGATCGAGAATTTTTCTTCTGTTCCGGCCGAGCTGCCCGGGGACGAGTTGCACGATCTGATCATGCAGACCGGCAAGTTCACGCATCTCAGGCCGGTCCTGGAGCTCTCGGAAACCCGGCCCTATTGGGAACGACTACCGTCTCCGCTCGGCTCGCATCCGGCGGCCTGGCCGACGCGCTAGGCGTTCTTTTCCTGCAGCCGCTTGATGAGACCCTCGATGCCCGAGGTGCGCGAGATCTGCTCGAATTCGGCGCGGTAGGTGAGCACCAGGCTCACGCCCTCGATGGTGATGTCGTAGATCTTCCAGCCCTCGGGCGTCTTCTTCATCGCGTACTCGATCGGCACCGGCGGCTGGCCCGGCCGCAGGTACTGGTTGCGCACCGTGACCTCGGTCGCGTTCGGCGCCATGTGCAGCGGCAGCACCTTCATGGTCTGGCCGCGGTAGCTGTCGATCGCGTTCGAGTAGATGCGGATCAGCATCGAGCGGAACTCGCGGGCGAGCTTCTGCTGCTGATCGGGCGTCGCGGTGTTCCAGGTCTTGCCGGCCGCGAGCTTGACGGCTTCGGTGAAGTCCACGTGCGGCAGCACCTTCTGCTCGGCGAGCGCGAGCGCCTTCTTGCGGTCGCCGGCCTGCAGCTGCTTGTCGGACTTGATCGCGTCGAGCACGTCGCTCGTCACCTTGCGAACGAGCTCGTCCGGGCCCAGCTCCTGCGCGAGCGCGGGCACGGCGAGCAGCAGAGAAGCGAAAAGCGCGAGCAGTCTCATGGATTTCTCCTGGCTGAGCAGGAGACTACGCCGCCGCGGCAAGGTTCCCGCGCTGCGTGAGAAATTCCACGAGCGCGCGGCAGGTATGGCTGTCGCCCCGCGGTGACACGCCGCGCGCCTTTTCGGGCGGGCCCTGGAACACGACGCGCCCGCCTGCGGCGCCTCCTTCGGGACCGAGGTCCACGATCCAGTCGGCTTCGGCGATGATGTCCAGGTTGTGCTCGATCACCACCACGGTGTTGCCCGCGTCGACCAGCCGGTGCAGCACGCGGATCAGCTTCTCGACGTCGGCCATGTGCAGGCCGACCGTGGGCTCGTCGAGCACGTAGAGCGTCTTCTTCTCGCTCGTCTTCGCGAGCTCGGTGACGAGCTTGAGGCGCTGCGCCTCGCCGCCCGAGAGCGTGGGGCTCTGCTGGCCGAGCGTGAGGTAGCCCAGGCCGACGTCCTGCATGAGCCGCAGCGCGCGGTGCGTGGCCGGGTGCGCGGCGAAGAACTCGACGGCCTCGTCCACGCTCATCGCGAGCACGTCGCCGATCGTCTTCTCGCGCCAGCGCACGGCGAGCGTCTCGGCGTTGAAGCGCTGCCCGGCGCAGGCCTCGCACGGCACCTTCACGTCCGGCAGGAACGACATCTCGATCCGCTTGATGCCCTGGCCCTCGCAGCTTTCGCAGCGCCCGCCCTTGGTGTTGAACGAGAAGCGGCTCGCGCTCCAGCCGCGCATGCGCGCTTCCGCGGTGTCGGCGAAGCTGCGGCGGATCGCGTCCCAGAAGCCGACGTAGGTGGCGGGGCAGGAGCGCGGCGTCTTGCCGATCGGCGTCTGGTCCACTTCGAGGACGCGATCGAGCGCCTTGCCGCCGGCGACGCCCCGGCAGCCGATGGACTTGCGCTCCTTGAGCGACGAGAACAGCACGTCGCGCGCGAGCGTCGATTTGCCCGAGCCCGACACGCCGGTGACCACGGTCAGGCGATCCAGGGGGATCCTGCAGTTCGCGTTCCGGAGATTGTGGAGCCTCGCGCTCCTGATCTCGACGAAGGGACCCTCCTTGGGAACCTTGCGCCTCGGCTGCAGCGGATGCCGCAGCGGCTTGCGCAGGAACTTTCCCGTGAGCGAGTCGGGCAGCTTCATGAGGTCCTCGGCGTGGCCCGCGCCGATCACCCGCCCGCCGAGCTTGCCGGCGCCCGGCCCGAGGTCGATGACGTGGTGCGCGCGCCGGATGGTGTCCTCGTCGTGCTCGACCACCACCAGCGTATTGCCCTTGGCCTCGAGCTGCTCGAGCACGCCGAGCAGGATCCGGTTGTCGCGGTGGTGCAGTCCGATGGTCGGCTCGTCGAGGATGTAGCACACGCCGCGCAGGTTCGAGCCCAGCTGCGCGGCGAGCCGGATGCGCTGCGCCTCGCCGCCCGAGAGCGTCGGCGCGGAGCGGTCGAGCGTCAGGTAGCCGAGGCCGACCTGCTGCAGGAAGTCGAGGCGGCTCTTGAGCTCGGCGAGCAGATCGCGCGCGATTTCGCGTTGCCGGTCGTCGAGCTTAATCCCTTGAAGTTCTGTCTTCAGGGTTGAAATCGGCAGCGAGCCGTACTCGGAGATATTCCTTTCATTCCACTTCACGGCAAGAGCTTCGGGATTCAGGCGATTGCCGCGGCAGTCGGGGCAGGGCTGGTCGACCTCCAGCCACTCGATCCAGGAGTCGAGCACGTGGTCCTCGGTGCCGGTGCGCGAGCGCTCGGCGTCCCAGCCGACGTCCTTGAGCTCCAGGCCCGTGCCGACGCAGGTGGGGCACCAGCCGTGGCGCGAGTTGTACGAGAACAGCCGGGGATCGAGCTCGGCGAAGCCTCGCCCGCAGGACGGGCAGGCGCGCTTGGTGGAGAAGGATTGCACGGACTTGCCGAGGACCTGGACCACGCCCTTGCCGAACTCGAGCGCCGCAGACAGGGCCTTTCGAAGCTGGGCTTCGTTCCTCGCTTCGACCTTGATCGTGGCAACCGGAAGCTCGATGCTGTGCTCCTTGAAGCGGTCGATCCTGGGGAACGGCAGCACCGGCAGCAGCTTGCCGTCCACGCGCAGGTGCGCGTAGCCCTTCGCGCGCGCCCACTTGGCGAGGTCGGTGTACACGCCCTTGCGGTTGACCACGAGCGGCGCGAGCAGGGTCACGGCCTGGCTGCGGAACTCCTTCGAGATCCTGGCGAGAATCAGGTCCTCGCTCTGCGGCTCGATGGGCACCGCGCAGTCCGGGCAGTGCTGCACGCCGAGCTTCACGAAGGCGAGGCGCAGGAAGTGGTGCACTTCGGTGAGGGTGCCCACGGTGCTCTTGCGGCCGCCGCGGCTCGTGCGCTGCTCGATCGCGACGGTGGGCGGGATGCCGAAGATGGCGTCCACGTCGGGGCGCGCGGCGCCCTGCACGAATTGGCGCGCGTAGGCGTTCAGCGATTCGAGGTAGCGGCGCTGTCCCTCGGAGAACAGGATGTCGAAGGCGAGCGTCGACTTGCCCGAGCCCGACACGCCGGTGATCACGCTGAAGCGGTTGCGCGGGATCTCGACGTCGATGTTCTTCAGGTTGTGCTCGCGCGCATTGTGGATCCTGATGGCGTTGCCGAGGTAGCGACCACGGTGTTCTTTCGCCCCTGATCCGGAAAGATCTCTTTCGAAAGAAGCCGAATACTCCCTCAACGCTTTGCCGGTGTGGGAGGTGGAACTGTTCACGATCTCTTCAGGCGTGCCCGCGAAGACCACCCGGCCGCCCGCGTCGCCGCCCTCGGGACCGAGGTCGATGATCCAGTCGCTCGCGCGGATCACGTCGAGGTTGTGCTCGATGACGAGCAGCGAGTGGCCGGCGTCGAGCAGCTGCCGGAACGCGCGCAGCAGCTTGGCGACGTCGTCGAAGTGCAGGCCGGTGGTGGGCTCGTCGAAGAGGAACAGCTTGGCGGATTCCGCCGAGCCGGCCTCGGCGAGGTAGCCGGCGAGCTTGAGGCGCTGCGCCTCGCCGCCCGAGAGCGTCGGCACCGGCTGGCCCAGCCGCAGGTAGTCCAGGCCGACGTCCTTCAGCGGCCGCAGCCGCGCCACGACGTCGGCCTCGCTGCGGAAGAAGTAGAGCGCCTCCGACACCGTCATCTCGAGCGCATCGGCGATCGACTTGCCGGCGAGCTTCACCTCGAGGATCTCGTCGCGATAGCGCCTGCCGTTGCATTCCGGGCAGCGCAGGTAGACGTCGGAAAGGAACTGCATCTCCACGTGCTCGAAGCCGTTGCCGCCGCAGGCGGGGCAGCGGCCGTTGCCCGAGTTGAAGCTGAAGGTGCCGGGCGTGTATTTGCGGACTTTCGATTCCTGCAGGTTCGAGAAGATCTTCCGGATGGAGTCGAAGGCGCCGACGTAGCTCGCCGGATTGGAACGCGTGGTCTTGCCGATCGGCGACTGGTCCACGAGCACCACGTCCTCGACGAGATCGGCGCCCTCCAGCGAGCGGTGCGCGCCCGGCGGCTCGGTCGGCTTGCCCTTGGCCTTGCGCAGCGCCGCGTAGAGCACGTCCTGCACGAGCGTGGACTTGCCCGAGCCCGACACGCCGGTCACGCAGACCAGCCGCTCCAGCGGAATCGCGACGTCGATGCCCTTGAGGTTGTGCTGGCTTGCGCCCGCGATATGAATCCTCCTGCTGCCGGGCCTCGCCGATCGGGGCAGCTCGGGCTTCTTCCTTCCGGAGAAATACTCCGCGGTCACCGTGCTCTGGCGCCGCAGCTCGCCGGGCGAGCCGAAAAACACCACCTCGCCGCCGCGCTCTCCCGGCCCGGGGCCGATGTCGAGGATGCGGTCGGCCGCGAACATGATCTGCGGGTCGTGCTCGACCACCACCAGCGAGTTGCCGGCGTCGCGCAGGCGCTTCATGACGTCGATCACGCGGCCCATGTCGCGCGGATGCAGGCCGATCGAGGGCTCGTCCAGCACGAACAGCGTATTCACCAGCGAGGTGCCGAGCGCCGTGGTGAGGTTGATGCGCTGCACCTCGCCGCCCGACAGCGTCCGCGACTGCCGGTCGAGCGTCAGGTAGCCCAGGCCGACCTCGCACAGGAAGCGCAGCCGCGTGCGGATTTCGCCGAGCAGGAGGTCGGCGGCTTCATTGGCGTGCTGCTGCGCTTCGAAGAATTCCCTGACCGCGGAAAGCGGCATCAGCATCAGGTCGTGGATCGAGCGGCCTTCGATTTTCCACAGGATGGCATCGGGCTTCAGGCGCGTACCGCGGCAGGCCTCGCACGGGGTGTAGGCGCGGTACTTGGAGAGCAGCACCCGGATGTGCATCTTGTAGGCCTTGCTCTCGAGCCACTTGAAGAAGCGCCGGACGCCGTACCAGGTGCCGGGCCAGGACTTGCGCCAGCTCACCCAATCGTCCTCGCCTTCGAGCACCCAGCGCTTTTGCCGGCCGGTGAGGTCCCTGAACGGGGTGTCGAGCGGAATGCGGCGCTTCTTCGCGTATTTGACGAGGTCGTCCTGGCATTCCCGGAAGCTCGGGGATTGCCAGGGCTTGATCGCTCCGTTGCGCAGCGAGAGGCTCTCGTTCGGCACCACCAGGCCGAAGTCGACCCCGATCACCCTGCCGAAGCCGCGGCAGGTGTCGCAGGCGCCGAGCGGCGAGTTGAACGAGAACATCGCCGGCGTCGGCTCGGAATAGGCGATGTCGCACTCGGCGCAGTGCAGCCCCGAGGAGAAGCGGTGGAGCGGCGCGGCGCCGGGCGCCGCGTCGGCCCAGAGGTCGACCTTGCCCTGGCCGAGCTTCATCGCCGCCTCGAGCGCGTCGGTGACGCGCGACCTCTCCGCCGAGGCGAGGCGCAGCCGGTCCTGCACGACGTCGAGCCGTTCCTTGCTGCGCGCATGGATGCGCGTGTAGCCCTGGCGCTCGAGCAGCCCGAGGATCTCCTTCTCGCCGAAGTTCTTCGGTATCACGACCGGGAAGGTGATGACGATCCTCGGGTCGCCGTCTTCCTGCAGCTTCCTGGCAAGAAAGGCGTAGACGGTTGCCGGCGTATCCCTCACCACCGGCTTGCCGCAGCCGCGGCAGTGCAGCTTCGCGGCGCGCGCGTAGAGCAGCTTGAGGTGGTCGTTCAGCTCGGTCATGGTGCCGACCGTGGAGCGCGAAGTGCGCACCGGGTTGGTCTGGTCGATCGCGATCGCGGGCGGTATGCCCTCGATGGCGTCGACCTGCGGCTTGTCCATGCGGTCGAGGAACTGCCGCGCGTAGGGGCTGAAGGTCTCGACGTAGCGCCGCTGCCCCTCGGCGTAGAGCGTGTCGAAGACGAGCGAGGACTTGCCCGAGCCCGATACGCCGGTGACGACGACGAGCTCGCCGTTCGGGATCGAGAGGGTGAGGTTCTTGAGGTTGTTCTGGCGCGCGCCGCGGATGACGATCGCGTCCGCGGCCGGCGGGGCTTCCTGCTTCACCCGCCCATTATCGCTCAGGAGGCGTCGGCGCCCCGCCGGGTGTTCGCGCCGCGACCCGCCGAGGCGGCGCGCACGAGCTGAAATACGGGCGATAATCGCGCGGCGATGAGCCGGGAGCGGGCGATTGCCCAAGCGGAGCGGTACTTCGACGAGGGCGGCTTCTTCGC
>DATIYN010000081.1:0-12475 GCA_035517595.1 Burkholderiales bacterium
GCGGGCGAGACGCTGCACGCGGCCCGGCTGCTCACGCAGGCGGAACTGGCGCTCGAGGAGCGCGACTACGCGGGCGCGCGCGACGCGCTGCGCAGCCTGCGCGGCGCGGGGCCGCGGCACATCGCCGCGCTGCGCATGCAGCTGCGCGCCGAGCGCGGCGCGCAGAACTGGGAAGAGGTGCTGCGCCTGGCCGCGCTGCTCGGCAAGCGCGGCGCGCTCGCGCCGGCGATCGCCGAGGAGTACCGCGTGCAGGCGCAGATCGAGCTGCTCGCGCGCGACGGCGGCGACCGCGCGGCGTTCGAGGGGCGCCTGCGGCGCGTTCCGGCCGGGGAGCTCGCGCATCCGCGCGTCGCGGCGGCCGCCGCGCGGCGCGCGGCGGCGCTCGGCAACGCCGCGCTCGCGCGCGAGACCATCGAGCGCAGCCTCGCCGCCGAATGGAACGGCGCGCTCGCCGAGCTCTACGGCGAGCTGCCGAAGCTGGAGCCCGCGCGCGTGCAGGAGGAGGCGCGCGCGCGCATCGAGCGCGCCGAGCGCTGGCTGCGCGAGCAGCCGCAGGACGCGCAGCTGCTCGCCACGCTCGGGCGCCTGTGCGTCGCCGCCGAGCTCTGGGGCAAGGCTCAGAACTACCTCGAGGCGAGCCTCTCGTTCGGCGCCTCGCGCGCCGCGGCGCTCGACCTGGCGCGCCTCGCCGAGCGCGAGGGGCGCGCGGCCGAGGCGGCGAAGCACTTCCGCCGCGCGGGCGAGCTGCCTTGATCGCCTTCCGAGCAACCTCCATGTATCGCCTGCACGGCTTCTGCCAATCCGGCAACACCTTCAAGGCCGCTTCCCGGCGCCGCGTTCAAACGGTGCCTGAAGCCGAAGGCGCGATCCCGCCGGCATCCGACTGCGTTTCGGATTCGGCGTAGGCGCGCCCGCCCTTGCGGAGCGCCGAATGCTCGCGCTCGGATTGCAGCACGGGGTAGAACATCTGGAAGTACCAGCGTTCCTGCCCGTAGATGAGATCGTCCTGCAGGCCGACCTTGTCCGGGTAGCGGCGCGTGATGCGCGCGGTGCCGAACAGCACGTCCCAGACGAACAGCAGGTTGCCGAAGTTTCCCTTGTAGTGGCCGATGCCGTCCGCGTTGGTGAGCGCATGGTGCGCCCAGTGAGTCGCGGGCGTCGAAACGGTGCGCTCGACGATCCACAGGAGCGGACGCAGGGCCCGGATCCGGTACAGCGGCTCATCCCAACGCCAGGCACTGTGCGCGCCCAGGATGACCGCCAGTTTCACGACGATGTAGACGGCATAGACCGCGCCAAAGCCCAGGTAAATCAGCACGCCGGAGATCCACAGGCCCGGCATCATCAGGTAGTAGAAGAAATTGTTGCGGTACGTGATGCGGATGCTCATGTACTGCGCCGTGTGGTGGGCGCGATGCAACGGCCACAGCAGCGGCGAGTGCGAGAGGCGGTGCCACCAGTACTGCGTCAGATCGTCGGCCACCAGCAGGAGGGCGGTCATCGCCCACCACGGCAGGCCGGCCAGCGCGCCCTTCTGCCCGGGAACGAGCCAAGCGCAGGCCAGGCCGGTGATCAGGAATGCGAGCGGCTGGGCGACGGCCAGCAGGCTCACGAACATCAGCAGCTCGAGCTTCGTATCGTCCGCCGTGGCGTGCACGGTGTCCTGGTACCGTCGCGTCGCGAACTCCATGACGGCAAATCCGAGCATCACGCACACGATGAGAACGATCTGCATCAGGGAATTCATGGGGCGCCTGCCCAGTCCCGGGGCCTGAGGAAGTCCGTGTAGAGCTTCGCCTCCGGCGAGCCGGGCTCGGGGCTCCAGTCGTAGCGCCAGGTGACCGCAGGCGGCATCGACATCAGGATCGACTCGGCGCGGCCGCCCGATTGCAGCCCGAACAGCGTGCCGCGGTCGTAGACGAGGTTGAATTCGACGTAGCGGCCGCGCCGGTAGCACTGGAAGGCGCGCTCGGCGGCGCCCCAGGGATGGTCGCGCCGGCGCTCGAGGATAGGCCCGTAGGCGGTGACGAAATGGTCGCCCACCGAGCGAACGAGCGCAAACGCGGTGTCGAAGTCGGGCTCGGCGAGATCGTCGAAGAAGATACCGCCCACGCCGCGCGGTTCGTTGCGGTGCTTCAGGAAGAAATACTCGTCGCACCACTTCTTGTACTTCGGGTAGCGCTCGGGCCCGAACGGATCGAGCGCGCGCTTGCAGGCGAGGTGGAAGTGCTTCGCGTCCTCCTCGAAGCCGTAGTAGGGCGTGAGGTCCATGCCGCCGCCGAACCACCAGATGTCGCCCGCGGCGAAACTGCGCAGGTTCAGGTGGACGGTCGGGCAGTACGGATTGCGCGGGTGCAGAACCAGCGAGACGCCCATGGCCTCGTAGCGCCGGCCGGCGAGCTGCGGGCGGCTGGCGGAGGCCGAGGGCGGCAGCCTGTCGCCCGACACCTGCGAGAAGCCGACGCCGCCGCGCTCGAAGAGCTTGCCCTCCTCGAGGATGCAGCTCGTGCCGCCGCCGCCCTCGGCGCGTGTCCAGCGGTCGGCGCCGAACTTGTCGCCGTCGAGCGCCTCGAGCGCCGAGACGATGCGCGCCTGCAGGCCGGTCAGGTAATCGCGGACGGCGCGCGTGTCCACTGCCTCAGCTCTTCTTCAGGGCGCGATGGCCGATGTCTTTCCGGTACTGCATGCCGTCGAAGCGGATCGCATCCACCGCCGCGTAGGCGCGCCGCGCCGCCATCTTCAGCGAGTCGCCGAGCGCGGTGACGCCGAGCACCCGCCCGCCGCTGGTGACCAAGCGCTTGCCATCCAGCTTCGTGCCGGCATGGAACACGCGGCAATCCTCGCTTGCCTTGGGCAGCCCCGCAATCTCGTCGCCCTTGCGCGGCTCCTCGGGGTAGTTGGCGGCGGCGAGCACCACGCACAGCGCCGAGCGCCGGTCCCAGTCGGCCGCCGCGCGGTCCAGGGTCCCGTCGATCGCGCGATCGATGAGCTCGACGAGGTCCGACTTCAGCCGCAGCATGATCGGCTGCGTCTCCGGGTCGCCGAGCCGGCAGTTGAACTCCAGCGTCTTCGGGTTGCCCGCCTTGTCGATCATCAGGCCGGCGTAGAGGAAGCCCCGGTAGGGAACGCCGTCCTTCGCCATGCCGGCGATCGCGGGCTGGATGATCTCGCGCATCACGCGCGCGTGCAGCCGCGGAGTGACCACCGGCGCGGGCGAGTAGGTGCCCATGCCGCCGGTGTTCGGCCCGCGGTCGCCGTCCCTCAGGCGCTTGTGGTCCTGGCTGGTGGCGAGCGGCAGCGCGTGCGCGCCGTCGGCCATCACCATGAAGCTCGCTTCCTCCCCCTCGAGGCATTCCTCGATCACCACGCGCGCGCCCGCGTCGCCGAGCTTGTTCCGCACGAGGAACGCGTCGATGGCGGCGTGCGCCTCGGCGACGCTCGCCGCCACGACCACGCCCTTGCCGGCGGCGAGGCCGTCGGCCTTGATCACGATCGGGGCGCCCGCCTTCTCGACGTAGGCCCGCGCCTGGGTCGCGCTCGTGAACGTCGCGTGCTTCGCCGTGGGCAGGCCGTGGCGCGCCATGAACCGCTTGGCGAAGTCCTTGGAGGCTTCCAGCTGCGCGGCCGCCTTCGACGGTCCGAAGATCCGCAGTCCTGCTTCCTGGAACGCATCGACGATGCCCGCGGCGAGCGGCGCCTCCGGACCTACCACCGTCAGGTGGACGTGTTCTTTCTTGCAGAAGGAAATCAGCCGGGAAAATTCATCGATCGGAAGATTCTCGAGGCCGGTTTCCGCCGCGGTGCCGCCGTTGCCGGGCGCCACGAAGACCTTCTGCACGCGCGGGCTCTGCGCGAGCTTCCACGCCATCGCGTGCTCGCGTCCCCCGGAGCCGATGACGAGGAGCTTCATCTCAATGCCTGAAATGCCGGATGCCCGTAAAGACCATCGCCACGCCGCGCTCGTCGGCCGCCGCGATGACCTCGTCGTCGCGCACGCTGCCGCCTGGCTGGATCACCGCGACCGCGCCGGCGTCGATGACCGCGTCGAGGCCGTCGCGGAACGGGAAGAAGGCATCCGAGGCAACCACCGAGCCCCGCATCTCGAGCTTCGCGTGTTGCGCCTTGATCGCGGCGATGCGCGCGCTGTCGACGCGGCTCATTTGCCCGGCGCCGACGCCGACGGTGGCGCCGCCGCGGCAGAACACGATGGCGTTCGACTTCACGAACTTCGCGACCTTCCAGGCGAACAGCAGGTCGCGCCATTGCTCCTCGGTCGGCTTCAGCCTGGTCTTGACGACCAGTTCGTTTCTTTCGAGCGTCCTGGAATCCGTGCTCTGCACCAGCAGGCCGCCGCCCACGCGCTTGTAGTCGTGCGCCTGCGTGGCGTGCGAGAGCGGCACCTCGAGCACGCGCAGGTTCTGCCGCGCGGCGAAGACCTCGCGCGCGGCGGGCTCGACGCGCGGCGCGAGGATGACCTCGGCGAATTGCTTGCCGATCTCCTCGGCGGTCGCGCGATCGAGCGCGCGATTGAACGCGAGGATGCCGCCGAAGGCGGAGGTCGGGTCGGTGGCGAAGGCCTTGCGGTAGGCCGCGAGCGGGCTCTCGCCGACGGCGACGCCGCAGGGATTGGCGTGCTTGACGATCACGCAGGCCGGCTCGGCGAAGCTCTTCACGCACTCCCAGGCGGCGTCCGCGTCGGCGACGTTGTTGTACGACAGCTCCTTGCCCTGCAGCACCGAGAACGAGGCGATGCCGCCCTCGACCGGCTGGCGGTCGCGGTAGAACGCGGCCGACTGGTGCGGGTTCTCGCCGTAGCGCATCGGCTGGCGCTTGAAGAACTGGAGGTTGAGCACGTCCGGCCAGGCGCCGCGCCGGCCCTCGGCGTCGAGCGCGCTGAGGTAGTTGGCGATCGCGCCGTCGTAGCCCGCGGTGTGCGCGAACACCTTCTTCGCGAGCGCGAAGCGCGTCGCGTCGGCGACGCCGCCGGTGGACCGGATCTCCGCGAGCACCGCCGCATAGTCGGACGGATCGACGATCACCGCGACGCCGGCGTAATTCTTCGCCGCCGCGCGCAGCATCGCCGGGCCGCCGATATCGATGTTCTCGATCGCGTTCTCGAGCGTGCAGTCCGGGTCGGCGACGGTCGCCTCGAAAGGGTAGAGGTTGACCGCGACGAGGTCGATCGGCGCGATGCCCGCCTTGCCGAGCTGCGCGAGGTGCTCGCGCGAGTCGCGCCGCGCGAGGATGCCGCCGTGGATCTTCGGATGCAGCGTCTTGACGCGCCCGTCGAGCATCTCCGGGAAGCCCGTGTGCGCCGACACCTCGGTGACCCTGACGCCCTCCTTCTCGAGCAGCTTCGCGGTGCCGCCGGTGGAGAGGATCTCGACGCCGAGCGCGGCGAGCGCGCGCGCGAGCTCGGCCACGCCCGTCTTGTCGGAGACGCTGACGAGCGCCCGCTGGACCTTCATCCGGCGGCCTTCACGCCTTGATCCGCAGCTGCTGGATTTTCTTGCGCAGGGTGTTGCGGTCGATGCCGAGCATCGCCGCGGCGGCGCTCTGGTTGCCCTCGGCCTTGCCGAGCACGGTCTCGATGAGCGGACGCTCGACGTTCTTCAGCACCATGTCGTAGATCGCGGTGGGCCGCTCGCCGTCCATGTCGCGGAAGTAGCGTTCCAGCGAGCGCTTCACGGCGTCGGCGATCTCGCTGTTGCGGCTCATGCAGGATCGGCGCAAGCGCCGGTACGGGCGAAGGGCAGGGAGAGGCCGTCGAAGAAACGGCCTACGGCGGCCAGCTGCTCGGCGGCAGCGACGATCCGCACGGCCTCGCGCCGGAAGGCCTCGCCGCCCGGCAGCAGCCGGACGTACCAGCCGATGTGCTTTCGCGCGACGCGGACGCCGAGCGCCTCGCCGTAGAGCGCGTACAGCCCCTCGAGGTGCTCGAGGACGATCGCGCGCATTTCGGCGGCGGAGGGCGGCGCAAGGCGCCTGCCTTGGTTCAGGAACGCGGCGAATTCCCGGAAGATCCAGGGCCGGCCGTGGGCGGCGCGCCCGACCATCACGCCGTCGGCGCGCGTGTACTCCAGCACGCGACGGGCCTGCTCGGGCGTGCCGATGTCGCCGTTGGCGATCACCGGGATGCGCACGCCAGCCTTGACCTCGGCGAGCGTGTCGAACTCGGCCTCCCCGCGGAATCCGCAGGCGCGCGTGCGGCCGTGCACCGCGAGCAGGCGCACGCCGGCGGCCTCGGCGATCTTCGCCACGCGCAGCGCGTTGCGCCGCGCCGGATCGGGGCCGGTGCGGATCTTGAGCGTGACCGGCAGCTCGACTGCCGCGACCACGGCATCGAGGATGCGCCCCACGAGCGACTCGTCCGAGAGCAGGGCGGAGCCCGCGGCGACGTTGCAGACCTTCTTCGCCGGGCAGCCCATGTTGATGTCGATGATCTGCGCGCCCTCGTCGGCGTTGAAGCGCGCGGCCTCGGCCATCATCTGCGGGTCCGCGCCCGCGATCTGCACCGAAACCGGGCCCGGCTCGCCCGCATGTTCCCGCCGCAGGCGCGACTTGCGCGTGCCGCGCAGCTCCGGGCGCGCCGACACCATCTCGGAGACCGCGAGGCTTGCGCCGTAGCGCCGGCAAAGCGCGCGAAACGGCCGGTCGGTCACGCCCGCCATCGGAGCGACGAACAAGCCGTTGCGCAGCAGGTGCGCGCCGAGTTGCATGCGGACTTTGGTCTTGAATGCGGTGCGAGGGGAGCGGATTCTAGCGCGTTCCGTCGCGGAAAAACATCGTCCCTGTTGCGTTTTTAAAACACGCAGCGCCGCGGCGCGCGCTCAGGGCAGCGCCGAGGCTCCGAAGATCATGCGCCGCGCGAAAAAACGCCGCGCCGGCAGGCAAATGTCCAGCGCGGTTAAACCAATTCCTCGCATCAGTCCGGCGAGCGGGTCGCCGCCGAGGAAGGCGCCCGCGAGAAAATCGGTCGCGCGCACCGTGGACGCCGCATCGAGGCGTCGCAGCGTGGCGAAGCGCCGCAGCACGTCCGCCGCTCCCGGATCCGGCGCGCCATGCAAGAGCTGCGCCAGATCCCAGGCATCGCGCAGGCCGAGATTCAGGCCCTGGCCGGCGACCGGGTGCAGCGTTTGCGCGGCGTTGCCGACGAAGGCGGCGCGCTCGCCCACGCGCGAGCGGCGCACGCGCAGCGCGAGCGGCACGCGGCCGCGCTCGCCCGCAGCGACGAGCTGGCCCGCGCGCCGGCCGATCGCCTGCGCCAGCGCTTCGAGGAACGCCGCCTCCGGCGCGTCGCACAGCGCCTGCGCGCGCTCCGGGCGCATGCCCCAGACCGCGGCGAGGCGCCCGGCGAGCGGCAGCAGCGCGAGCGGGCCCTCCGGCGTGAATCGCTCCCAGGCGGTGGCCGCGGCGGCGGGCCGCACGCTCACCAGCGCGACGACCGCGTCCTGGCCGTAGGCCCTGTGCGTGGACTCGGCCGACGCGCCTTCGGCGTGCACGGTGAGCAGGGCTTCGGCCGGGCCAGGCTCGAGCGCAATGCCGTCTTCTCCCACGCGCGACCGGAGCGCCTGCAGCAGCGCTGCGTAGTCCAGGACGTAGCCGAGCGCCGGCACGCCCGCGTCGGCGGCCTGCAGCTCGGTGCGCCCGAAGCCGCCTTGCTGGGAGACGTGGATGCGCTCGATCGGCGTCGGCGCGAGCCTCTCCCAGGCGCCGACTCGCTCGAGGATGAGGCGGCTCGCATGCGACAGCGCGATGGGCCGGAACGAACGCGGGAGGGCCTCCTGCCTGTCGATCAGCGCCGCACGCCTGCCTTGCCCTGCCAGCAGCAACGACAGGACGCAGCCCACGGGTCCCGCGCCGAGAATCGCGATCTCAGCTGCCATCGCGCTTGAGCGCCTCGATGTCGGCGATGCTCTTGGGCGTCGCCGCGGTGATGAGCTCGCAGCCCTCGGCGGTGACGAGCGCGTCGTCCTCGATGCGCACGCCGATCCCGTGCAGCGCCTTCGGCACGTCGTCGCCCGCGCGGATGTACAGGCCCGGCTCCACCGTGAGCACCATGCCGGGGACGAGCGCACGCCATTTTCCCTGGCGCTTGTACTCGCCCGCGTCGTGCACGTCCAGGCCCAGCCAGTGGCCGGTGCGGTGCATGTAGAAGCGCTTGTAGGTCTCCTTCTCGAGCGCTTCCTCGAGCGGGCCCTTCAGGAGCTTGAGGTCGATCATGCCCTGCGCGAGCACGCGCACCGCGGCATCGTGCGGCTCGTTCCAGGCGTTGCCGGCGCGCACCTTGCCGACGGCGGCGGCCTGCGCGGCGAGCACGAGCTCGTACACCGCCTTCTGCGCGCCCGAAAACCGTTTGCCGACCGGGAAGGTGCGCGTGATGTCCGAGGCGTAGCCCGCGAGCTCGCAGCCCGCGTCGATGAGCACGAGTTCGCCGTCGCGCAGCTCGTCGTCGTTCGATACGTAGTGCAGCACGCAGGCGTTCGCGCCGCCGGCGACGATCGGCCAGTAAGCGGGAAACTGCGCGCCGCGCGAGCGGAACTCGTGCAGCAGCTCCGCCTCGAGCTCGTACTCGAAGCGCCCGGGCCGCGCCGCGCGCATCGCGCGCTGGTGTGCCGCAGCCGAGATCGCCGCAGCGCGGCGCATGAGGCCAAGCTCGTGAGCGTCCTTGACGAGGCGCATCTCGTCCACGAGCGCGCGCACCTCCTGCACGCGCTCGGGCGCCGCCACACCCGCGCGAGCCTGCACGCGCACCGCGTTCAGCCAGCCCATCGCGCGCAGGTCCCACTGCGGATCGGCGCCGACCGGAAAGTAGAGCGCCGGCTGGTCGGCGAGCAGCGCGGCGAGCGTCGCGTCGAGCTCGCCGATCGGGTGCGCCTCGTCGAGACCGAAGCGCTCGCGCGCGCCCTCCGGCCCGAAGCGAAAGCCGTCCCAGGTCTCGCGCTCGGCGTTCTTCTCTCGGCAGAACAGCAGGCTCTTCGGCTGCGGCCCCGCGACCAGCACCAGCACCGCCTCGGGCTCCGGAAAGCCGGTGAGGTAGTAGAAATGGCTGTCGTAGCGGTAGGGATAGTGCGTGTCGCGGTTGCGCACGCGCTCGGGCGCAGTCGGGATCACCGCCACGCCGCCCTGCATCGCCCGCGCGAGCCGTGCACGGCGCGCGCCGTGCAGCGCAGGATCCAGATCGTTCGGCTTCATCGTCCTCCGAGTCGCGCGGCCAGCGCACCCAGGCGCTCGGGCGTGCCGACGTCGTTCCAGTAGCCTTCGTAGAGCTCGCCGCTCACCTCGCCGCGCCCGGCCGCCGCGCGCCACAGGGGCGCGAGCTGCGCCTTGCGGCCGGCGGCGACGCCGGCGGTAAGCCGCGGCGAGAGCACCGAGATGCCCGCGTAAGTGTAGCGCGGCGCGGGCGCGTCGCCGACCAGGCCGCGCGCGAGCGAAAAATCACCCTGCGGATGCCAGGGGGGATTGGGTACGAGAACGAGATGTGACAGTCGATTTCCCAGCTGGAAATTCTGTAGGAGCGAAAAATCATATTCGCACCAGATATCAGAATTGATCAGCAGGAACGGAGCGTCGCCCAGCAGCGCGCGCGCCTGCGCGATGCCTCCGGCGGTCTCGAGCGGTTCGGCCTCGCGCGACCAGGCGATCGCGATGCCGTGCGCCCGGTCGCCGAAGCGCGCGACGATCTGGTCGGCGAGGTGCGAGACGTTGATCACCGCGCGCCGGAAGCCGGCGGCCGCCAGTCGCTCGAGGTGCCGGCCGAGCAGCGTCTGGCCGCCGGCCTCGACGAGCGGCTTGGGCGTCGCCTCGGTGAGCGGCCGCAGCCGCTCGCCGCGGCCGGCGGCGAGGATCATGACGTTCATGCGGGCGCGAGCGCTTCCAGCAGCTGCGCGAGCGGCGCGAGCTCGCGGTAGCGCCGGCAGGTCGCGAGCAGGTATTCCATGACGAGCGGGATGTCGGCGAGATAGCGTCGCTTGCCGTCGCGATGGCAGAGGCGCGCGAAGATGCCGATCACCTTGAGCTGGCGCTGCGCGCCCATCCACTCGAAGTCGCGGTAGAACTCGCCGAAATCGGCGCGTACCGGCAGGCCCGCCCGGCGCGCCTTCTCCCAGTAGCGCACCGCGCCGTCGATCACGGCCGCCTCGTCGCGGCGCACGTAGGCGTCGCGCAGCAGCGACACGAGGTCGTAGGTGATCGGCCCGTAGACCGCGTCCTGGAAATCGAGCACGCCCGGCGCGGGGTCGCTCTTCATCAGGTTGCGCGAGTGGTAGTCGCGGTGAACGTAGACCTTCGGCTGCGCGAGGTTGTTGGCGAGCAGCGCGTCGAAGGCGTCCCGCATCAGGGCGCGCTCGGGCGCGGAGGGCGCGCGCTGCA
The DNA here is from genome assembly GCA_035517595.1 of Burkholderiales bacterium. Classification (GTDB taxonomy): domain Bacteria; phylum Pseudomonadota; class Gammaproteobacteria; order Burkholderiales; family SG8-39; genus RBG-16-66-20. Next base: position 10,372 of record DATIYN010000081.1, read on the forward strand.
GTTGCCTTGCCAGGTACCAGTCCGGAAACAGGTTCAGCTCCCGCTCGAGCAGCGCGCGGTCGTACTCGGGCAGCGTTCCCGGCCGGCTCGCCTGCTGGATGCGCACCAGCGCATCGGTCGCCGCCCCGTACAGGGGCTCCGGGTCGTCGCCGCGCTCGAGGCAGTCCAGGTAGGTGTCCGTGCCGAGATCTTCGAGCAGCAGGAATCCGGACGCGAAGTCCTGCGCGAAGATGCGCGGCACGTGCGCGCCCGCGGCCGCAAGCAGCCCGGCGATGCGCACGTAGGGACGGCTGTCTTCCTTGTCCGGCGGCGCGTCCATCGCGACGAGGCTGCGCCCGTCGGCGAAGCCCAGTCGCCAGTAGCGCCGGAAGCTCGCATCCTCGGAAGCGGGCGCGAGCGTGAAGGGCTGCGAAGGGAATTGCGCGCCGAGCCAGCGCTCGAGCTCGACGAGTCGGAAATCCATTGCGATTTGCGCTGAATTATGACACTTTTCACTCTCAAAAAACGCTCGCCACCTTCTCCTGAATCCACCCTTGCACCGGCTCACTTCAGCGAGAACCGCGGCGCTGCTGATGCTCCTCGCGACAGGCGCGCCGATCGTCTGGGCGCAGGCTCCGGCGAAGCCGCCCGCCAAGGCCGCAGCGCAGAAGCCGCAGGAGCCCACGACCATCGAAGCCGATCGCATCGAGGGCGTCTCCGAGCTCGAGGTCACCGCGCGCGGCAAGGTCGAGTTCAAGCGCGAGGAGCTCACGGTGTACGCGGAGTTCCTGCGCTACAACCAGGAATTCGGCCGCATCGAGGCCGACGGCGGCGTGCGGCTGCTGCGCGGCGTCGACCGGTTCTTCGGCCCGCGCCTGCGCTACAACACGCACGACGACTCCGGCGTGTTCGAGCAGGCGAGCTACCGGCTGCAAGGCGAAGTCTCGACGATGCGCGGCACGAGCGAGCGCATGGAGTTCCTGAGCAAAAAACGCTTCCGGCTCGTGCAAGGCAGCTTCACGACCTGCGAGCCCGGCAAGGAGGACTGGCGCTTCGAGGCGGGCGAGATGGACATCGACGAGGACGCGCAGCGCGGCACGGTGCGCGACGGCCGGCTGAAGTTCTACGACGTCACGGTGCTGCCGGTGCCCTACGGCTCGTTCTCGCTCGACAGCCAGCGCAAGTCGGGTTTCCTGTCGCCGTACTACGAGAGCAACACGCGCCGCGGCATCGGCGTAGCAGCGCCCTACTACTGGAACATCGCCCCCGAGCAGGACCTCACGATCACGCCGGAAGAGATGTCCAAGCGCGGCCCGCAGCTGCGGACCGAATACCGCTATATCGACCACGACTACCGGGGCGAGATGCATTACGAGTTCATGCCGCGCGACACGCAGATCGAGAAGTCGCGCAGCGCGTTCTCCCTGCGGCACGACCAAACCATCCTGCCGGGCCTCACCGGCCACGTCGACTACAACCGTGTCTCGGACGACCGCTACTTCATCGATCTGTCGTCGAAGGTGAGCCAGGTTTCGCAGGGCATTCTTCAGCAGACCGGATCCTTGTCCTACGGCAACGCGCTCGCCGGCGTGCCGTACTACATCACGGGAACGGTGCAGCGCTGGCAGACGCTGCAGGATCCGCTGACGGCGCCGATCACGCCGCCGTACGCGCGCCTGCCGCAGATCAACTTCGGCGCCTCGAAGGTGGACATTGCCGGACGCTTCGACCTCACGCTGCCGGGCGAATACGTCCGCTTCGACCACCCGACGCTCGTGCAGGGCACGCGCGTGCAGGTCAACCCCGTGATCTCGGCGCCGCTGCTGGCTCCCGGCTACTTCCTGACGCCCAAGATCGGCGCGCATTTCGCCAATTACGGGCTCACGCACTTTGCGCCTGGCACGCCGGAGAACCAGAACGTCACCGTGCCCTGGGCGAGCCTGGATGGCGGGCTGCAGTTCGACCGCGACACGCACTGGTTCGGCCAGGCGCTCACGCAGACGCTGGAGCCGCGCTTCTACTACGTTTATGCGCCGTTCCGCGACCAGAGCCAGGTGCCCGTGTTCGATACCGGCCTGGCGGACTTCAACTTCGCGCAGATTTTCTCGGAGAATCGCTTCGTGGG
>DATIYN010000082.1:0-7472 GCA_035517595.1 Burkholderiales bacterium
GAGAGCGCCTTCGCGCACCACGAAGCGTAGCTCTCGCGAGCGCAGGTCCTGGTAATCGCCGGCGAGCAGCGCGAGCAGCAGGCCCGGGCCCGGTCCGACCGTCTGAACCTCGGTGACCCGGTAGGCCCCGGCGGGCAGTCGCGTATAGAAGAGCGCGCCCGCCGACTGCGGCCCGGAGATGTCGCTGAGCTCGAAGCTGCGCCCGGACTCGTCCGCGACGCGCAACATCTGCCATTTCGGATTGAAGACGTTCGTCGGCCGCGCGCTTTGCATGCGCAGCAGCACGTAGCCCTCGCCCGCCACCGGCTTTTGCTCGATGCTGACCGACGACCCCGAGCGCTGCACCCCGGGCGTCCCGCAGGCGCAGAGCGTCGCGAGCGAGGCGACGAGAAGGATTCGCTGCAGCATCCGGTCTCCTGATGGGCGTGACGGGCGGCCGGTATGATAGCGCGATGAAATTCTGCGCCAATTGCGGCGCGCCGGTGGCGCGGCGCGTGCCGCCCGGCGACTCGCTGCCGCGCGACGTCTGCGACGCCTGCGGCAGCATTCACTATGTCAACCCGAAGCTCGTCCTCGGCGCGATCCCCGAGTGGAACGGCCTTCTGCTGCTGTGCCGGCGGGCCATCGAGCCGCGCTACGGCTACTGGACGCTGCCGGCCGGCTTCATGGAGAACGACGAGACCGCCGCCGAGGCGGCGCTGCGCGAGACGCTCGAGGAGGCCGGAGCGCGCATCGAGCTGCAGGCGCCGTTCAGCATGATCTCGGTGCCGCGCGTGAACCAGGTGCACGTCTTCTATCGGGCGCGGCTGCTGGACCTCGAATTCAAGCCCGGCGTCGAGAGCCTCGAGGTCGCGCTGTTCGAGGAGGCGAAGATGCCGTGGCAGGAGATTGCCTTTCGCACCGTCGGCGCCACGCTGCGGCACTGGTTCGCCGATCGCGACCGGGGCACGTTCGGCTTCCACGCTGAAGACCTAAAGTAACTCGGGTATGCTTCCATTCGGTGCGTCCTGCACCAAATTGGGAGGGTATCCATGTACTTTCGCAGGCTCGGGAATTTCTGCGCCGCACTGTTTTTGACCTACGCGCCCCTCGCCGGGGCAGCCGAGCCGGCGAAGCTGGATCCGGCGAATACCGCGTGGATGATCACCGCGTCGGTGCTGGTCCTGTTCATGACGCTGCCGGGACTCGCGCTCTTCTACGCGGGTCTCGTGCGCGCGAAGAACGTGCTCTCGGTCCTCATGCAATGCTTCGCGATCACCTGCGTCGTGACGCTGGCCTGGACCGTAGCGGGCTACAGCCTCGCGTTCGGCGACGGCGGCACGCTGAACGCCTGGTACGGCGGCTGGGACAAGAGCTTTCTGCAGGGCATCTCGGTGGCCACCGTCAGGGGCAGCATCCCGGAGACGGTGTTCGCGATGTTCCAGATGACCTTCGCGATCATCACGCCGGCGCTGGTGATCGGCGCCTACGCCGAGCGCGTGAAGTTCTCGGGCATGCTGCTGTTCAGCCTGCTGTGGCTCGTGCTCGTCTACTGCCCGGTCGCGCACTGGGTCTGGGGCGACGGCTGGCTGCAGAAGATGGGCATCATGGACTTCGCCGGCGGCACGGTCGTGCACCTGAACGCCGGCATGGCGGCGCTCGTGTGCGCGCTCGTGCTCGGCAAGCGCAAGGGCTTCCCGGAGACCGCGATGCCGCCGCACAACATGACGATGACGGTCACCGGCGCCTGCCTGCTCTGGGTGGGCTGGTTCGGGTTCAACGCAGGCAGCGCGCTCGCGGCCGACGGCGCCGCGGGCATGGCGATGCTCGTCACGCACATCGGCGCGGCTTCCGGCGCGCTCGCCTGGCTGCTGTGCGAGTCGCTGCGCTACGGCAAGCCCTCGGTGCTCGGCATCGTCACCGGCATGGTCGCGGGCCTGGGCACGATCACGCCGGCCTCGGGCTTCGTAGGGCCGATGGGCGCGATCGCCATCGGCGGCCTTGCGGGCGTGGTCTGCTTCTTCGCGACCAGCTGGATGAAGCGCACTCTCAAGGTGGACGATTCGCTGGACGTCACGCCGGTGCATGGCGTGGGCGGCGTGATCGGCACGCTGCTCACGGGCGTGTTCGCGTCCGCGTCGCTCGGCGGCGTCGGCTACCCGGAAAACGGCACGATGGGCGGCCAGGTGATGACGCAGCTCGCCGGCATCCTCGCGGTCGGCGCCTGGTCGGGCGTCGCCACCTGGATCCTGCTCAAGCTCGTGAACGCGATGACCAGCGGCATGCGGGTCAACGCCGACCAGGAAACCGAGGGCCTGGACACGGTCGAGCACAACGAGAAGGGCTACAATTTGTAGGAATGCAGCGCCGGGAGTTCATCCAGTTCTGTGCGGCCACCGCCGCCGCGACCGGCACTCCTGGCGTCGCGGCCGACGCGGCACCGCATTTCTACCATCGCGCGCAGCTGGTGGACGCGGGCGGCACCCCGCTGAAGTCCGCGCGGCTGCCGGTGGACCGCAACCTCATCTTCCACTACCCGTACTCGAGCACGCCCTGCTTCCTGCTGAACCTCGGCAGGCCCGCGAAGGCCTCGGCAAGGCTCGTCACCGCGGACAAGCGCAGCTACGAATGGACGGGCGGCGTCGGCCCGCAGCACTCCGTCGTCGCCTACTCCGCGATCTGCGCGCACCAGCTCGCCTATCCCACGAAGGACATCAGCTTCATCAGCTACCGCACCGAGACGAGCGCCCGCAACCGGTTCGGCCACGTGATCCACTGCTGCGCCGAGCACAGCCAGTACGACCCGGCCGAGGGCGCGCGCGTGCTCGCCGGGCCCGCGCCGCAGCCGCTCGCGGCGATCCTGCTGGAGCATGATGCGGCCAGCGACGGTCTCTCGGCCGTCGGCACGCTCGGCGGCGAGCTGTTCAACCAGTTCTTCGCAAAGTACGAGATGAAGCTCACGCTCGAGGGGTCGAAGCTGCGCGTACCGGCCGCGGCGACCTGCACGGTGGTCGAGCTCGAGAACTATTGCCGGCAGCAGGTTAAATGCTGACCTGGCTGGAAAGGGACGATCCCTTTCCGCCCGTCGACAGTGCGCTGCGCGATCCCAACGGCCTGCTATGCGCCGGCGCCGACTTGTCGCTGCCGCGGCTGCTCGCCGCCTACCGCGGCGGCATCTTTCCCTGGTACTCGGGGCGCGAGCCGATCCTCTGGTGGTCGCCCGATCCTCGCATGGTGCTGTTCTGCGACGAGCTGAAGATTTCCCGCTCGCTCGCCAAGAACCTGCGGAACAAGGGCTTTGAGGTACGGATCGATGCCGCTTTTCCGAGGGTCATCAAGGCGTGCGCAGGACCGAGAAAGGGCGAGCCCGGCACCTGGCTGAACAAGGACATGCTGGCCGCCTACCTTGCCTTGCACCGCGCCGGCCACGCCCATTCCTTCGAGACCTGGCTGGACAACGAGCTGGTGGGCGGCCTCTACGGCGTGTCCATCGGGCGCATGTTCTACGGCGAGTCGATGTTCTCGCGCGTCACCGACGCTTCGAAGGTCGCGCTGGTCGCGCTCGTCCAGGAGCTGCGCGCGCGCGGCTTTCCGCTCGTCGACTGCCAGCAGCGCACGCCGCTGCTCGCCTCGCTCGGGGCGCGGGAAATCCCGCGGCGGCCGTTTTTGCGCCGCGTCGCCGCATTGGTAAACTATCCCGAACCACCGGGGATCTGGACACGTGTCTCGGCTTAACGATCTACCGCACGCGGTACTGCAGTTCTACGTCACGGCGCCGTACCCGTGCAGCTACCTGCCCGAGCGCATGGCGCGCTCGCAGGTCGCGACGCCGAGCCACCTGATCAACACCGAGCTCTACGGCGAGCTCGTCAAGGCCGGCTTCCGCCGCAGCGGCATCTTCACCTACCGCCCGCACTGCGACAGCTGCCGCGCCTGCGTGCCGGTGCGCATCCCGGTGCGCGACTTCGTCGCCAGCCGCTCGCAGCGGCGCGCGCGCAACCAGCACGGCGAGCTCACCTCGCAGGCGCAGCCCCTCAAGTTCCGCCTGGAGCACTACGCGCTCTACCTGCGCTACCAGTCGCGGCGCCATTCCGGCGGCGGCATGGACAACGACAGCCGCGACCAGTACTCGCATTTCCTGCTGCAGAGCCGCGTCGACACGCGCCTCGTGGAGTTCCGCGACAACGGCCAGCTCGTGATGGTGTCCATCGTCGACTACCTGCCCGACGGCCTGTCCTCGGTGTACACCTTCTTCGAGCCCGACCGCAGGAGCGCGAGCTTCGGCACCTACAACGTGCTCTGGCAGATCGAGGCCTGCCGCGCGCTCGGCCTGCCCTACCTCTATCTCGGCTACTGGATCAAGGAAAGCCCGAAGATGGCCTACAAGTCGCGCTTCGAGCCGATCGAGGGCTTCGTCGGCGGCGAGTGGCGGCGCCTGGCGCGCGAGGATCTCGAGTAGATGCTGTACGCGCTGGCGCGCCCGCTGCTCTTCGCGCTGGATCCGGAAACCGCCCACCGTCTCACGCTCAGGCTCTCCGGCCTCGCGGCCCTGCTCGCGCCGCGGCCGCCGGCCTGTCCCGTGCGCGCCATGGGGCTGGACTTCCCGAATCCCGTGGGCCTCGCCGCGGGCCTCGACAAGGACGCCGAGCACGCGGACGCGCTCGCCGCGCTCGGCTTCGGCTTCCTCGAGCTCGGCGGCGTCACGCCGCGCCCGCAGCCCGGCAACCCGCGCCCGCGCGTGTTCCGCATTCCCGAGGCGCAGGCGCTCATCAACCGCTACGGCCTGAACAGCGTCGGCATCGACGCGTTCGTGGAGAACCTCAAGCGCCGCACGACGAAGGCCGTCGTCGGCGTGAACGTCGGCAAGAACAGGGACACGCCGAACGAGAAGGCGGCGGACGACTACGCGATCTGCTTCGAGAAGCTCTACCCGCACGTGGACTACGTCACCCTGAACGTGTCCTCGCCCAACACGGTCGGATTGCGGGATCTGCAGGGCGCTGAAATCCTCTCCGCCCTGCTGTCGCGAATGAAGAGCTTGAGAGAGAGGCTGCGGGAACGGCACGGCAGAAACGTCGCGGTCGCGATCAAGATCGCGCCGGACCTGGAGCCGGCGGCGATCCGCGGCATCGCCGAGGCTGCGAAGCGGGAGCGCATCGACGGCATCGTCGCCACCAACACCACCGTGCACCGCGAGGGTGTCGCCGGCTATCCGCATGCCGGGGAACAGGGCGGCCTGTCGGGCGGGCCGCTGCGCGTGCGCTCGACCGACGTCATCGGCGCGCTGTGCCGCGAGCTGAAGGGCGAGATTCCCGTCATCGGCGTCGGCGGCATCCTGCGCGGCGCCGATGCAGTCGAGAAGCTGGACGCCGGCGCGTCGCTGGTGCAGATCTACACCGGGCTCATCTACCGCGGCCCGGAGCTGATCTCCGAATGCGTATCGGCCTGCCTCGCGAAATCAAGGACGGCGAGTTTCGCGCCGCCCTGAACGCTCCGTGAACCGGACCGCGGTCGCCCGCGTCGACGAGGCGCGCTGCATCGGCTGCGCGCGCTGCATCGACGCCTGCCCGGTCGACGCGATCGCAGGCGCGCGCGGTTACATGCACAGCGTGATTGCCGACTACTGCACCGGCTGCGAGCTGTGCCTGCCGCCCTGTCCCGTCGACTGCATCGACATGGTCGCCGCGCCGGGTCCGTGGACGCCCTCGCACGCAAGGGGAGCGAAGCGACGCGCGGATGTCCGGAAGAGAAGAATCGAGGATGAAAGGCCCAAGCCAGGTCCGGTGGATCGCAAGGCGGTGATCGCGGCAGCGTTGAAGAGAAAACAGAAAGTATGAATCCAGAAAAGCGCCGGCAGATCTTCGAGCGCTTCCGCGCGGCCGAGCCGCACCCGAAGAGCGAGCTTGTCTACCGCACGCCCTACGAGCTGCTGGTGGCGGTGGTGCTGTCGGCCCAGGCGACGGACAAGTCGGTGAACCTGGCGACCGCGAAGCTGTTTCCAGTCGCCGACACGCCCGCGAAGATGGTGGAACTGGGTGAAGAGCGCCTGCGGGAATACATCCAGACGATCGGCCTGTTCCGGATGAAGGCGAAAAACGTCATCCAGCTTTCACGTCTATTGATTCAGAACTTCAAAGGGGAAGTTCCGAAGGCCCGCGAACAGCTGGAAAGCCTGCCTGGCGTCGGCCGGAAGACGGCGAACGTCGTGCTCAACGTCGCCTTCGGCCAGCCGACGATGGCCGTGGATACGCACATCTTCCGCGTCGCCAACCGTACGGGCCTCGGGCCCGGCAAGAACCCGCTGGAGGTCGAGCAGAAGCTCGTGAAGCTCACGCCACCGGAGTTCATGCAGCACGCGCACCACTGGCTCATCCTGCACGGGCGCTACGTCTGCGGCGCGCGCAAGCCGAAGTGCCCGGACTGCCTGATCCGGGACCTGTGCGACTTCAGGCCCAAGACCAAAGGCTGAAAGGGGGTCAAGCCCCCTCTTTCTAACGCTGGAAGTGCAGGTTGGACGACTGGCTGGAGAACCAGGCCGCGACGTTCTCGATGTCCTTCTTGCTGAGCTGCCCGGCGAAGGCCTTCATCACCGGGTTCGCGCGCTTGCCCGACTTGTAGTCCGTGAGCGCCTTGGCGATGTAATCGTCGTACTGGCCCGCGAGGATCGGGTTTTCCGGCGCGGCCGGCTTGTTGCCCTCGGCGCCGTGGCAGGCGGCGCAGACTTTCTCGGCGATGGCCTTGCCGGCGGCCGGATCGGCGGCCCAGGCGTTGCCCGCTGAAGCCAGGACTGCGGCGCAGGAGGCGATCAGCAGGGCTCTCATTTGTGCCCTCCGGGCGTCGACGTCGAGTAGTAGGCCGCCAGGTCGGCGATGTCCTTGTCCGAGAGGCTCGCCGCGATGCCCCGCATCGACGGGTGCCTGCGCTGGCCCGCCTTGTACTCATGGAGCGCGTTGACCAGATAGGCCGCCGACTGGCCGCCCAGCTTCGGCACGTGATAGACGTTCGGATAGGCGGTGCGATAGCCCGCGATGCCGTGGCAGCCCTCGCACATGGCGATCTTCTTGTGCGCCTCGGCGGGATTTCCCGCAGGCGCGGCCTGCTGGGCGAACGCCGGCGCGCCGGCCAGCAGCGCCGCCAGCATCATCGTTCTTGTCCTGGAGAGTCCCATCCCTGTTTCGCTGCCCGCGGAAGTTGGAATAAGCGGGCGATTATAATGTGATTTTGGCCAAGGACGCCCGATGCGCTTCACCGGTTCCGCAGAATACGTCTCGACGGAGGACCTCACGCTGGCGGTCAACGCGGCGATCACGCTGCAGCGCCCGCTGCTGGTCAAGGGCGAGCCCGGCACCGGAAAGACGATGCTCGCGGTCCAGGTGGCCAAGGCGCTCGGCGTGCCGCTGCTCGAGTGGCACATCAAGTCCACGACCAAGGCGCAGCAGGGCCTGTACGAGTACGACGCGGTGAGCCGCCTGCGCGACTCGCAGCTCGGCGAC
>DATIYN010000083.1:0-3725 GCA_035517595.1 Burkholderiales bacterium
GCCGTGCGGGTAGCGCCTAGAGCCGCGGCGTGTGCGTGCCGGCGTAGGTGCGCTCGTGCACGCGCTGGCAGTCCACGCAGCGCAGGGCCGCGGGCTCGGCTTTCAGGCGCTCGAACGGGATGTCGGTGCCGCAATCGGCGCAACGGCCGAACGCTTGGCTGTTGCCGAGGCGCGCGAGCGCCGCATCGAGCGCGCGCAATTCCTCCAGGTCGCGCGTGAGTTCCGCGTTGTCCAGGTCCGCGATGAGGTCCGCGATCGCCTCGTCGCCGAGATCGGTGACCGGGCCGGCGGTCTCGCGGTAGCTCTCGGCGCGCACGCGCTCGGCGTCGCGCCGCAGCTCGGCGTCCAGCGCGCGACGGCGGTCTTCCAGCGCCAGTTCGAGGACCTGAAGCTGCGCTTTGCTGAGGGGCATGTTCATTCTCCGGACGTTGTCAGGGCCATTGGGCCAGAGGCGGTCTGGCGCGGCTTGATCCGGATCAATCGACGGATTGACGGTTGACGAGGATCAAAGGTCGCGCGTCCCCTGTGGATAGCCTAGCTGGATGACGCGCTGGCGCTGGTTTGCTGCCTTGGCTGCGGTCGCCGTGGCTGCGGCGTCGGGCTATTTCGCATGGCGGGGCCCCGAAGTGGACGCCGTGCGCATCGTTCGCAAGGACGTCGTGCAGACCGTCGTCGCGGCGGGGCGGATCGCGGCGCCGTACCGGGTCGACGTCGGCAGCCAGCTGGTGGGCACCGTCATCGACGTGCCGGTGGAGGAGGGCCAGACCGTGCGCGCGGGCCAGGTGCTGATCCGGCTGGACAGCGTCGAGGCGCGCGCCAACCTGCTGCAGGCGCGGGCGACGTACGCGACTGCGCAGGCGCAGTACGAGCGCAACAAGCGGCTCGCGGAGGCGGGCTTCATCGGCAAGTCGGCGCTCGACGATTTCTGGCAGAAGCTCGAGGTGGCGCGCACCGGAGTCGACGCCGCGCGCGCGAAGGTCGATTACACGACGATCGCGGCGCCGCGCAACGGCGTGCTGATCGCGCGCGACGTCGAGCGCGGCGACGTGGTGCAGCCAGGAAAGGCGCTGATGGTGCTCTCGCCCGCGGGCGAGACGCAGGTCGTGCTGCAGATCGACGAGCGCAACCTCAGCCGCCTGAAGCTCGGCCAGCCTGCGCTCACCTCGGTGGACGCCTACCCGCAGGAGCGCATCCCCGCCGAGGTGATCTACATCAACCCGGGCGTCGACGCGCAGCGTGGAACGGTCGAGGTCAAGCTGCGCATTCCGCATCCGCCGCAGTACCTGAAGCAGGACATGACGGTCTCGGCCGACATCGAGGTCGCTCGTGCGCCCGGCGCGCTCTCGGTGCCCACCGAGGCCGTGCGCGACGCCGCCGGCGGGAAGCCCTGGGTGCTCGTCGCGAACGGCGGGCATGCGCAGCGGCGCACCGTGGCGCTCGGATTGCGCGGCAACGGCGTGACCGAAGTTCGCTCGGGCCTCGCCGAGGGCGACGTGGTGCTCGTCCCCGGGGCAGCGCAGATCGCGCCGGCGCGCCGCGTGCGGGCGAAGCTGCATGAATAGCTGGCTGCCCTTCGAGTGGGTGGCGGCGAGCCGCTTCCTGCGCGAGGGCCGCCTGCAGACCATCTTCATCATCCTCGGCGTGTCGGTCGGGGTCGGCGTGATCGTCTTCATGTCCGCGGCGCTCGCCGGGCAGCTCGCCAACGTCACGCGCCGCGTGCTGAGCGCGCAGGCGCACATCGTGCTGCTGCCGCCGCAGGAGGTCGCGCGGCCGCTGCGCGATGCACCGGACGTCGCCGAGGCGGCGAGCGTGCAGAGGCCGTTCCAGCGCGTGCGCTCGATCGACCAGTGGCAGACGATCATGGCCGACGTCGCGCGCATGCCGGACGTCACCGCGGTCTCGCCGATGGCGGCCGGCTCGGTGCTCGCAGTGCGCGGCGACGCGAGCCGCGCGGTCACCGTGTCGGGTGTCGACGCGGAGCGCTACTACCGCATCGTGCCGCTGCCCGAGAAGATCGTCGCCGGCGCGCCGCGGCTACAGTCCGAGGACATTCTGCTCGGCACCGAGCTGGCGAGCGACCTGGGGGCGACCATCGGCGACAAGGTGCGCATCGTGCCGGGCACGGGCGAAGGCGTGACGCTCACCGTGACCGGCCTCGTCGACCTCGGCTCGAAGAGCGCCAACCAGCGCAACGCCTACGTCGCGCTGCACACGGCGCAGGCGCTGCTGAACCTCATCGGCGGCGTCTCGGCGATCGACCTGTCGGTACGCGACATCTACGCCGCTGAAACGATCGCGCAGGCGATCCAGGCCGCGACCGGCGTCGAGGCCGACAGCTGGATCTACACCAACAACCAGCTCTACCTCGCGATCAGCGCGCAGCGCGTCGCCAACACGGCGATCCGGTTCTTCGTCGGCCTGGCGATCGCCTTCGGCATCGCCGCCGTGCTGATCGTCTCGGTGGTGCAGAAGTCGAAGGAGATCGGCATCCTGCGCGCGATGGGCGCCTCGCGCGGCCAGATCATGCGCGTGTTCCTGCTGCAGGGCGCGGTGCTCGGGCTCGTCGGCTCGCTGTTCGGCTCGGCGATCGGGGCGACCGCAATCCATCTCTGGAGCGTGCTCGTGCGCAACCCCGACGGTACGCCGCTATTCCCGCTGGAGCAGGATCCGCGGTTGTTCGTCGGAGCGGCGATCCTCGCGACGCTGACGGGCCTGCTCGCTGCGGTCGCGCCGGCGCTGCGCGGCGCGCGCCTCGACCCGGTGGTGGCGATCCGTGGCTGACGAAGTCCTCCGGCTGCGGGGCGTGCGCAAGTCCTACAACGTCGGCACTCCCGTCGAGGTGGAGGTGCTGCACGACATCGATTTCGTGCTCGAGAAGGGCGAGTTCTGCGCGCTGATGGGGCCCTCGGGCTCGGGCAAGAGCACGCTGCTCAACATCATCGGCCTGCTCGACCGGCCGACCGGCGGCGACATCCTGATCGAGGGCCGCCCTGCCGCGGCGCTCGACGACCACGCGCTCACGCGCCTGCGCGGGCACAGCATCGGCTTCGTTTTCCAGTACCATCACCTGCTGCCGGCCTTCACGGCCCTGGAGAACGTCATGATGCCGATGATGGTGGACCTCGGCCGGCCGAGCGCCGACATGCGCACGCGCGCAGGGGCCCTGCTCGAGAGCGTCAATCTCACGCCCTGGCGCGACAATCTGGCGATCAACATGTCCGGCGGCCAGCAGCAGCGCGTCGCCGTGGCGCGCGCGCTGGCGATGGATCCGGCGCTGCTGCTCGCCGACGAGCCGACCGGCAACCTCGACACCAAGTCGGCGCAGGGCGTGTTCGACCTCATGAAGCGCGTCAACGCCGAGCGGGGCACGAGCGTGCTCATCGTCACGCACAACCACGACCTCGCCGCGCAGTGCGGCCGCATCGTGCAGATCGTCGACGGCCGCCTGGTCGCCGACCGCCGGCAGTGACGCCGCCCGGGATTGCGCAGGAAAAGGAGAAGCCATGAACCGCATCCACAGCCTCGCCCACGCGCTCGCCTGCGCCCTCGCTTTGCTGCCGGCCGCGGCGCGCGCGGACGACTTCACCGACCCGGGGCGCCGCATTTTCGTGAGCCATTGCCAGACCTGCCACGGCCTCACGGGGCCGGCGGACACGGCGACCGGGCCCGACTTGCACGGCCTGATCGGCCGCAAGGCGGGCGCGGGCGACTCGGGCGTGCATTCG
>DATIYN010000084.1:0-12326 GCA_035517595.1 Burkholderiales bacterium
TTCAGCACCAGGCCGATCGCGCGCGCTTCCGACAGGATCGGGATCAGCGCGACGCCAGGATAGTCGGCCGTGAGCTCGGGCAGGTCGAACGGCAGCCCGGCGCCCACCACGATCGCGTCGGCGCCGCTCCTGCACGCCTGGCGCACGTAGTCCGCGTACTGCGACACCGCGCGCATGACGTTTACGGCGATCAGGCCGCGGCCGCCCGCGATCTCGCGCGCGGCGCGGATCTCGCGGTCGAGCGCGGTCAGGTTGGCCGCCTCGATGGCCTGGCGGTCGCGCACGCGCGCGGTGCGCTGCATGAGGTCCGGGTGCAGCCGGCGAAGGTCGACGCTGGAGATCGTGCCGACGCAGCCCTCGCGCGCGACGGCGCCGGCCAGGCGGTGGGCCGAGACGCCCACGCCCATCCCGCCCTGCACGAGGGGCCGCACCGGGCGGCCGCAGATCTGGAGCATGCGCGATGGAAGCAGGTAAACGGCGCCAAAGGCTTGATCTGGCGCAAGTTCAACCCGATTGACGCACGTCAACTTGCGGTAGCGCCGCTTGTCTAAGCTGGCGTCATAAAAAGGAGGCTCTATGTATTCGCACATTCTCGTTTGCACCGACGGCTCCAGGCTGTCCGACAAGGCGATCAAGACGGCGGCCCGGCTGGCGCGCGCGCTGGGGGCGCGGCTCACGGGCGCCTACGTCGGCGCGCCCTACGTGGCCCCCATCTACAGCGAAGGCATGATCTACGCGGCCAACGTCACGCGCTCGCAGTACCAGAAGGCGGTCGACCGCGCGGCGCGCAAGGCGCTCGACGTGGTCGGCGCGGCGGCGAAGGCGGCCGGAGTGAGCGCCGGCACGGCGACGATCACCGCGGCGACGCCCTGGCAGGGCATCCTGAAGGCCGCTCAGGCGAAGAAGTGCGACCTGATCGTCATGGCCTCGCACGGGCGGCGCGGCCTGGCCGGCCTGCTGCTCGGCAGCGAGACCGTGAAAGTGCTCACGCATTCCAAAGTCCCCGTGCTGGTGTGCCGATGAGCATGCCTCACATGCACTACTTCACGATCGAGCAGCGCGAGGCGCTCCAGCGCCAGCTCGCCGCGCGCGCGGCCGAGCTGCGCGCAGGCTTCGCCGAGGAGCCCGCCGGCGAGGACGAGGTCGCCGAGCGCGAGCGCGAGCGCCGCGAGCTCGCCTACGTCGAATCGTCTCTGCAGCGCATCCACGAACCCGAGTTCGGCCTGTGCGCCGATTGCGGCGCGGAGATCCCCTACTCGCGCCTGCAGGCGAATCCCATCGCCGTGCGCTGCCTCGCCTGCCAGCGCGGCCACGAGGGCGCGGCCGCCCAGCCCGGCGCCTAGGCGCCGTCGAGCGCTAGGGCGCGCGCTTCCAGGCTTCGCCCAGGCCCACGGGCGTGGGCGCGAGCGTCAGGATGCGCTGGTAGAGCGCGTTGAAATCGCTCTCGCGCAAGTCGGCGATCGGATCGGCGTTGCCCGCGAAGGCCGCCTCGATGTCGGCCCAGTCCTCGGGCTTGAGCGCGCGCTCGGCGCGCGGGATCGCCTCGCGCTCCTCGCGGCGCATGTGGTTCCAGTGGAACTCCGTGTAGGCGTCGACCGCCGCGATGAACTTCTCCGCGCCCTTGGGCCAGGTCTGCTCGTAGGCGAGCATCGCCTGCTCGAGGTCGCGCACGAGCTGGGCGCCGAGCACGTGCTCCTGCTTGAGCGCATCGACCAGCTCGCGCGCCTCCGGATCGCGCCGCAGCAGGTGCGCGAACAGGTAGGCGTCCTCCTTCGGGTGGTGCATGCGCTCGGGAAACGCGTCGATGTAGTAGATCATCGCGCGGAACACTCCGAAGTCGGGCCGCAGCCGGCCGTCCTTCGCCATCTGCGCGAGCGACCGCAGGCCGCTCAGCACCGCGGAGATCGAGCGGTGCTCGTCGTAGATGATGCCGATCGCCTTCCGCATGACCCCTCCTATAGGCAAAGCAGGCCGCGCCGCAGGCCTTCCAGCGCGCCCGCGTGCGCGAGGCCGTAGACGCCGAATCCGGCAATCGCCGCCGCCACAGTGTATCGCCAGGCGCGCAGGCGCCCCGCCAGCCAGCCCGCGGCAAGCAGGAACGGCAGCGTGCCCGCGCCGAAGGCGGCCATCGCCGCGGCGCCGCGCAGCGGATCGCCCGCGGCGGCGGCGGCCAGCAGCGCCGCGTACACCATCGCGCAGGGCAGCCAGCCCCAGGCGAGGCCCGCCGCAAAGGCGCGCAGCGGCGTCGGCGCGCCGAGAAGACGCGCGGCGAGCGGCTGCACCCGGCGCCAGAGCGGCGCGCCGAGCGCTTCCAGCCCCCCGAGCAGGCGGCCCGCCCTTCGTCCTGCGCCCGCCAGGTGCAGCCCGATGAGGATCAGCAGCAGGCTCGCCGCGACCTGCCAGACTGCCTGCGCCGGCAGCGCCGCAGCCGCGTAGGCCGCGCCGCCGACGGCGCCTGCGACGGCGCCCGCGGCCGCGTAGGTGCTGATGCGGCCGGCGTTGAACCACAGGCGCCGCGCCCAGAACGCGCCCTGGTCCGCATTTCTGATGCGAATGGTTCTATGAAAGTCGAACGCGCCGACAATCCCGCCGCACATGGCCACGCAGTGCACGCCGGAGGCCAGCCCCGCGGCGAACATCGCGGCGGCGAGCGGCTCCACGGTCAGATCACCTTCGAATACGAGGCGGCCTGCTGGCGCGCGCGCAGGTAGCGGTCGAACACCATGCAGACCGCGCGCACCAGCAGTCGGCCGCGCGGCGTGACGACGATCCAGTCGGGCTGCAGCTCGACCAGGCCGTCGCGCTCCAGGGCCTTGAGGTCCCTGAGCTCGTCGGCGAAGTAGCGCTTGAAATCGATCAGGTGCGCGAGCTCGATCGACTCGATCGAGAGCCGGAAGTGGCAGATCAGCGCCTGGATCACCGCGCGCCGCACGAGGTCGTCGGCCGTGAGCTCCAGGCCGCGCAGCACCGGCAGGTGGCCCTCGTCGAGCGCGGCGTAATAGTCTTCCAGCGACTTGGTGTTCTGGCTGTAGGTCGGGCCGACGCGGCCGATCGCCGACACGCCGATGCCGATGATGTCCGACTCCGGATGCGTGGAGTAGCCCTGGAAGTTGCGCTGCAGCCGGCCCTCCGCCTGCGCGATCGCGAGATCGTCGTCGGCGCGCGCGAAGTGGTCCATGCCGATGTAGACGTAGCCCGCGCGCGTAAGGCGCCCGATGGCGAGCGTCAGTATCTGCAGCTTGGTCTCGGGCGCGGGCAGGTCGGCCGCGGCGATGCGCCGCTGCGGCTTGAACAGCGCCGGCAGGTGCGCGTAGTTGTAGAGCGCGATGCGGTCGGGGGCGGACTCGAGCACGCGGTCCAGCGTCGCGTTGAAGCCGTCCAGCGTCTGCCTGGGCAGGCCGTAGATGAGGTCGAAGTTGACCGAGCGAAAGCCCGCGGCGCGCGCCTCGTCCGCCACGCGGCGCGTCTCCTCGGCGCTCTGGATGCGGTGCACCGCGCGCTGCACCTCCGGGTCGAAGTCCTGCACGCCGATCGACACGCGGTTGAAGCCGAGCTCCGCGAGGAAGGCCATGCAGCCGGCCTCGGTCGTGCGCGGGTCCACCTCGATCGACACTTCGGCCTCGGGCGCGCGCGGGAACACGCGCTCGGTGTCGGCCACGAGCTGCGCCATCTCCTCGCGGGAAAGGAACGTCGGCGTGCCGCCGCCCCAGTGCAGCTGCGAGAGGCTCGGGCGATCGGCGCCGCTCGCGCGCAGGGCCTCGCCGAGCAGCGCCAATTCCCGGCTCAAGTAGTTGATATACTTGGCCGATCTCCCCCGGTCGCGCGTCACGATCTTGTTGCAGGCGCAGTAGTAGCACAGCGTCGCGCAGAACGGCAGGTGGACGTAGAGCGAGAGCGGCAGGCTGATGCCGCCGATGTTGCGCCGGGCGAGCCACTCGCGCAGTTGCGTCTCGCCGAACGCCTCGACGAAGCGATCCGCCGTGGGATAGGACGTGTAGCGCGGCCCGCTCAGGTCGTATTTGCGGATCAGGACCGGGTCGATGACCAGTTCGGAAGAAGGGTAGTGCATCACGAGCCACTATGGCCAAGGGCGGTCCGGACATCTTGATGTTGGTCAAACGGGGCTACGTTCGCCGCCCCGTGACGATTGCCGTCGGCGCGCTCGCGGTGCTGGCGCTGCTCGGCGCCAACGTGGCGGCGCTCGTGCACGGCCTGGAATGGCCCTGGCTGCTCGGCTCGGTGGTGCTCGCCGACATGGCGGCGATCGGCGCGGGCATCCTGGTTGCCTCGCGCGAGGTGCTCACCGCCGCGCACCGCACCGAGGTGAGCGAGGCGCGCCTCGCCTCGATCGTCGACTCCGCGATGGACGCGATCGTCACCGTGAACGAGGAGCAGCGCATCGTGCTGTTCAACCGCGCCGCCGAAGGCGTGTTCGGCGTGCGGCGCGACGACGCGATGGGCGTCCCGCTCGAGCGCTTCCTGCCCTCGCGCTTCCGCGCCGGCCACCGCGAGCACATCGAGGGCTTCGGCCGCACCGGCGTCACGGGCCGGCGCATGGGCGACGCGACCACGCTCTGGGCGCTGCGCGCCAACGGCGAGGAGTTCCCGATCGAGGCCTCGATCTCGCAGGCGGTCGAGGACGGCCGGCGCTACTACACCGTGATCCTGCGCGACATCACGCTGCGCAAGCGCAGCGAGGACGCGCTGCGCGCGCAGCAGCAGGAGCTGCGCGAGCTGTCAGCGCGCGTGGTGGAGGCGCGCGAGGAAGAGAAGACGCACATCGCGCGCGAGCTGCACGACGAGCTCGGCCAGATGCTCACCGCGCTCAAGATGGACTTCGCCTGGCTCGCCGAGCGCCTGCCCGCCGGCGACGCCGAGGCCGGCGTGCGCGCGGGCGAGATGCGCGGCCTGCTCGAGGACACGGTGGGCGCGATGCGGCGCATTTCCGCGGACCTGCGCCCGCTGATGCTCGACGACCTCGGCCTGGCCGAGGCGGCGAACTGGCTGGTGCAGGACTTCGCGCGCCGCTCGGGGGTCGCCTGCGAGATGCGCGTGGCGGCGCCCGAGGCGCTGCAGGCCCTGCCGAGGAACCTCGCGACGGCGATCTACCGCGCGGTGCAGGAATCCCTCACCAACGTGGCGCGCCACTCCGGCGCCAAGCGCGCCTGGGTGGCCTTCGCGACCGAGGACGGCAGCGTGCAGATCGAGATCGAGGACGACGGGCGCGGCATCCGCGGCGAGGACCTGAAGAAGGCGCGCTCGCTCGGCCTGAAGGGCATGCGCGAGCGCTTCGCCTACTTCGGCGGCTCGCTCGAGATCACCAGCCCGGCGCGCGGCGGCACGCGCCTGCGCATCCAGGTGCCGCTGCCGCGGGAGGACGCGCCGTCGTGATCCGCGTGCTGCTCGCCGACGACCACAAGATCGTGCGCGACGGCCTGCGGCGCATCCTCGCCGCCTCGCCGGACATCGAGGTCGCGGCCGAGGCCGCCGACGGCGACCAGGCGCTCGCGCTCGTGCGCGCCAACGCATACGACGTGGCCGTGCTCGACCTGTCGATGCCGGGGCTGTCGGGCCTGGATCTCGTCAAGCGCCTGAAGCTGGAGCGCCCGGCGATGCGCCTGCTCGTGCTCTCCATGCACGGCGAGCACCAGTACGCCGCGCGCGCGCTCAAGGCCGGCGCCGCGGGCTACCTCAACAAGGACAGCGCCGCCGAGCAGCTCGTGAGCGTGCTGCGCAAGGTGGCCGGCGGCGGCGTGCACCTCGGCGAGGCGGCCACGGCGAGCCTGGTCGCGGGCGAGCGCCAGGCCCACCGCGCGCTCTCGGACCGGGAATTCGAGGTGCTGCGCCACCTCGTGGACGGCAAGAGCCCGACCGAGATCGCCGCGCAGCTGCACCTTTCGGTGAAGACCGTGAGCACGCACAAGACGCGCATCCTGGAAAAGCTCGAGCTGCGCAGCACCGCGGACCTGGTCCGCTACGCGCTCGAGAACAAGCTCTTTTAGGAATTTTCCTACAGACGCGGCGGCGCGCGACCGCCGATACTGCGTGCCGTCAAAAAAAGAGACTGCAGGACCCTAAGCACGCCACTGCAGCGACTCCCTGGGGGAATGGCCATTCCGTACGACGTCTTCCTCGTCGAAGACTCGCCGATGCTGCGCAAGCGCCTGGAGGCGATGCTCGCCTCGGTCCCCGGCGCGCGTGTGGTCGGGCACGCGGCGGGCGCGCAGGACGCGATCCGCGCGATCCTCGCGGCGCCGCCGCAGGCGGTGGTGCTCGATATCAGCCTCGCCGAGGGCAACGGCTTCGAGGTGCTGCGCGCGGTGCGCGAGCGCCTGCCCCTGCTGCCCTTCTACGTGCTCACCAACTTCGCCAACGAGGCCTACCGCGCGATGGCCGAGAAGCACGGCGCACGCGGCTTCTTCGACAAGTCGAACGAGATCGAGCGGCTGCACTCGGTGCTCGCCGCCGCGGCCGCGGCGCCGGCCTAGGAATCCTCCTAGGGCGCATCGCGCCGTTTTCCTAGTCCGAAATAGGCTGCAGCCGATACTGCGGGCGCGGCGGCCGGCGCAGACTGGCCCCATGCAAGCCCAAGCCAGCCCCGCCGCTCCGGTCCGCGTCTTCGTGGTCGAGGACTCCGAGCGCATCCGCCAGCGCCTCGACACGCTGATCGCGCAGGCCGGCGCCGAGAACGCGGGGCACGCGGCCGAGGTGGGGCCGGCGACGCGCGCGATCCTCGAGACGCGCCCCGACGTGGTGATCCTCGACCTGCAGCTCGCCGACGGCACCGGCTTCGACGTGCTGCGCGCGGTTCACCAGGAGGCGCCGGAGATCGACGTCTACCTGTTCACCAACTTCGCCGCCGACGCCTACCGCCAGCTCGCCGAGCGGCTCGGCGCACGCGGCTTCATCGACAAGAGCAAGGAATTCGAGCGCGTGCACGACCTCATCGCGCAGCGCCGCAACGCCACCCGCCACTGAGCCAGGAAAAGGAAGGATGCCCTCATGAACGTCGCCATCACGATCCAGCCGGCCGCCGTGCCGCAGAAGTTCCAGGTCACCTGCTCCAGCTGCAACCTGCGCGAGATGTGCCTGCCCGCCGGGCTCTGCCTGGAGGACATGGAGCGCATCGAGAAGCTCGTCTACGCGCGGCGCAAGCTCAAGCGCGGCGAGTCGCTCTACACCTCGGGCGACGCCTTCAACGCGATCTACTCGGTGCGCAGCGGCTTCTTCAAGACCAGCCTGACCGACGGCGAGGGCCGCGAGCAGGTCACGGGCTTCTTCATGGGCGGCGAACTGCTCGGCATGGACGGCATCGGCGCGGGCCGCTACCACGGCACCGCCGCGGCCCTCGAGGACAGCGAAGTCTGCGTGCTGCCCTACGCGCTCCTCGAGCGCATTTCGGGCGAGGTGCCGGCGCTGCAGCGCCACCTGCACGCGGTGCTCGCGCGCGAGATCGTGCGCGACCACGGCGTGATGATGCTGCTGGGCTCGATGCGCGCGGAGGAGCGCCTGGCGACCTTCCTGATGAACCTCTCGAAGCGCTTCACGGCGCGCGGCTACTCGCCTTCCGACTTCCACCTGCGCATGACGCGCGAGGAGCTCGGCAGCTACCTGGGCCTGAAGCTGGAGACCGTGAGCCGCCTGTTCTCGCGCTTCCACGACGACGGCCTGATCGAGGTGCAGCAGAAGCACGTGCGCATCCTCGACGCCGAAGGCCTGATGAACGTCCTCGGCACGACGCGGCACTGAGCCGCGCGGTGCTCAGTGCGACATCAGCACGGGCACCGTCATCGAGCCGAGCAGCGTGCGCGTCACGCCGCCGAGCACGAACTCCTGCAGCCGGGAATGGCCCCAGGCGCCGCTGACGATCAGGTCCGACTGCAGGTCGGCGGCGCGCGACAGCAGCACGTTGCCGATGTCGACGCCGGCCGAATCCTGGCGCGACACGGTCACCTTGACGCCGTGGCGCGCGAGGAACAGCGCGATGTCCGCGCCCGGCTCCTCGCCGTGCCCTTCCGCCGTCGAGCGCGCATCCACCGTCACCACGTGCACCTGGCCGGCGCGCGAGAGCAGCGGCAGCGCGTCGCGCACGGCGCGCGCGGCCTCGCGGCTCGCGTCCCAGGCCACCATCACGCGGCGCGCGAAATCGCGCTGCTCGAACGCATAGGGCACCACCAGCACCGGCCGGCCCGTGACGAGCGGCAGCGCCCGCTCCAGCTCCTTCGAGATGCCGCTCGGCCACTCCTCGTTCTGCTGGCCGATCACGATGAGGTCCGCGTAGCGCGCCTGCAGCGCCAGGGCGCCGAGCGCGTCGGCGCCGTTGTCGCGCCATTCGCAGTTCGGGTAGCCGGTGCGGCGCAGGACCTCGTCGTAGCCCGCGCGCGCCGCGGCGAGCTGCTCGGCGCGGATGCGTTTCTGCGTCTCGACGATGAAGTCCTTCGCCTCGAAGGCGTGCGCCGGCATCGGCTGCACGTCGAGCGCGAACAGGCAGATCAGGTGCGCGTCGGAAAGCGCCGCGACCTGGATGGCGGTCTCCAGCCGCCGCTGCGAAGTGCGGCCGGCGTCGTAGTGCACGAGCAGGGTTTTGTAGGGGTCCATGCACGCAGAGTATGCCGGCAGCCGCCGCGCGTGTTGACTCAGATCAACCGGCGCTTCAGCCCCTCGACGCGCGCCGGCGCGCAGGGAATCGGCGCGCGGGGTCATTGCCAGCCGTATCGGCGCGAGTAGAAGCCCTTCATCGCCTGGGTCAGCGCCATGTAGGCGAGCAGGATTGCCGCGAGGAACGCGAAATACGTGAGCGGCAGGCGGACCATTTTGAAGTAGTCATGCACGGGCCCCATCGGCAGGAAGACGCCGATCGCCATGATCGCCGCCGTCGTCGCGATGAGCGCCGGCGCGGCCCGGCTCTGCAGGAAGGGGATCTTCCGCGTGCGGATCGTGTGCACGATCAGGGTCTGGGTGAGCAATCCCTCGACGAACCAGCCTGACTGGAACAGTGCCTGGCGGTCCGGTTCGTTGGCGCCGTAGACGAACCATAGGAGCGCGTAGGTCAGGATGTCGAAAACGGAGCTGATGGGGCCGAAGAACAGCATGAACCGGCCGAGCTCCCCGGGGTTCCAGCGCTGAGGACTGCGCAGCAGCTCCTCGTCCACGTTGTCGAACGGAATCGCGATCTGGGAGAAGTCATAGAGCAGGTTCTGCACCAGGAGCTGCACCGGCAGCATCGGCAGGAAAGGCAGGAATGCGCTTGCCACCAGGACCGAGAACACGTTGCCGAAGTTGGAGCTCGTCGCCATCTTGATGTACTTCAGCATGTTGACGAAGGTCTTGCGCCCCTCGACGACGCCCTCCTCGAGGACCATGAGACTCTTCTCGAGGAGGATGATGTCGGCGGCCTCCTTTGCGATGTCGACGCCGGAGTCGACCGAAACGCCGATGTCCGCAGTGCGCAGCGCCGCGGCGTCGTTGATGCCATCCCCCAGGAAGCCGACCACGTGCCCGCGGGCCTTCAGCGCGCGCACGATCCGGTCCTTGTGCGCCGGCGTCAGCCTCGCGAAGATGTGCTGCTCCTCCACGATCTCGCCGAGCTGCGCGTCGCTCGCGGCCTCGACGTCAGCGCCGGTCATCACGTGCGGCACGCCGAGCCCGACCTGGCCGCAGATCTTCGCCGTCACAAGCTCGTTGTCGCCCGTAAGCACCTTCACGGTCACGCCGTGCTCCGCCAGCGCCTTCAGCGCGGGCGCGGCGCTTTCCCTCGGCGGATCGAGGAACGTCACGTAGCCGATGAGGGTCAGGTCGCGCTCATCGGCCACGCCGTACGTTTCCTTTTCCGGCGGCAGCTCCTTGGCGGCCACCGCGACGACGCGAAGGCCCTCCTCGTTCAGCGCCGCGGTGACCTCGCGCACGCGGGCGAGCAGCTCCGGCGTGAGGGGTTCGTCTGCCCCGTCGTGCCGTACCCGCGCGCAGGCGTTCAGGACCTCCTCGACCGCGCCCTTGCAGATCACCAGATGGTGCTCGTCGTGCTCGGCGATCACGACCGACATGCGCCGCCGCTGGAAGTCGAACGGAATTTCGTCCACCTTCCTGAACGCAGTGGCGATCTCCAGCACGCGATGCACCTCGACATGGGTCAGCACCGCGACGTCGAGGAGGTTCTTCAGCCCCGTCTGGTAGTAGCTGTTCAGGTATGCATACTCCAGGACCGTGTCGGAATCCTCTCCCCAGACGTCGGTGTGCCGCTCCAGCGCGATCTTGTCCTGGGTCAGCGTGCCGGTCTTGTCGGTGCACAGCACGTCCATGGCCCCGAAGTTCTGGATGGCGTCCAGGCGCTTGACGATGACTTTCTTGCGTGACAGCAGCACCGCGCCCTTGGCGAGCGTCGAGGTAACAATCATCGGCAGCATCTCGGGCGTGAGGCCCACGGCGATGGAAAGCGCGAACAGGAAGGCTTCGAGCCAGTCGCCCTTGGTGAAGCCGTTGATGAGCAGGACGAGCGGCGTCATCACCAGGATGAAGCGGATCATGAGCCAGCTCACCTGGTTGACGCCGACCTGGAACTGGGTCGCCGTCTCGCCGGTGGCGGTCACGCGCGAGGCGAGCGCGCCGAAGTAGGTCCGGTTCCCCGTAAGGACCACGACCGCGGCCGCGGAGCCCGACACGACGTTCGTACCCATGAAGGCGAGGCTGTCCAGCTCGAAGGGCGTCATCGCCCGCGCTGCGCGCAGCTCCGCGAATTTCTCGACCGGCAGCGATTCCCCCGTCATCGCCGCCTGGCTCACGAACAGGTCCTTCGCCGACAGGATCCGGCAATCCGCGGGGATCATGTCCCCGGCCGAAAGGAGCACGATGTCTCCCGGCACGAGGTCGCGGATCGGCACCTCCTCGCGCCGTGCCGGCTTCACGTGCACCTCGACGCCGAAATACTGCCGGAAGATCGGCGCTGCTTCCTCGCTGACATCCCGGCGCAGGACGGTCGCGGTGGTATGCACCATCGCCTTCAGCTTCTCCGCGGCCCTGCTCGACTTGACCTCCTGCCAGAACCGAATCACGGTGGCGAGCAAGACCATCGCACCGATGACGATCGTGGCCTTGACGTCCTGGGTCAGGTACGAGACGGCGGCCAGCACCGTCAGGAGCAGGCTGAAAGGCGTGCGGTACGCGAGCCACAGATGCCGCCACCAGGGGAGCGGCTTCTCGTGCTCGACCTCGTTGTGGCCGGCGACCTCGCGGATCGCCTCGACCTCGTGCTCCGAAAGGCCGTCGGCGTGCGAATTCAGTTCTTGCAGCAGCCCGTCGTGCGGCGCGCGCGCGGCTTGCGAGAGCCGTCGCGCGAGCTCCGGCGAAACGTCCTTGCTGACGCCCGTCCGCGTCACCGTCTCCAGCGTCGCAAGCCGGCGGAAGTGCCTTCCGAACGCGCGGGTGCGCAGGAACGTGCCAAACAGCCGCTTCAGAATGTCCAGAATCACCGTCGCTCTCCTCTCGAGAGAGTCGCACCGATGAAACCCGATCGGCGCGTTCGCGAAACCGAGATAATGCCCGCAAATGTTCCGGCGTTCAGGCGGGCCGCACGAGCTTGAGCGCTTCCAGCCAGGCGATGCCCGACAGGCCTGCGCCCAGCGCGACGGCGAGCTCGGCCCAGCCGAGCGGCGCGAAGCGGAACAGGCTCGCGGCCGCCGGCACATAGAGCGCGCCGGCGAGCGCCGCCAGCGTGCCGCCGACGATCCACCACAGCGCGGGGTTCGGCCGCGCGAGCACCGCCAGCAGCGCGCGGTCGCGCGAGCGCGTCGCCAGGATCAGCGCGAGGTTGCCGAACACCACCGACGCGAAGCCCAGCGCGCGCACCTCCCCGTCCGGGCGTCCGGAGGCCGCCGCCCAGGCATAGACCAGGCCCACCGACGTCAGCATCGACAGGCCCAGCCCGAGGCTGACGGCGAGCATGCGCGCGCCGAACAGCGGCTCGGCGGGCGGGCGCGGCGGCCGCCGCATGGCGCCCTCTTCCGAGCGCTCGGCCTCGAAGGCGACGGAGCAGGCCGGATCGATGATGAATTCGAGGAACACGATGTGCACCGGGTAGAACAGCACCGGCCAGCCGAACGCGAGCGGCAGGAACGACATGCCCGCGGTCGGCACGTGCACCGCGATGAGGTAGCGCATGGCGTTGCGGATGTTCTCGTAGATGCGCCGGCCCAGGCGCACGGTGGCGACGATCGAGCCGAAATCGTCCTCCAGCAGCACCAGCGAGGAGGCCTCGCGCGCCACGTCGGTGCCGCGCCGCCCCATCGCCACGCCAATGTGCGCGGCTTTCAGCGCCGGCGCGTCGTTGACGC
>DATIYN010000085.1:0-5024 GCA_035517595.1 Burkholderiales bacterium
TTCAGGCGCGCGAGCTGCAGCGCCTGCAGCTTCTTTCTCGAGGCCTTCTCGACCGGTTCGAGCGGGAATTTCTTCCTCATCGGCCGCTCAGCTGCCCGTGAACGCGGGCTTGCGCTTCTCGAGGAAGGCGGCCACGCCCTCGCGGTAGTCCTTGCCCTTGCCGACTTCGCGCTGCAGGTCTCGCTCCAGGTCGAGCTGCGCGGCGAGCGAGTTGCCGGCCGAAGCGTAGATCGCGCGCTTGATGAGGCCGAGCGAGCGCGTGGGCCCGCTTGCGAGCTGCCGCGCGAGCTTCTCGGCCTCGGAAACCAGCGCCGCATCGTCCACGCACTTCCAGATGACGCCCCAGCGCTCGGCGTCCTCGGCCGGGAGCCGGTCGCCGGTCATCGCGAGCGCCATCGCGCGCTGCGTGCCCGCGAGCCGCGGCAGGAAGTAGCTGCCGCCGCAATCGGGCACCAGGCCGATCTTCACGAAGGCCTGGATGAAGTCGGCCGAGCGCGCGGCGATCACGAGGTCGCAGGCGAGCGCGAAGTTCGCGCCAGCGCCCGCGGCCACGCCGTTCACCGCGCAGACGATCGGCTTTTCCAGCGCGCGCATGCGCCGGATGAGCGGGTTGTAGCGCGCATCCAGTCCCCCGCCGAGGTCGATCTCCTTCGCGCTCATGTCCCGCTCCGTGAGATCCTGGCCGGCGCAGAAGCCGCGGCCGGCGCCCGTGACCAGCACGCAGCGCACCGCGCTCTCGGCCTCGGCGCGCGCGAACGCCGCCGCGAGCGCCTGGGTCATCGCGACGGTGAAGGCGTTCAGCGTGTCCGGCCGGTTGAGCGTCAGGCGCAGCACGCCTGCGTCGAGCGAAACGAGAAGCGGTTCCATGGGCCAAGCTTAGCTAAAATCCCCGCCATGCCCAAGGTGTATGCGATCGACGGGATCGTCCCCGTGGTGCACCCGTCCGCCTTCGTGCACGAGAGCGCGGTGCTCGTGGGCGACGTCATCGTCGGCGCGCGCGCCTACATCGGCCCCTGCGCCTGCCTGCGCGGCGACTTCGGCCGCATCGTGGTCGAGGAGGGCGCCAACGTGCAGGACAGCTGCCTGCTGCACGGCTTTCCCGGCAAGGATACGCAGGTCAAACGCGGTGCCACCATTGGACATGGGGCTGTGCTGCACGGCTGCGTGATCGGCCCGGGCGCGCTCGTGGGCATGAACGCGGTGGTCAACGACAACGCCGAGGTCGGCGAGGAGGCGATGATCGCCGCGCTCGCCTTCGTGCGCGCCGAGTCGAAGATCCCGGCGCACGCACTGGCCGCCGGCATTCCGGCGAAAGTCAGGCGCGAGCTCGGCGAAGACGAGCTCCGGTGGAAGCGCGACAACACCGCGGTCTACCAGCGGCTCGCGGAGCGCAGCGCGCAGACGATGCGTCGCGTCGAGGCGCTCACGCAGCCCGAGCCCGGGCGCCGGCGCATCGAGGTCGCGGATTGCATTCCTCTGTCTGAGATGAAGGCGAAACTGCCATGAGCTACGAATACATCCTCGCGGAAACCAGGGGGCGCGTGGCGCTGATCACGCTCAACCGCCCGAAGCAGCTGAACGCGCTCGCGCCCAAGCTCATGCAGGAGCTCGGCGCCGCGCTGCACGCTTTCGACGCGGATGACGGCGTCGGCGCGATCGTGATCACGGGCAACGAGAAGGCCTTCGCCGCGGGCGCCGACATCGCCGCGATGAAGGACTTCGACTTCCCGCACGCGTTCGGGACGAACTTCATCACGCGCGACTGGGAGCATATCCGCAGCGTGCGCAAGCCCGTGATCGCCGCGGTCGCGGGCTACGCGCTCGGCGGCGGTTGCGAGCTGGCGATGATGTGCGACATCGTGATCGCGGCCGAGAGCGCGAAGTTCGGCCAGCCCGAGATCACCCTCGGCATCCTGCCGGGCTCGGGCGGCACGCAGCGCCTGCCGCGCGCGGTCGGCAAGGCGAAGGCGATGGACCTGTGCCTGACCGCGCGCATGATGGACGCGCAGGAGGCCGAGCGCGCGGGGCTCGTGTCGCGCGTCGTGCCGGCCGCGAAGCTCATGGAGGAGGCGATGGCGGTCGCCGAGAAGATCGCCGCCGGCTCGCTGCCCGCGGCAATGATGGTCAAGGAGGCGATCAACCGCGCTTTCGAGAGCACGCTTTCCGAGGGCGTGCTGTTCGAGCGGCGCCTGTTCCACGCCGCGTTCGCGCTGGACGACCAGAAGGAAGGCATGGCCGCGTTCCTGGAGAAGCGCAAGCCGAAGTTCGGCCATCGCTAGCCGCAGCGCGCCGACGCGTGAACGCGGCCAAGGTCCTCATCGGCGCGCACGTCCTGTCGATGCTGGGCTTCGCGACCTACGCGGCGCTGCTGCCGGAGCTGCGCGATCACTGGGCGCTGTCGAACGCGCAGGCGGGGCTGATCGGCAGCGCGTTCTTCGTCGGCTACACCGCCACGGTGTCGTTCTGGACCGCGCTCACGGACCGCGTGGACGGCCGGCGCGTGTATCTCGCCGGCAGCCTGCTCGCGGTCGCCGGCGGAGCGGGCTTCGGCGCGGCGGCGCAGGGCCTGGCGAGCGCAGCGCTGTTCCAGGCGGTGCTCGGCGCCGGCGTTGCCGCCACCTACATGCCGGGCCTGCGGCTGCTCTCGGACCGCATCGCCGGGCCCTCGCAGAGCCGCTACATCGCCTTCTATACCTCCTTCTTCGGCATCGGTACCGCGCTCTCGCTCGCGCTCGCCGGCTGGCTCGCCGCGGCGCACGGCTGGCGCATGGCCTTCGTCGTTTGCGCGCTGGGTCCCCTGCTCGCCGGAATCGTGGTCTTTCTATTCGTTGAAAGGATCCGCCAGGAGGCGAAGCCGAGTCCTTCATTCTCCGTCGCCACGCTGTTTCCCGTCGCCGCGTGGCGCAGGGTGCTCGCCGACCGCGCGGCCGCGGGCTACACGCTGGGCTACTGCGCGCACTGCATCGAGCTGTTCGGCTCGCGCGGCTGGATGGTCGCGTTCCTCGCCTACTCGGCGGGATTGCAGTCCGCCGGCGCCGCCTTTCCCTGGAACCTCGCCGCGATCGCCGCCGTGGTGAATCTCGCGGCGGTGCCCTCGTCGATCCTCGGCAACGAGCTCGCGCTGCGCATCGGCCGCGGGCGCTGGGTGCGCATGGCGATGGCCGCTTCGGGCAGCGCCGGCGTGGTGCTCGCGCTCTCGGCGCCGGCGCACTGGGCGATCGTGCTCGCGCTGCTGGTCGGGCACGCGCTGCTGGTGATGGCGGATTCCGGCACGCTCACCGCGGGCCTCGTCGGCACCGTGCCGTCGGAGCTGCGCGGCGCGGCGCTCGGCCTGTACTCGCTCGCGGGCTTCGCCGGCGGCATGATCGGCCCTTCGCTGTTCGGCGTGGCGCTCGACCTGGGCGGCGGCGGCGCGAGCGCGGCCGCGTGGCTGTGGGCGTATTTCGCGATCGGCGCGGGCTGCCTCGCGGCGCCGCTTGCCGCGCGCGCGTTCGGCCGGGCGCGCTAGGCTAGAATTCCCGAGAGGGAGGAGCTTCGATGGAAAAGATCTGGCTGAAAAGCTATCCGAAGGGCGTGCCGGCGGAGATCAATCCGGACGCCTACCGCTCGATCCCGCAGCTCATCGACGAGAACGCCGGCAAGTACCGCGATCGGCCCGCTTACATCTGCATGGGCAAGACGCTCACCTTCGGCGACGTAGACAAGCTCTCCGCGCGCTTCGGCGCCTGGCTGCAGTCGCGCGGCCTCTCGAAGGGCGCGCGCGTGGCGGTGATGATGCCGAACGTGCTGCAGTATCCCGTGTCGGTATTCGGCATCCTGCGCGCCGGCTGCACGGTCGTGAATGTGAACCCGCTGTATACGCCGCGCGAGCTCGAGCACCAGCTCAAGGACTCGGGCGCCGAGGCGATCGTCATCCTCGAGAACTTCGCCACCACGCTGGAGCACGTGCTCGCGCGCACGCCCGTGAAGCACATCGTGGTCGCGAGCCTGGGCGACCTGCTCGGCGCCAGGGGGCTCATCGTCAATTTCGTGGTGCGCAACGTCAAGAAGCTCGTGCCGGCGTTCGACCTGCCCGGCGCGATCCGCTTCAACGCGGCAATCGGCCAGGGCGCGGGCCTGGCGCTGAAGAAGCCCGATCTCGGTCCGGCGGACCTCGCGTTCCTTCAGTACACCGGCGGCACCACGGGCGTATCCAAGGGCGCGATGCTCACGCACCGCAACGTCATCGCCAACATGGAGCAGGTGTCGGCCTGGTTCGCGCCCACGCGCAACGAGAACGAGCCGATGGTGATGGTCGCGCCGCTGCCGCTCTATCACATCTACGCGCTCACCTGCAATTGCCTGTTCATGCTGCGCGACGGCGGCTGCAACCTGCTGATCCCGAATCCGCGCGACATCCCGGGCTTCATCAAGGAACTGAAGAGCAACCGCTTCACCGCCATCAGCGGCCTCAACACGCTGTACAACGCGCTGCTCAATCATCCGGAATTCAAGGACATCGATTTCTCGCAGCTGCGCACGACCTCCGCGGGCGGCATGGCGATGCAGAAGGTGGTCGCCGAGCGCTGGAAGAGCGTCACCAAGGTGCCGGTGCTCGAAGGCTACGGCCTCACCGAGACCTCGCCCGTGGCGACGACCAACCCGGTGGACATCACCGACTTCACGGGCACCATCGGACTGCCGGTGCCCTCCACGGTGATCACCATCCGCGACGACGAGGAGAACATCCTGCCGACGGGGAAGGTCGGCGAGATTTGCATCGCCGGCCCGCAGGTGATGAAGGGCTACTGGCAGCGGCCCGAGGAGACGGCGAAGGTCATGGCGAAGGACGGCGCGTTCAAGACCGGCGACATCGGCGTCATGGACGAGCGCGGCTTCATCACCATCGTCGACCGCAAGAAGGACATGATCCTCGTCTCGGGATTCAACGTGTATCCGAACGAGCTCGAGCAGGTCGTGGCGGCGATGCCCGGCGTGCTGGAGGTGGCGGCGATCGGCGTGCCCGACGAGCACTCGGGCGAGGT
>DATIYN010000086.1:0-11966 GCA_035517595.1 Burkholderiales bacterium
CAGCCCGGGCACGGACACGATCACGGGCTCGAGCGTCACCTGGACGATCGCCGGCGCCAACGCCGGCACGGGCGGCGGCTACAACTGGTCTTCGTTCGAGAACCTGACCGACACCGGAACTGCGGCGATCTCGGGCAACGGCAGCGTGGCGGGCAACATCGCCGTGACGGGCGGCAGCACGTTCGGCGGCTCGCTTGCCGCCGGCGGCAGCATCAACGTGGGCGGCAATGCGACGTTCAACGGCATCCTGTCGAGCGGTACGACCCTCACGGTGAACGGCACGAGCGCGATGAACAGCTCGCAGATCACCAGCGGCGGGACGCAGACCTACACCGGCGCAGTGACGGCGACGGGGACGACGAACTACGTGCAGTCGGCCGCCGGCGCCATCACGTTCGGCAGCTCGATCACGGGCGGCACGAACTTCGAGATCGCGACGGGCGGGACCGTCACGCTGGGCGGCCCGGTGGGCGGCATGACGAACTTCTACGTCACCGGATCGCTGCCGACGGGCGCCGAGCCGCAGCCGTTCGCGGATCTGACCAACATCCCGAAGGCGGGCGCCATCGTCAGCTCGCAGAACATCACGAGCTCGACGCCCACGACGGGAACGATCACGCTGAGCGCGAATTCGATGGCGGGCCTCACGGGCGGGACCTACACGACGGGGCTGCTGCGGCTCAGCGCGAACACGCCGCCGCCGAACAACGCGGTCACCATCAATGTAGGCAATCTGTCGATCGCTGGACCCAATACCGCGAACTGGGTTTTGGCCGGCACAGTGTCGAGCAATACTGTGCTTGTTCCTTCGGGCTCGAGCTTTGGTGTTACCGTCGGCGGCGTCAGCATCAAGGAGGGCACGCAGGACAAGCTGGTCGAATCTACTTTGGCGTCGGCGGCGGGCTCCGCCTCCGCGCAGGCGTCCAAGGAAGCGGCGAATACTTTCGGAACCGACAGCGTGGCGCAACAGGTCGAGTACGGCTTCGCGGGCGACGTCGGCGTGCTGCCGCCGATCGACCACCGGCTCCTGGGCGTCGGCATCTCGGTTCCCAAGTGCTTCAACGAGAGCCGCGAAGGGGAGAACTGCTAGGGCTTCCCCGGGGCGCTACAGCCGGGAGGCGGAACGAGGGGCGCTCCGGCGCCCCTTTTTTTCGGGCCGTGTAAAATTGCGCGGTTAGTAGGCATTTCCGGGGACCGAGGGGAGCCGAAGCACAGAGATGGCCGAGCAGCAAGCCCAGGCAGCGGTGCTCTTCGCCGACGTGAGCGGCAGCACGAAGCTCTACGAGACTGCGGGCGACCAGGTCGCCAAGGCGGCGATCGACGAGTGCGTGCGCATCATGCGCGAGCGCACCGAGGCGACCAAGGGCCGGGTCATCAAGACGATCGGCGACGAGGTCATGTCCTCGTTCCCGACGGCCGACGCCGCCGCCGACGCGGCGATCCAGATGCAGGAGGCGATCAACGAGCTCAAGCCAGTCGGCAACACCAAGATCGGCATCCGCATCGGCTTCAACTGGGGCCCGATCGTGGTGCAGCCGGACGGCGACATCTTCGGCGACGCGGTCAACGTGGCCTCGCGCCTGTCGCACGTGGCGGTGAAGGGGCAGATCATCACGGCGCGCGACACCGTGATGCAGATGGCGCCGATGCTCAAGTCGGCGACGCGCAAGATCACGGCGATCCAGATCAAGGGCAAGGCGGCCGAGGTCGAGGTCTACGAGCTGATGTGGCAGCAGAGCGAGGACGCGACCACGATGGCCGCGGCGCGCTCGGTGTACAAGCCGAAGAAGACCACCCTGCGCCTCGTGCTGCAGGGCCAGGAGCACCTCATCACCGACGAGCGCACCGCGGTGTCGATGGGCCGGGACGCGACCGCGGACCTCGTCATCAAGGACCGCATGGCGTCGCGCTCGCACGGCAAGATCGAGCGCCGGCTGGACAAGTTCGTCCTGACCGACCACAGCGCCAACGGCACGTTCGTGATGGTCGACGGCGACCGCGAGATCGTGCTGCGGCGCGAGGAATTCACGCTGCGCGGCCGGGGCTGGATCGCCTTCGGGCAGTCGAAGACGACCGCCACCGACATCCTCGAGTACTACTGCGAATGAGCCCGCGCCGCTGGCTGGCGGCCCTGGTGCTCGCGGGCGCGGCGGCGGCGGCTTTTCCGGCCTGGTCGCAGGTGCGGCCGACCCACGAAGTGCGGCGCGGCGACACGCTGTTCGCGATCGCGCGCAAGGCCAAGCACGAAGGCGTGAGCCGCAACCAGATGATCCTCGCGATCTGGCGCGCGAATCCGGCGGCGTTCCCGGGCGGCAACATCAACGTGCTCGAGGTGGGCACGGTGCTCACCATCCCGCCGCGAGAGGCGGTGGCCGCGATCGATCCCGCGGACGCCGATCGCGAGGTGCGCGATCTGCTCGCGAAGTGGTCGGGCGCGCCGGTCGCCGCGATAAAGCCGGCGACGGTCGCGCCCAAGGTCCCGGGGCCGGTCGTGCCGGTGCCCCCGGGGCAGGAACAGGCCGCGCGCCGCTACCGGGAGGGCCTCGCGCTGGAGCACCAGAGGGACGAAAAAGGGGCCTTCAAGGCGTTCCTGGAGTCCGCCGAGGCGGGCTACGGCCTGGCGCAGCGCAGGCTGGGCGAGATTTACGACAAAGGAAACAGCGCGGTAGAGCGCGACTACCAGGCCTCGCTGCACTGGTACCAGAAGGCACGCGAGCAGGGCATCGAAATCGACAAGCCGCTTCCCCGGATCACCACGCCCGTCAAGTGAGCGAGCGGCCCGCAAGGCGCTCCCGGCAGGGTGCGACATTCGCCCTTGTCTTCCCCTGCCACGCCCAAGATAATATATGGCCGTGGTAAATCGTCCGGAAAATCTGGAGTTTAGGACCGCATGAGCGCCCAGGCCCCCGCGGAATTGAAGCAGCTCGGGCGGTACGACCTCGTGCGCGTGCTCGGCAAGGGCGCGATGGGCATCGTCTACGAGGGCATGGACCCCAAGCTGCACAGGAAGGTCGCCATCAAGACCATCCTGAAGGGGCACATGGACGATGACGACGCCGCCAAGGAATACTCGATGCGGTTCATGCGCGAGGCGCAGGCCGTCGCGCGGCTGAACCATGCCCACATCGTGCAGGTGTACGACTTCGGCGAGGAAGGCGATGTCGCGTACATCGTCATGGAGTTCATCAAGGGCAAGGAGCTGAAGAACTTCTTCGACGCCAACGAGCGCTTCGAGCTGAAGGAGGCGGTGCGCATCATGTGCGAGCTGCTCGACGCGCTCGACTTCGCGCACGAGAGCGGCATCGTCCACCGCGACATCAAGCCGGCCAACGTGATGCTCGACGGCCAGGCGCGCGTGAAGCTCGCGGACTTCGGCGTGGCGCGCGTCACCGACGACCGCTCGGCCGCGGAGAAGACGCAGGCGGGCACGATGGTCGGCACGCCGGCCTACATGTCGCCCGAGCAGATCACGGGCGGCAGCGTCGACCGGCGCACCGACATCTTCTCGGCGGGCATCATCCTGTACCAGTTCCTCACCGGCGAGAAGCCGTTCACGGGCTCGGGCGCCTGGACCATCGCGAAGAAGATCATCCAGGACCATCCCCCGGCGCCTTCGACGATCAACAACACGATCTCGCCGCTGTTCGACCACGTCGTCAACAAGGCGCTGTCGAAGCAGACCGAGACGCGCTACCAGACCGCGCGCGAGTTCAGCGCGGCGCTCAAGCGCGCGCTCGAGGGCCGTTCCGACGAGGACGAATCCGACAAGACCGTCGTCGGCTCGATGGCCGATCTCGGCAGCGTGGCCAAGCCCGCGCCCGGCATGGCCGGCGCGAGGGCCGAGGCGAGCACGCGCACCACCGCCACCGGCAGCCAGGAAGTCGAGCTCGAGTTCTGGCGCGCGATCAAGGACGGCAACGACCCGGACGACTTCGAGCTCTACGTCCAGCAGTTCCCCAACGGCATCTACGCCGCGCTCGCCAAGCGCAAGATCGCCAAGCTCAAGGGCGTCGCGCCCGAGGAGACGGGCGCCAAGGCGAAGGAGCAGGAGCAGCGGGAAGCCGCCGAGGCCGCCAAGCGCGAGGCGGAGGTGAAGCAGAAGCTCGCCGAGGAGAAAGCGAAGCTCGAGGCGCAGCTGGCGGCGAAGGAGGCCGAGTACAAGAAGCGCGAGGCCGACGCCGAGGCGAGGCGCCAGGCCGAGGAGAAGGCGCGCCAGGCCGCCGACGCGAAGCGCGAGGCCGAGCTCAAGGCGCGCCAGGCCGCCGAGGAGAAGGCGCGGCTGGAGGCGATCGAGAAGGCGAAGAAGGAAGCCGCGGCGCAGCTCGCGGCCAAGGAGGCCGAATACCAGAAGCGCGAGGCCGAGGCACGCGCCGCGGCCGAAGCCGAGGCGAAGGCGCGCAAGGAGGCCGAGGCGAAGTCCAGGCAGGAAGCCGAGGCGCTCGCGGCGAAGGCGCGCGCCGAGGCCGAGGCACGGGCGAAGAAGCAGGCCGAGGAGCTGTCCAAGGCGAAGGCCGAAGCCGACGCGCGCGCGAAGAAGGAGGCCGAGGAGCGCGCCAAGCAGCAGGCCGAGGCGGCCAAGCGCGAGGCCGAAGCGGCCAAGCGCGAAGCCGACCTGAAGAAGAAGCTCGCCGAGGCGCCGAAGGCAAAGATGCCGATCGGCATCGTGGCCGGCGTGATCGTCGCCATTGCGGCCGCGGGCGGCGGCGCCTGGTACTGGTACAACAAGGGCAACCTCGAGAAGCAGGCGGCCCTCACCGCGGCCCTGGAGAACGCGACCAAGGCGGCCGAGGAGCTGAAGGCCGCGCAGACCAAGCAGCTGGACGCCCTGAAGGCGCTGGAGCAGGCGCGCGAGGCCGAAGCGAAGGCGCGCGCGGCGGGCGATGCCGCGGCCCTGAAGAAGGCGCAGGAAGCCTCGCAGCGCGCCGAGGAAGAGGCGAAGAAGCAGGCCGCCCTGGTGAAAGCGCAGGAAGAGAAGGCCGCCAAGGCGCGCGAGGACATGAAGAAGGCGCAGGACGCGGCCAAGCAGGCGAAGGTCGAGCCGTCCAAGCAGGAGCAGGTGGCGTCCGTGGCGCCGAAGGCGGAGACGCCGGCGCCGAAAGCCGAGACGGCCGCGCCCAAGGCGGAGACGCCGAAGGCCGAGACCGCCGCGCCCAAGGCGGAAGCGCCGAAGAAGACCGGGCCGCTCTCGCGTTCCGAGCGCGAGCGCATCGCCGACGAGGAAGCCGCGCGCAAGGCGCTCGAGAAGGCCGGCCACGCGCCCGCGAAGGCGCAGGCGCAGACGCAGGTCGCGTCGGCGGCGCCGACGACCGCGGTGTCCCCGGCGAGCGCGCCCGCATCCGCGCCCGCGGCAGCGCCGGCGAAGCCGCAGGCCTCGGAGAATGAGACGCTCTACCAGCAGGCGCTCGCGATGGAGAACGGCGGCGACGCGAAGGGCGCGATCCGCCTCTACCGGCGCGCCGCGCGCGCGGGCAGCGGCAAGGCCGCCAAGCGCCTCGGCGAGATCTTCGACCGCGGCGTGCCCGGCGTGTCGCGCGACTACGCCGAATCCCTGCAGTGGTATGAGACCGCGCGCCAGCTCGGCGAGACGGTCGAGACGGCCGGCAAGCGCTAAGCCTTAGAATTGGGTCCTGCCTTTTCGGCGCAGGACCATGACCAGGATCTGCAATGACTGAGCGTCCCGAGGGCGACGCCGATCCCGACGCGACCGTCATGCTGCCGTCCGGCGGCGCGAAGCCTCGCGCCGCGGACGAGGACGCTACGGTCATGATTCCCGCGCCCGGCGGCGAGGACGACGCCACCGTGATGATGCCGGCGGCGGCGCCGGACGAGGACGCGACCGTGATGATGCCGCCGCGCGCCGCGGAGGCCGACGCGGATGCGACGGTGATGATGCCTTCGCCGGAGCCCGCCGCGCCGGCCGAGCCCGATCCGGAGGCGACCATCGCGATCCCGACGCCCGGCCGCAAGCGCGAGGCGGAGGCGCCCGCGCCGCCGGCGGCGGGCAGCGAAGCCACGGCCATCGATCCCGCGGCGCTCGGCGGCCTGAATCCGCTGGTCGCCGCGGCGAATCCGATCCTGGCGATCGCCGCGCAGATCCGGCACACGCTCAAGCACCCCGACCCGCAGGGCTTGCGCTCCAGCCTGGACGGCGGCATCGCCGCGTTCGAGCAGGCCGCGCGCGCGGCCGGCGCGGGCGAGCAGACGATCGCGGCGGCGAGCCTCGCGCTGCGCGCGCTGGTGCACGAGTCGGCCGCCTCGACGCCCTGGGGGGCGGGCTGGAAGACGGACGAGACCGAAAAATTCTTCGCGCTGCTCGACGCGAGCCTGTCGGATGCGGCGTCCGGGCGCGACCTGCTCGAGTTCTTCTGCGCCTGCCTCGCGCTGGGCTTCGAGGGCCGCGAGGGCCTCGCCGAGCGCCGCGCGCTCGTGCTCGAGCGGCTGCGCGCGCAGCGGAGCGTGGGCGGCGGCGAGCTCTCCGGGCACTGGCGCGGCGTGCAGGCGCCCGCGCGCAGGCCCGCGGGCGCGCTGGGCCTCTGGGCGGCGGCCTCGGCCGTGGCGCTCGTGCTGGCGGGCGTCTACGCCGCGTACCGCATTTCGCTGGGCGGTCTTTCGGATCCGGTCGCGCGCGAGCTCGCGCAGCTCAAGGCGCCGCCCGCGCAGGAGTCCCGTCCCGCCGCGCAGGTTGCGAGCCCGCGCATCGCGGACCAGCTGGCCGCCGAGATCGCGCGCGGCGAGGTGGCGGTCGCCGACGCCGCGGGCATGAGCACCATCACGATCCGCAGCGACCGCCTGTTCGCCTCCGGCAGCGCGCGCCTCGAGCCGGCCGTAGAGCCGGTGGTGCTGCGCGTCGCCGAAGCGCTTGACCGCGTGCCGGGCTCCATCGTCGTCACCGGGCATACCGACGACGTGCCGATCCGCACGGCGCGCTTTCCCTCCAACTGGGAGCTGTCCACCGAGCGCGCCGGGTCCGTGGTGAGGCTGATGGCCGGCAGGCTGAAGGACGCGGGCCGCCTGAGCGCCGAGGGCCTCGCCGACTCCGCGCCGGCCGCGCCCAACGACTCGGCGGCGAACCGCGCGCGCAACCGGCGCGTGGAGATCATCCTGCGGAGCGCGCCGTGAGCGGGCTGCTGCGCAACCGGTGGCTGGTGGGCGGCGCCGCGCTCGTCGCCTTCGCGCTGCTCGTCTGGTTCGCCGGGGACCTGCTCGCGCTGGGCGGCCGGCGGCCGCTCGAGTCCGACGCCGCTCGCGCGGCGCTCATCGCGCTGGCCGCCGCCGCGTGGCTGGGCCGCGAGGCCTGGCGCGCGCGCGCCGCGCGGCTGGAGAATGCACGCCTGCTCGAAGTTCTGGCG
The DNA here is from genome assembly GCA_035517595.1 of Burkholderiales bacterium. Taxonomy (GTDB): domain Bacteria; phylum Pseudomonadota; class Gammaproteobacteria; order Burkholderiales; family SG8-39; genus RBG-16-66-20. The sequence continues at coordinate 7,350 of DATIYN010000086.1, forward strand.
GCCGGTGGCGAGGCCGATTCGGCGGCGCGCGCGGCGCGCGAAATCGCGGTGCTGCGCCAGCGCTTCGAGGAGGCGGCTGCGCTGCTCAGGAACGCGCGCTTCACGGGCCCGGACGGCGAGCGCCGCTACGTGCACGAGCTGCCTTGGTACGTGTTCATCGGTGCGCCGGGCTCCGGCAAGACCACCGCGCTCGTGAACTCCGGGCTGCGGTTCCCGCTGAAGGAGCAGATGCGGGGCGCGGGCGGCGATCCGTCGCTCGCGGGCGTGGGCGGCACGCGCAACTGCGACTGGTGGTTCACGGAGGAGGCGGTGCTGCTCGACACCGCGGGGCGCTACACGACGCAGGAGAGCGACGCCGAGGCCGACAAGACGGCCTGGCTCGGGTTCCTGGAGCTCCTCAAGCGCTTCCGCCCGCGCCGGCCGCTGAACGGCGCGCTCGTCACGCTGAGCGTCTCCGACCTCATGCTCTGGGGCGACGAGGAGCGCAAGCGCTACGCCTGGCACGTGCGCTCGCGCCTCGCCGAGCTCTACGAGCGCCTCGGCGTGCGCTTCCCGATCTACCTCGTCGTGACCAAGGCCGACCTGCTCGCGGGCTTCATGGAGATGTTCGGCGAGCTGGACGCGCCCGCGCGCGCGCGCGTCTGGGGCATGACCTTCGCACCGGCCGCCGCCGCCGGCGCCGCGCCCGGCAGCCCGGGACAGCGCTTCGCGGAGGAATTCCGGGACCTGGAGCAGCGGCTCTACGGCGAGATGCTCGAGCGCCTGCAGGAGGAGCGCGACCTGCAGCGCCGCGCCGCGGTCTACCGCTTCCCGCAGCAGTTCCGCGGACTCGGCCCGCTGATCGAGCAGTTCCTCGACACGGCCTTCATCGACGTTCCCGGCGAGCCCGGGACGATGCTGCGCGGGGTCTACTTCACGAGCGGCACGCAGGAGGGCAGCCCGATCGACCGAGTGCTCGGCACGCTCGCGCGCAGTTTCGGGCTGGCGCGCGCCGCGGGCACCGCGCTGCAGGGCAGCGGCAAGAGCTTCTTCCTCATGCGGCTGCTGCACGAGGTGATTTTCCCGGAATCCGGCCTCGCCGGCAGCGACGAGGGCCTTGAGCGCCGCGCGCGCCGGCTGCGGCGGCTCGCCTACGGCACGGTGGCCGCGCTCGGCGCGCTGCTCGCGGCGGCCTGGACCTGGAGCTATCTCGGCAATCGGGAGTTCGTGGCGCGCGCGCTCGCGCGCACGGACGCGGCGAAGGAGCAATTGGCGACGCTCGGGCCGCCGCGGGCGGGCGACGAGCTGCAGCTCGTGCGCGTGCTCAATGCGCTGCGCGTGCTCCCCGGCGGATATCGGGACCAGAAGGCCGGCGCCGCGGCCGCTCCCGGCTGGGGGCTCTCCCAGGGCGGCAAGATCGGCGCGCAGGCGCTGCGCGCCTACCGCAACGTGCTGCGCGACGCGCTGTTCCCGCGCCTCGCGCGGACCCTGGAGAACGAGATCCGCGAGTGCCTGCGCGCGCCGAAGCGCGAGGGGCTCGGCGAGACGCTGGAGGCCTACCAGGGCCTGTACGAGGGCCGCAAGGCCAATGCCGCCGTCATCGAGTCGGCGGCCCGGAGGATCTGGGAGCTGCCCGATGCCGACGAGGCGGCCTTGCTGGCGCACCTCCGGGCCGGCCTGGAGGACGGCGCGCCGGAGATGCGCCATCCCCGCGACGAGGCGATAATCCGGGAGGCGCGCCAGAAGCTGGCCGCGGCACGAAGAACATGAGCGAATCCTTCGAAACCGGCTGGTACGGCAAGCTGCCCGTCAACGGCGACTTCGTCACGCGCCGCCTGCCGGCGGCGTTCATCGAGCCCTGGGACGCGTGGCTGAACGCCATGCTCGCGGGCAGCCGCGAGCGCCTGGGAGCGGCGTGGCGCGAGACCTTCCTGTCGGCGCCCGCGTGGCGCTTCGTGCTGGCGCCCGGCGTCATCGGCCTGCAGGGTTGGGCCGGCCTCATCGTGCCGAGCGTGGATTCGGTCGGCCGCTACTTTCCGCTCACGATCGCGAGCGGCCTGCCCGCGCGCAGCATCGACCCGGTGGCGACGCTGGTGCGCGCGCACCACTGGTACGCGGAAGTGGAGCCGGTCGTGAACGTGGCCCTGTCGCCGGACGCGGAGCTGGGCACGTTCGACGCGCAGCTGGCGAACCGGCGCTTCCCGGGCGAGCTGCTGGCGACGATCGAGGAGACCGAGGAGACGATTCCGCCGCGCTCGCGCGCCCAGCGCGCGCTGTGGATTCCGCTCGGTCCCGAGTTCCAGGGAGAGGCCGGGTTCCGCGGCCTCGCCAAGCCGCTCGCGGCGCCGTATTCGGCCTGGCTCGCCGAGGAGTCCGAGATCTTCGGCCGCAGCCTGATGCTCTGCGAGAAGCTCCCCGGGGTCGACCAGTTCTGCGCGATGCTCAACGGCGAATGGCACAGCCGCGCCCCCGAGCTCAGGAGCGCCTGAGCCCGATGGCCCTCTCGATCAAGATCCTGAAGAAAGTCGGCGGGCGCTCCGACATGATCGCGAGCCGCAGCTGGCCGCAGAACCGCGTCACCGTAGGCCGCGGCGAGGAGTGCACGCTCGTGCTGGAGGATCCGAAGAAGCACGTCTCGCGCGTCCACGTCGAGCTGGAGGAGCGGGACGAGGGCACCTACCGGGTCACGGTCGTGTCGAAGGTCAACCCGATCTTCGTGAACGGCAAGCGCCACGGGCCCGCCAGCAAGCTGGAGCTGCGCGTCGGCGACCGGTTCGAGCTCGGTGAATACGAGCTCGAGCTGCTCCCGCCCGCGGGCGCGCACCGCACCGAGTTCCCGACCTCGGAAGTCGAGGAGACGACCCGCCCGAACAACCCGATGCTGGAAGTGCCGCGGCCGATCGTGGAGGCGAAGACCGTTCCGGTCGAGACGATCCAGGACCACGAGGAGGAGCGCGCGCTCGACACGAGCCAGCTGCCGCCGGTGGAGCCCGGCCTCTTCGACGAGCCCGCGCCGGCTCCGGCGCCCGCGGCCGAAGCGGCGCCGGCCGCCGAGGCGGGCGACGTGTTCGCCGAGGCGACTTTCGTCGGCACCTCGACGACGCCGGGCACCACGGCGACCAACCTTTTCGACGAGGCCACCTATGTCGGCCGCCAGGCGCCGTCCGCGCCGGGCGCGGCGCTTGCCCGCGCCGGCGGCCCGGGCGCGCGCGCGGCGGTGCAGGCGTTCCTGAAGGGCGTCGGGCTGGAAGACAAGCCGCTGACCGACGCCGAGGTCGAGGCGTTCATGCTGCAATCGGGGCGGATCCTGCGCGCCGCGGTCGAAGGCGCGATGGCGCTGCTCGCGGCGCGCGCGACGGCGAAGAAGGAGCTGCGCGCCGAGGACCGCACCATGGTGGCCTCCAAGGACAACAACCCGCTGAAGCTCATGTCGGACCCGCAGGAGGCGATCGCCTTCCTGTTCGACACCAAGGACCGCACCGGCGGCTTCCTCGACCCGGTGCGCGCGGTCGGCGACGCGTTCGACGACCTGCGCGCGCACGAGGTCGCGCTGTTCGCGGGCATGCGCGCGGCGCTCATCGGCGCGATCCAGCGCTTCGATCCGAAGACGCTCGAGACGGAGCTCGAGAAGAACGCGGGCGGCCTGGGCCTCAACCGCAAGGCCAAGCTCTGGGAGCAGTTCGCCGCCTTCCAGCAGAAGCTCGCGCGCGACGCCGAGGACGACTTCAACAAGGTCTTCGGCAAGGAATTCATGGGCACCTACATGGCCCAGGTGAAGCGCCTGAAGAGCGGAGGTTGAGCTCGCGAGCCTTGGCTCGACCGGATACGGCGGAACTGTCATGAGCCCGGAAGCTCTGCGGCAGCGCGTCGCGTCTTATCCATTTTGGTACCACCGCATCGCATTGCCGGGCGGCGTTGTCACGCCCGGCTCCAGTCCGCACAACGCGGCTGCCTACGGCGTGCCCGAAAGCCTCGACGGATTGCGTGTGCTCGATGTCGGCGCCTGGGACGGCTACTGGACATTCGAGGCATTGAAGCGCGGCGCCCGCGAAGTGGTCGCGATCGACGATTTCTCGGACTACCTGGGTTCGCTTCGCCAGGATCAGAGAAGCGGCTGGGAGACTTTCGATTTTTGCCGCGACGCCTTCGGCTACACCGAGGACCGCTGCAAGCGCCTCGAGATGACGGTGTATGACGCGACGCCGGCAAGGCTTGGGATGTTCGACGTCGTGTTTTTTTTCGGCACGCTATACCACCTTCGACATCCGCTGCTTGCGTTGGACAAGCTCGCGGCCTTGTGCAGCGGGCAGATCTTTGTCGAGTCGGCAATCATCGACGATTACAGCCCATACAAGGGAGGGTTCGGGCAGCACTATGCGCGCGGCGACGTCGTGATGGAGTTCTACCCGAACGACGAGCTCGGCCACAATCCGACCAACTGGTGGGGGCCGACACTGGCGTGCCTGATGCGCCTGATCTATGCCGCGGGCTTCACGAAGGAGGTCCGCGGATGGAAGCTTACCGATCGACCTACTGAGCTGCCTCTTTGCCGGGGATTCGGGACTGGGTGCAAACCCTGAAGTCCTAGGTCCTTGCCAGATTGCCAGATACTGTATATAAGTACAGTATCGTGGCTTC
>DATIYN010000087.1:0-5037 GCA_035517595.1 Burkholderiales bacterium
TCGCGCGTGGCCTTCGCGTTCGCCCAGTAACCCTTCATGTTTTGCGCGGTGCGGATCCAGACTTCGCCCACCTCGCCTTCCGGGCAGTCGGCGCCCGAGGCGTCGACGACGCGCAGCTCGACCCCCGCGATCGGCTTGCCCGCCGAGCGCAGGAGCGCCTTCTTCGGGCCGGTCGGATCGTGATCCTCCGGGGGCAGGCAGGTGACCGCGCCGGTGGTCTCGGTGAGCCCGTAGACCTGCATGAAGCGGCATTTGAAGGTGCGCATGGCTTCCACGAGCACCTTGTCCGAGATCGGCGAGGCGCCGTAGGAGATGCCCTCGAGCGTGCGGTAGTCGGCCTGCGCCGCGCCGGGCACCTGCAGCATGAACTGGATCATCGCGGGCACGAGGAACGAATGCGTGATGCGATGCTCCGCGATCGCCGCCACGACCTTCGCCGGATCGAAGTCGGGGTAGAGCACGCTCGATCCGCCCTTGGCGGCGGTGAGCAGCGCCACGCCGACGCCGGCGATGTGGTAGGTCGGCAGCGCGTTCAGCATCACGTCCGGCGCGCCGTGGTAGCCGATCGCCTCGGCGACCGCCTGGGTCATGCTCACCATGAGGTTGCGATGCGTGAGCTCCACGCCCTTCGGCAGCCCGGTGGTGCCGGAGGAGTAGAGCTGCAGCGCGGTCTCGTCCAGGTCGGGCCGGTAGCCCGGGTCCTTCGCCTCGAAACCGTCGTACCAGGCCGGGAACTGCTCGGTGACGAAGGTCTTCACCTTGGCGTAGGGGAAGGCGGCATCCGCCATCATGAGCTTCGCCTTGCCGTTCTCCACGATGTAGTCCACTTCCGGCGGCGCGAGGCGCCAGTTGACCGGCATGCAGACCGCGCCCAGCTTGTTGGCGGCGAGCACCAGCGCGACGCAATCGGCCGTGAGCTTGGTGAGGCAGGCGATCCGGTCACCCGGGCCGACGCCCAGGCTCTTCAGCCCCTGGGCGAGGCGATTCGACGCCCCGTCCAGCTCCGCGAACGTCCAGGTTCGCGCCGGCGTCCAGTAGGCGCGTTCGCCACCGCGCTCGCGCGCGTGGCGCCGGACTGATTCCAGGATGGTTTCGCTCACGGCCGGTTCCCTCCTCCTAGGCGACCCATTCGCTCACGGGCGCGCGCGCCTCGTGCAGCGGCTGGGTCATGACATCGACCAGCGCCGGCCCGCCGTATTCGGCGGCCGCAGCCAGTGCCGGCTTCAGCTCTGCCGGTCTTTCGACTTTGAAAGCCTTTACGCCAAAAGCTTCCGCGACCCGCGCATGGTCGGTGCGCGAGAAATCCACCGAGAAATAGCGCCGGCCGAAGCCCGCCTTCTGGCCGGCCTTGATCCAGCCGTAGGCGCCGTTGGAGATTACCACCATCAGCAGCGGCACCTTCAGGCGCACGATCGTCTCGAGCTCGCCGGCCGTGAAGCCGAAGCTGCCGTCGCCCATGACGGAGACCGTCTTCGTTGCCGGCCGGCCGAAATGCGCGCCGGCCGCGGCCGCCATCGAGTAGCCGAGCGCGCCGTGCGCCCGGTTCGAGATGAAGTGGCGCCCGGCCTCGAGGAACTCGTAGTATGCCGAAAAGTACGGGCAGGGCGTCCCCGGGTCGCAGACCACCGTCGCATCGCGCGGCAGCACCTGGTTCAGGGTGGCGACGATGCGCTCGGGCAGGATCGGGATGTCGTCCCGCGCGGCGAGCGCGCGAAATTCCGAGAATTTCCGTTCCTTTGCCGTTCTTACGATCTGACTTCCGCTCTTCCTTTCTACAGAATTCAATTCAGAAAGCAAAGCGGAAAGCGCCAGTTTCGCGTCCCCGACCAGGCCGACCTCGGTCTTGTAGTTGGCCCCGATCACCATCGGGTCGACGTCGATGTGCAGGATGCGCGTTCCGGGTGCGGGATAGCGCCAGCGCTCGGTCGTCACCGAACCTGCGCGGCAGCCTACGAAGACCACGAGGTCGGCTTCGGCGAGCGCTTCTCGCGTGGGCAAGGTGCCGCCGTTCGATCCGACGACGCCCAGGCAGAGCGGGTGGTCGTCGGGAAGGCTGCCGTGCCCGCTCACCGTGGTCGCGACGACCGCGCCCAGCGCCGAGGCCAGGCGCTCCAGTTCCGGCATCGCGCCCGAGATCACCACGCCGCCCCCGCAGACGAAGACGGGCAGTCTCGCCGAGACCAGGAGGCTCGCCGCTCTTCTGATCGCTTCTTCCTCAGGTGACGCTCTCGAAGAAGGGAATGCGCCCAGCGCGGCATCCGCCCAGACATCGCCTTCGGCGACCTGCCCGTTCTGCACGTCGAAGGGCAGGCCGAGGTGCGCGGCACCCGGCCGACCGGTGGTCATCGCGCGGAATGCGCGCCGCACCGCCTCGGGGAGCCGGTCGGCGCGGGCGATGACCTCCGTGCGCTTGGTCAGCGGCCGGTAGAGCGCCTCCTGGTCGAGCTCGGTGAGCGCATAGCGCCCCCGGGATGTCGTGGCGATGTCGGTCGTGATGCCGAGCACGGGGATCGAGCTCTCGTTCGCCTCGACGATGCCCGGCAGCAGGTAGGTCGCGCCGCCGCCCGAAGGTCCCTCGCAGACGCCCACCCGCCCGGAGACTCGCGCGTAGCCGTCCGCCATGTACGCCGCCGAGCGCTCGTCGCGCGTGAGGATGTGCCGCATGCCGTGGTCCAGGCGCGCGAGCGCGTCGTAGAACGGCAGGCTCGTGTCGCCGCACAGGCCGAAGATGTGCTTCACGCCGTGCCGCTGCAGCATGCGCACCATGGCCTCGGCGCCCGTCAACTGGCTCATTGCCGCGGATTCCTCCTCATTCGTCCGCGTGCGGAACGATACCCAATTTCTGGTAGACCGGGCGGATGGCGTGGCGGATTTTCGGGAGATTCATCCAATAGCTGAAGGCGGCCACGAGCGCGAGCGCGCCGCCGAGGGCCAGGGTCGCGGGCGGCCCGATGCGCTCGGCGAGCGTGCCGGCGGCGAGCGCGCCAAGCGGGCTCACGCCGAGGAAGGACATCATGTAGATGGACATCACGCGCGCGCGCATGCGGTCCTCCACGATGGTCTGCAGCACGGTGTTGGTGGAGGCCGCCGACACCATCGTGCCCAGGCCCACGAAGAAGAGCATCGGCAGGGCGAGCCAGAGCGAGTTCGTGAAGGTAAAGACGATGAGCGCGAGGCCCGCGGTGCCGCCGGTGAACGGGATCAGCGTGAGCAGGCCGCGGATCGAGGGCTTCATCGCCAGGTAGACCATGCCCGACACCGCGCCGAAGCCGCCCGCGCCGATCAAGTAGCCGAGGATCTCCGAGCCGCCGTGGAACACGTCGCGCGCGAAGTAGGGCGCGAGCGATTGGTAGGGCTGGACCGAGAAGCTCACCGCCGAGATCAGCAGCAGCGCATTGCGAGAAGGCACGAAGCCGTAGGCGTAGCGAAAGCCCGCCGCGAGCTGCGCGCGCAAGCCCTCGGTGCTCTTTTCGGTGGGCATCGCTTGCGCACGGATCAGGACCAGCGCCGCGAGCACGGCCACGCGCAGGATGCTGTTCAGGCCGAACCCCCAGACTTCGCCGAAGGCGGCGATCACCGCCCCGCCGATCATGGGGCCGATGAAGCGCGCGCCGTTCATGAGCGCCGAGCTGAAAGCGATGGCATTGGGCAGGTCCTCGCGACCGCCGACGAGCTCGACGAGCTGCGACTGGCGCGCCGGCGAATCGAAGGCGTTGACGAGGCCCAGCACGAGGTTCGCGAGCACGAGATGCCAGACCGCGACCTGGCCGAAGGCGACCAGCGCGAGCATCACGAGCGCCTGCGCAAAAGCGACGCTCTGGGTCCTGAGGAGGACTTTGCGCTTCTTCTGCCGATCCACCCAGACGCCGGCGAAGGGCCCGAGCACCAGGATCGGGATGTGCAGCATGAAGGTCGACAGGCCCAGCATGAAGGCGGAGCCCGAGAGGTGGTAGATGAGCCAGCTCGTGGCGATCATCTGCAGCCAGGTGCCGGTCTGCGAGATGCCCTGGCCCGCGAAGTACAGGCGGTAGTCGCGGTGGCGAAACGCCCTAAGGCTATGCGGCAGGGGCACGGAAGTGGTGGCTAGAATGCACGGCGGGAGGATTATGAAGGCGTTTTCCATCGAAGGGCTCCGCCAGGCCGCGAAACGCCGCCTGCCGCGCGCGGTGTTCGACTTCATCGACGGCGGCGCCGAGGACGAGCGCACGCTGCGACAGAACCGCGCGGCGTTCGACAAGGCGCTCCTGAAGCGAAGAGTCCTGGTCGGGGTCGCGCAAGTCAGCACGGAAACGTCCATTCTCGGCAAGCCCGCCAGGCTGCCGATCGCCATCGCGCCGACGGGTGCCGTGGGCTTCGGCTGGCGCGGCGGCGACGTCGCGGTGGCGCGCGCGGCGGCCGCCTTCGGCATTCCGTTCACGCTTTCGACCTCCGCCACGGCGAGCATCGAGCGCATCGCCGCGGAGGCGCCGGGCCGGCACTGGTTCCAGGCCTACTTCTTCAAGGACCGCGAGTACACCTTCGGCCTCATCGAGCGCGCGCGCAAGGCGGGCTACGACACGCTGATGGTGACCGCCGACCTGCCCGTGGGCGGCAAGCGCGAGCGCGATTTCCGCAACGACTTCTCGATTCCGTTCCGCTTCACGCCGAGGAACGTGCTCGATTTCGCCACGCGCCCGCTCTGGGCGCTCGACATGCTGCTGCGCGGCGTGCCGCCGCTGGAAAACCTCGCCGGCATGGCGGCGCGCGGCACGGACACGAGGAATCTGGTCTCCTCGGTCGGCCGCGACCAGGACGCGGCGCTCGACTGGGAAGTTCTCAAGCGCGTGCGCGGCGCCTGGCCCGGCAAGCTGCTCGTCAAGGGCGTGGTCGATCCGCGCGACGCCGAGATCGCGCTCTCGGTCGGCTGCGACGGCGTCATCGTCTCCAACCACGGCGGCCGCCAGCTCGACGGCGAAATCGGCTCCTTCGATGCGCTGCCCGGCGTGGTGCGCGCGATCGGCGGCAAGGCGGCGGTGCTGGTCGACGGCGGCATCCGGC
>DATIYN010000088.1:0-2900 GCA_035517595.1 Burkholderiales bacterium
GCTGCCCGACTGGCGCGAGGGCCTCGCCGCGGTGCTGCGCGCGGTCGACTAGCGCGCCCCGTGCGCTCCTTCTAGCGCGCCCCGTGCGCTCGTTTAAGATTCGCCGATGGAATTCATCGACCTGAAGGCCCAGTACCGGGCGCTGCGCGAGCCGATCAACGCGCGCATCCAGCGCGTGCTCGAGCACGGGCAATACATCCTCGGCCCCGAGGTCGCCGAGATGGAGGAGCGCCTGGCCGCCTGGACGGGCGCGAAGCACTGCATCGCGGTGGCCTCCGGCACCGAGGCGCTGCTGATCGCGCTGCTCGCGCTGGAGGTCAGGCCCGGCGACGAGGTCGTCACCACGCCCTTCACCTTCGCCGCGACGGCGGAGATGATCGCGCTCCTCGGCGCGAAGCCCGTGTACGTGGACGTCGAAGAGGCGACCGCGAACATCGACGCCGCGAAGATCGAGGCCGCGATCACGCCGCGCACGAAGGCGATCCTGCCGGTGGGGCTGTACGGCCAGACCGCCGACATGGACGAGATCAACGCGATCGCCGCGCGCCGCGGGCTGCCGGTGATCGAGGACGCGGCGCAGAGCTTCGGCGCGACCTACAAGGGCAGAAAGAGCTGCAACCTGTCGGCGATCGGCTGCACGAGCTTCTTCCCCTCCAAGCCGCTCGGCTGCTACGGCGACGGCGGCGCCCTCTTCACGAGCGACGACGCGCTCGCGCAGGCGATGCGCGAGATCCGCGTGCACGGCCAGTCGGGCCGCTACCGGCACACGCGCATCGGCGTCGGCGGCCGCATGGACTCGATCCAGTGCGCGGTGGTGCTCGCCAAGCTGGAGCGCTTCGACTGGGAGATCCGCCAGCGCATCGAGATCGGGGCTCATTACGATGCGCTGCTTTCGACCTGCAATGCAAAGACTCTGACAGTAAAGGCCGACCGGAGCAGCGTCTACGCGCAGTACACGATCCGCGTGCGGCAGCGCGAGGCCTTCGAGCGGCACATGAGGGCGCGCGGCATCCCGACCGCGGTCCACTATCCGCTGTCGCTGCACCAGCAGCCCGCCTACCGCGCGGGCTGGGAGCGCGCGTCCTTCCCGGTGGCCGAGCAGCTCGCGCGGGAGGTCATCAGCCTGCCGATGCATGCCGACCTTGACGAAGCGACGCAGCAGCGCGTCGTGGCCGCGGTGCGGGAGTTCGCGCCGTGAGGCTGCTCATCACGGGCGCGGCCGGCTTCATCGGCATGCACGCCGCCGCGCGGCTGCTCGAGCGCGGGCACGAGGTGCTCGGCATCGACAACCTGAACGCCTACTACGACCCGGCGCTCAAGGCCGCGCGCCTGGAGCGGCTGCTCCCGCATCCGAAGTTCCGCTTCGAAAAGCTGGACATTGCCGATGCGGCGGAGATGGAGAAGTTGTTTCGGACGAATTCCCCGGATGTGGTGCTGCATCTTGCGGCGCAGGCGGGCGTGCGCAACTCGCTCGAGAACCCGATGGCCTACGTGACGAGCAACGTCGCCGGCTTCCTCAACATCCTGGAGGGCTGCCGCGCCGCGAAGACCGCGCACCTGTGCTACGCGAGCAGCTCGAGCGTCTACGGCGCGAACGCCGCGATGCCGTTCCGCGAGGAGGATCGCGTCGACAGCCCCGTGAGCCTGTACGCGGCCACCAAGCGCGCCAACGAACTCATGGCCGAGAGCTACAGCCGGCTCTACGGCCTGGCCTGCACGGGGCTGCGCTTCTTCACGGTGTACGGCCCCTGGGGACGGCCCGACATGGCGCTGTTCGTCTTCACGCGCGCGATCCTCGAGGGCAGGCCGATCCGCGTGTTCAACGGCGGCGACATGCTGCGCGATTTCACCTACATCGACGACATCGCCGAGGCGGTGGCGAGGATCGTCGAGCGCCCGCACCCGGGCGGGCCGGCGCGGCTCTTCAACGTCGGCCACGGCTCGCCGGTGAAACTCATGGACTTCGTGCGCGCGGTCGAGCGCGCGCTCGGCAGGAAGGCGCAGATCGAGCTCGCGCCGATGCAGGCGGGCGACGTGCCCGCGACCTACGCCTCCACCGAGAAGCTGCGCGCCGAGATCGGCTACGCGCCCGCCACGCCGGTGGAGGCGGGCGTCGAGCGCTTCGTCGCCTGGTACCGGGAGTACTACGCCGGGCGCGACGGAAAGGCCGCATGAGCGCCGAGGGCGTGGTCGCGGTGGTCGGGCTGGGCTACGTAGGGCTGCCGCTCGCGGTCGGCTTCGGCGCGCGCCGGCGCACGCTCGGCTACGACCGCTCGCGCGCCCGGGTCGAGGAGATCGCGCGCGGCGAGGACCGCACGGGCGAGCTGCGCACGGAAGAGCTCCGATCGGCGGCAATGCTGGAAGTGAGCGCGGATCCCGCGAAGCTGAAGGACGCCGATTTCGTGGTCGTTGCCGTGCCGACGCCGGTGGACGCGCAGAAGCAGCCCGACCTGGCGATGCTGATCGAGGCCTCGCGCACGGTGGGCGCGAACCTGAAGCGCGGCGCCACCGTGGTGTTCGAGTCGACCGTCTACCCCGGCGCGACCGCCGGTGCCTGCGTGCCCGCGCTCGAGGAAGCCTCGGGTCTCAAATGGAAGAAAGACTTCCACGTAGGCTACTCGCCCGAGCGCATCAACCCCGGCGACCGCGAGCACGGCCTGGCGCAGATCGTGAAGGTGGTCGCGGGCGACTCGCCCGGGACGCTGGAGCGCGTCGCCGCGCTCTACGCGTCGATCGTGCCGGCGGGCGTGCATCGCGCGCCGAGCATCGAGGTCGCCGAGGCGGCGAAAGTCATCGAGAACACCCAGCGCGACCTCAACATCGCCTTGATGAACGAGCTGGCGATCATCTTCGACCGCTTGGGCCTCGATACGCGCGCGGTGCTCGCGGCCGCAGGCACA
>DATIYN010000089.1:0-5168 GCA_035517595.1 Burkholderiales bacterium
CCAGGGCGCCGGCGAGCGCGCTCACGGTGAAGGTCGGGCCCGGGCCGAGCGCGTCCCAGGTCCAGCCCGCGACGAGCGTGCCGGCGGCGCCGCCCACGCCGTAGGTGAGGCTGGAATACAGCGCCTGGCCGCGCGCCTCGAGCCGCCCGGCAAAGATGCGGTGCACGGCGGCGAGCGACGCCGCGTGGAACACGCCGAAGGTGGCCGCGTGCAGCAGGATCGCGAACAGCAGCAGCGCGAGCACGTCGGCCGCCCAGCCGATCAGCACGAAGCGCACCGCGATGCAGGCGAAGCTCGCGATCAGCAGCGCCCGCAGCGTGAAGCGCCGCATGAGTTGCGGCAGGAACACGAACACGCCGATCTCCGCCGCGGAACCGAGCGTCCAGAGCGCGCCGATGGCGGCCTTCGAATAGCCGGCCGCCTCGAGATGAATCGAGAGGAAGGCGTAGAGCGCGCCGTGCGCGACGGCATTGCACATGCACGCACCGAAGAACGCGCGCACGTCCGCGCGCGCCAGCACGGCGCCGATGCGGGCATCGCCGGCCGCGCCTGCATGGGGCACGCGGCGCGGGATGCCGAACGCCACCACGCAGACCACGCCAGCCAGCATGACCAGGATGTCGAGGACCGTTGAGACCTCGTGGCGGTCCAGCCAGGCGCCCGCGCCGAGCACCGCGAGGATGAAGCCGATCGATCCCCAGAGGCGCACCGGTCCATAGCTCCCCGGCCGCGCGCGCGTCGCGGCAAGCGCCGCCGATTCGACGAGCGGCATCGCGCCGGATGTGAGGACGCTCATAGCGAGCATGAGCGCGGCCAATTCCGCCACGCCGTGCGCCGCGTACATGGCGGCAAAGCCGCCCAGGACCGTGAACGCCGAAAAGATCACGATGCCGCGCTGCCAGCCGGTGTGGTCGGCGATCCAGCCCCACGCCGCCGGCGCGAACACGCGGGCGATCTGCGGCATCGCGAGCACCAGCGCGATCTGGCGCGCGTCGAAGCCCCGTCCCGCGAGCCAGAGCGAAAAATACGGCGCGAGCACGCCGATGTAGGCGAAGAACGCGAAATAGTAGGCACCGAGGCGGGCGGGTAAGCTGAGCGGAACGGCCATGCGGTCTGCATGATATAAGCGCGCCGATGGCGTCCCGCAACGTGTTCTACCTGCTGTTCGTTGCTTCGGGCTTCGCGGGCCTCATCTACGAGTCCGTCTGGACGCACTACCTCAAGCTCTACCTCGGGCACGCGGCCTACGCGCAGTCGCTGGTGCTCGTCGTCTTCATGGGCGGCATGGCGGCCGGGTCGGCGCTCTGCGCGCGCGCCTCGGCGCGCCTGCGCAATCCGCTGGCCGCCTACGCGGCGGTCGAAGCGGCGATCGGCGCCTGCGCGCTGACCTTTCACGAGCTTTTCGTCGCCACCACCGACTGGTCCTACGCGACGCTGCTGCCGGCGCTCGGCGCCGGCGGCCCGGCGCTCGCCGCGAAGCTGGCGCTCGCCTGCGCGCTGATCCTGCCGCCTTCGGTGCTGCTCGGCGCGACCTTTCCGCTCATGAGCGCGGGCCTCGTGCGTGCGACGCGGGCGCGCGGCGAGGCGATCGCGATGCTGTACTTCTCGAACAGCCTGGGCGCGGCGGCCGGCGTGCTGGCGAGCGGCTTCCTGCTCATCGCTTGGGTCGGCCTGCCGGGCACGCTGCGAGCCGCCGGCGCGGTCAACCTCGCGATTGCGGTCGCGGTCGCGCTGCTTGCCCGTCCGGCGAGCGCGCCGCCCGTGCCCGCCGAGCGGCGCGCGCGCGCAACGCACCTGCTGCTCGGCGCCGCGCTGCTGACTGGCCTCGCCTCCTTCGTCTACGAAATCTGCTGGATCCGCATGCTGTCGCTGGTGCTCGGAGCCTCGACCCATGCGTTCGAGCTCATGCTCTCGACGTTCATCCTGGGCCTCGCGCTCGGCGGCCTGGCGGTGCGCCGTCTCGCCGACCGTGCCGCCGAGCCTGCGCGCGCGCTCGGCTGGGTCCAGGTGGCGATGGCGCTCGCCGCGCTCGCGACGCTGCCCGTCTACGACCGCACGTTCGATCTCATGGAGGCATTCATGGGCGCGCTCGCGCGCACCGACGCGGGCTACGCCCTGTTCAACCTCGCCAGCCAGGGCATCGCGGCGATGGTGATGCTGCCGGCGACCTTCCTCGCCGGCATGACGCTGCCCCTGATCACCGGGGCGCTGCTGCGCGAGGGCGCGGGCGAGCGCGCGATCGGCCAGGTCTACGCGGCCAATACGCTCGGCGCGATCCTCGGCGTGCTCGCGGCGGTGCATCTCGGCCTGCCGCTGCTCGGGCTCAAGGGCACGCTGATCGGCGGCGCGCTCGTCGACGCCCTGCTCGGTCTCGCGCTGCTGCGCCTGCGCGCGCCGGGCCGCGGTGCGCTGGCCGCCGCCGCGGCCTGCCTGGTCGCGTTCCTGCCGGTCGCGCTGCTCTTCGAGCTCAACCCGAACAAGCTCACTGCCGGGGTCTACCGCCACGGCGATCTCGCGTCCTCGGCCGACGCCAGGGTCCTGTTCGCGGCCGACGGCAAGACCGCGACCGTGCACCTGGTCGCTTACGGCGATATCTACAGCATCCGCACCAACGGCAAGTCCGACGGCTCGATCAACATGGACCGCGCCGGCGCGCGCGGCTCCGACGAGATCACGATGGTGCTCACTGGCGCGTTGCCGCTCGCGCTGAAGCCCGAGGCGAAGACCGCCGCGGTGATCGGCATCGGCACCGGCCTCACCATGCACACGCTGCTGCAGAGCCTTGCGCTCGAGCGCGTCGAGACCGTAGAGATCGAGCCGCAGATGGCGGCCGCCGCGCGCGGCTTTGCGCCGCGCAACAGCTCCGCCTTCGCCGACCCGCGCGGCGCGATCCTCATCGACGATGCCAAGACCTACTTCTCGTCGCGCAACCGCCGCTACGACATCGTGGTCTCCGAGCCGTCCAATCCCTGGGTGAGCGGCGTCTCGAGCCTGTTCACGCGCGAGTTCTACCGCCGCATCCGCGGGCACCTCGCGCCGGGCGGCCTGCTCGTGCAATGGTTCCAGCTCTACGAAATCGACGCCGCGCTGCTCGCCTCGGTGATGCGCGCGCTCGGCGAGCAGTTCCCGCACTATGCGGCGTTCGCGCCGAGCGACCACGACCTGCTGATCGTCGCCTCGGAGCAGCCGCTGCCGCAGCGCGTCGAGGAGCGCGCTTTCCTGCAGCCGACGCTCGCGCAGGAACTGCGCGAAATTCACGTCTTCGGCGCAGGCGACCTGGATGCGCGCTACCTCGGCAGCCGCGCGACGCTCGAACCCCTGTTCGCGAGCTACGGCATGCCGGCCAACTCCGACTACTATCCGGTGCTCGACCTGAACGCGGTACGCGACCGCTTCCTGGACCGGAGCGCCGCCGACGTGGTGGCGCTGCTCGACGCGGGCGTGCCGGTTCTCGACCTTCTCGAGCCGGGCGTTGCGCGCAGGCCCGCAAGCTCGGGCGGGAAGGGCGCCGAGGACTTCGAGCGCATCGAGAACACGCGCCTCGCGCGCTATGCGCGCGATTTCCTGCTGAAGGCGCAGGCGCCCGAGCCCTTGCGAATTCCAGCGCAGCTGCAGAAGGACCTGGAGATCGCCGAGCTGCGCCTCATCGAATGCCATGCGCCGCGCGAGCACGACGTCTGGCTCCACAGTCTGCTCAACATCGCGCGCAGCCTGAATCCCTACCTTGCGCCGCCGGAAGCGGCTGCGGTCTGGGCGCGCTTCGCCGCCGCGCCCTGCTATCGCGCGCTGCGTCCGTTCCAGCGCGAGTGGATCGAGCTGTTCGGGGCGGTCGGCGCGCGCGACGCTGCCCGGATCGCCGAGCTCGCCGAGACGCTGCTCGCAAGCCAGCCCGGCCTCAACCGCGATGCGCGCGAGTACTTGATCGTTGCCGGCATGGCAGGTCATCTGGGCGCCGGGCGGCCGCGCCCGGCAGAAGCACTCTGGGACCGCCATGCTCGCGACCTGAAAAATCCCGACCGGCCGCTGCTGCGGCTGCTGCGCTGCCATGCCGCGGCCGCGGGCGGCAAGGACTGCGCCGCCGAGTTCGCCGCCTATGCCGGCTGAGGCGGTCCCGCGACGAAGCGCGTGGTCTCGAGCACTTCGCGGATGAACTGATCGTCGTCGCGGCCGCGCCGCGCGGCCGCGCCCACCTGGGCGCCGAGCAGCAGGTGCGCCAGGCCGTGCACCAGCGCCCAGGCGGCGACCGACGCGTCACGCGCGCCCGGCGCATCGCCCACGCGCGCCGCAAGAGCGCCCGAGAGCGCCTGGAACGCCTGGGTCGCGACTTCGCGCAGTGCCGCGTGCCGGGCGATGTCCAGCTGCCCGCCGAACATGAGCCTGAAGCGCTGCGGATGCGCGAGCGCGAAGCGCACGTACGCTTCCCCCATCGCGCGCAGGCCGCCCGCGGCGGCGGCCTCCCGCAGCGCGTGTCCGAGCATCCCGAAGCCCTCGGCCGCGAGCGCCGCGAGCAGGCTCTCGCGATCGCGGAAGTGCCGGTAGGGCGCGGCATGCGACACTCCGGCACGGCGTGTGAGTGCGCGCAGGCTCAAGGTCTCAAGTCCCTCTTTTTCCAGGAGTTTCCCGGCGGCGCGCAGCAGCGTCGCCGGCAGGTCGCCGTGGTGGTAGGCGCGAGAGGCAAGCTTTGATGTTGACATTGGCTACATAGCTTAGTAGATTGATGTTGTCGTTGTCAACATTGAGCCAGGCCAGGCATGCTGGAGCGGGTGAGCATCGTTTTTCCGATGGCGGCGCTGGCTGCGCTGACCTTCGCCATGCTGCTGCTGATTCCCGCGCGGCGCTCCCGCGCCGGACGCGCGGGCCAGGTCGCGTACGACGACTTCCGGTACGGCGAATCGGCGCGCGTGCCGCCCGAGGTGGCGCTTCCCAATCGCAACCTGATGAACCTGCTCGAGCTGCCGGTGCTCTTCTACGTCTCCTGTCTGGCCAGCTACGCGGCCGATCGCGTCAATGCCACGGCGCTCGCGCTCGCCTGGAGCTACGTGGGCCTGCGCCTGGCGCACAGCGCGATCCACGTCACCTACAACCGCGGGCGCCATCGCCTGTACGTTTTCGCCGCCAGCAATGTCGTGCTCGTCATGCTCTGGACGAACCTGCTGCGCACGCTCTCT
>DATIYN010000090.1:0-4812 GCA_035517595.1 Burkholderiales bacterium
GTCGCCGCGATACGGAGAATCCCTTCGGCCGCGCGCACGGGATCGATGCCGAGGGGCGCGGCAATGTGCTGTGAGATCGCCCGCTCCGCTGCGCCCGCGTCGAGCTTCATCTCGCCGCCGAGGAAGCGGTCGGCGCCCAGGCGTCCCAGCATCAGGTTCGCGTCGGTCACGGTCGGCAGCTCTCCGCCGCGTCCGTAGCACGCCGGCCCGGGCTCGGCGCCGGCGCTCCTCGGGCCGACCTTGAGCGCGCCGCTCGCGTCGACCGCCGCGATGCTGCCGCCGCCCGTGCCGACCTCGAAGATGTCCATCATCGGGATCTGCACCGGCAGCGCCTGGTTGTAGCCGCCGACGAGCGCCGCGCCCGTGGTGAGCGCCTCGCCCTTGTGGATCACGCCCGCCTTCGCCGTGGTGCCGCCCATGTCGAAGGCGACCGCGTCCTCGAGCCCCAGCGCGCGGCACAGCGCCTGCGCGCCGATCGCGCCGGCGGCGGGCCCGGACTCGAGCATGCGCACGCACTGCACCTGAGCCTGTTGCGACTCGTACAGGCCCCCGGTCGACTGCACCAGCAGGAACGATCCGGTGAAACCCGAACGCTTCAGGTGAGCATCGATGCCGCGGACGTACTCACGCACCACCGGCCCGATGTAGGCGTTGGCGACCGCGGTCGAGCAGCGCTCGAACTCGCGGTATTCCTGCGACAGCTCGTGCGAGGCGGTGACGAACGCCCGCGGCAGGCGCCGCTCGACGATCGCTTTCACGCGCGCCTCGTGGGCGGGGTTCACGTAGCAGTGGAGCAGCATGATGGCGACGGCCTCCACGCCCTCGGCCTCGAGGCGGTCGCAGGCCGCGTGCACGCTCGCTTCGTCGAGCGGGACGTGCACCTCGCCCTCTGCGGTGAGGCGCTCGCGCACCTCGAGCCTCAGCGAGCGCTCGACCAGCGGCACGTGCTTCCTGAAGTAGAGGTTGTACGCGTCGGGGCGGTTGATACGCCCGATCTCGTAGATGTCGCGAAAGCCTTCGGTGACCAGAAGCGCGGTCCTCGCGCCGCTCCGCTCGAGAAGGGTATTGATCGCGATGGTGGACCCGTGCAGGAACAGCGCCGCGTCGGCGAAGCGCGCGCCGGCCTTCCCTACGCCGAGCGATACGCCGTCCACGAAGCGGGCAGGGGTCGAGAGCGTCTTGCCCAGAAAAAGCCGTCTGGTCTTCTCGTCGAACGCCGCCACATCGGTGAACGTCCCGCCGATGTCTGCGGCGAGGCGCATCATCGGGCAGCGGCGTCGGGCGGCATTTGCATACAATGATTGCATATCGCTATGCAATCTGCCATGAGCCGCGCGCGCCGGGGGCTGGTCGTCGGCGGCGGAGTCGCCGGGATGTCCGCCGCGACCATGCTCGCGCGCGCGGGCGTCGAGGTGCGCCTCGTCGATCTCGATCCGGACTGGCGTGCGGCGGGCGCCGGCATCACCCTCACCGCAGCGACGCTGCGCGCGTTCAAGGCGCTCGGCATCCTCGAGCGCGTCGTCGAGGAAGGCCACGTCCACGAGGGCATCCGCGTGTGCGACGTACGGGGACGGCCGCTGGAGGAGGTGCGCAGCCCGCCGCTCGGCCCGGGGATCCCGGGCGCGGGCGGCATCCTGCGGCCCGTCCTGCATCGCATTCTCGCAGACGGGGTGAAGGCGCTCGGCGCCGAGGTGCGCCTCGGCGTCAGCGTGCAGTCGCTGCGCGAGGACGGGTCCGGGATCGCGGCGGCCTTCACCGACGGCGCGCAGGATCGCTACGATTTCGTCGTCGGAGCGGACGGAATCCACTCAGGCCTGCGCAAGCTCCTCTTTCCCGACGTGCCGGAGCCGCGCTTCACCGGGCAGGCGTGCTGGCGCGTCACCGCAGAGCGGCCGCCAGGGGTGGACCGGCGCCACTTCTTTCTCGGCGGCCGCGGCAAGTGCGGCCTCACGCCGGTATCGGAACGCGAGATGTATCTCTTCTACCTCGAGCACGTGCCCGGCAACCCCTGGCGCGAGCCTTCGCAGCAGCACGTCCTGCTGCGCGCGCTGCTCGGTGAATACGGCGGGGTGCTCGCCGGCGTGCACGACGCGCTCGGGCCGCAGTCGCGCATTGTCTATCGCCCGCTCGAGGCGCACGTGCTGCGCGGCTGGTCCAGGGGCCGCGCGATTCTCATCGGCGACGCCGCGCACGCGAGCACGCCGCAGCTCGCCTCGGGCGCCGGCATGTCGGCGGAGGACGGCATCGTGCTCGCCGAGGAGCTTTCGCGAGCCGACAGCGTGCCGTCGGCGTTCGAGGCCTTCATGCGCCGGCGCTTCGAGCGCTGCCGCATGGTCGTCGAGAACTCGCTGGAGATCGGGCGCCTGGAGATGAGCGGCGCGCCGCCCGCGGCCCAGACTGCCGTGGTGGCGAGATCGCTGGCGGCGCTCGCCGCGCCGATTTAGGGTACGCTGCCGCCATGGATCTGAAGGACATCCGTCTCTACGTCGACGACCGTCCCGCGGAGGGCGTGTTCCGCGTGCACCGCGACGTCTACTCAGATCCCGAGCTGTTCGAGCTCGAGCAGAAGTTCATCTTCGAGCGCACCTGGAACTTCCTCGCGCTCGAGTCGCAGATCGGCAAGCCCAACGACTTCGTCACCGGCCACATCGGCCGCACGCCGGTGCTGGTGGCGCGCGGCTCGAAAGGCCGCCTCGGGGCCTTCGTGAACGTCTGCCGCCACAAGGGCGCGCTGCTGTGTGCGGACGAGGAAGGCAACTCGAAGTACCACGTCTGCCCCTATCACGGCTGGGCCTACGACTCCTCCGGCAGGAACGTCGACATCAAGGACCGCAAGACGGGAAGCTACCCGCCCTCCTTCGACGCCGAGGACCACAACCTCGTGCCGCTCGCAAAGCTCGCGGCCTACCGGGGCTTCGTTTTCGGCAGCCTGTCGTCCGACGTGCCTGCGCTCGAGGACTTCCTCGGCGACATGCGCTTCTTCATCGACGTCGTCGCCGACCAGGGGCCGGACGGCGTCGAGTTCGTTCCGGGCAGGTCGGTGTATACCTACCGCGGCAACTGGAAGCTCCAGCTCGACAACGGCCTCGATCCCTACCACCTGACGACGACGCACCTCTCGTACATGGACCTGCAGGCGCGAAGGCGCGGCGGAGCCGGGCACCTCGAGGCGCGCCAGTACGACTGGGCGAAGCGCAACTCGGCCGACGGCGGAACGTTCGCGCTCGCCCACGGGCACGCCGCGACCTGGCTCGAGCAGCCCGAGCCCGAGAAGCGCCCGATCTTCCCGGCGCTCTCCGAGATCCGAGCGCGGGTCGGCGAGCTTCGCGCTTCGTGGATGCTCAAGGCGCGCAACGTGCACGTGTTCCCCAACATGCAGATCGCCGACGCGATCACGCTGATGCTGCGCACTTTCCGCCCGCTCGCTCCCGACCGCACCGAGATGAAGAGCTGGTGCCTCGCGCCGGCGGGCGAGGCAGCCGAGCTGCGCGCCTGGCGCCTGCGCCAGTTCGAGGATTTCTTCAACCCGGGGGGGCTCGCGACGCCGGACGACACGGTCACCTACGAGGGCTGCCAGAGCGGCTTCGGCGCGCAGCCGATCGGCTTCCTCCAAGGCTACGCGCGCGGCATGGCGGCGATCACGCCCGGCGCGGACGAGGCGGCCCGGTCGATCGGCATCGCGCCGCAGGCGAGCGTGCGCGGCCGCTTCGAGATGTTCAGCGAGGTCGGCTTCCACGCGCCCTACCGCGAATGGGCACGCCTCATCCAGGCGGGCGTCGCCGGCAGGAAGGCTTACGCATGAACGCGCGCGCGCAGGGCGAATCGCTCGCCGCCGGCGTCGAGCTGGTGCACCGCGAGGCGAGGCTGCTCGACGACCAGCGCTGGGACGAGTGGCTCGCGCTCTACCTCGAGGACTGCGAGTACTGGATGCCGGCGTGGAAGGCGGACGGGACGCCGACGAAAGATCCGCGCAGCGAGCTCTCGCACATCTACTACTCGAGCCGCGCGGGGCTGGAGGACCGCGTGGTGCGCATCCGCTCGGGGAAATCGCCTGCGTCGACGCCGATGCCGCGCACCGCGCACGTCCTCGGCAGCGTGCTCGCGCTGGATTCCCCGGCCGACCGCCTGCGGCTCGGCTCGACGTGGGCGACCCACGTCTACTTCCCGCGCTCGCGCGAGGGCCATGCCTTCTTCGGGCGGACCGAGCACGAGCTCGCGCTTCGCGGCGGGGAATGGCGCATCGCGAAGAAGAAGATCCTGCTGCAGAACGACTACATCCCCACGATGCTGGACGTGTACTGCGTCTGAGGTGGCGAAGAAGCAATCCGCCGCGGTCGAAGCAGCGCGGCTGCTCGGAAAGTGGACCAGGCTCGCGCAGGGGCACGTGATGCTCGGCGCGGGCTGCTCGTGCGGCGTGGGCTTCGCAAACCTCGGCCTGCGGGATTTCGAGCCGCAGATTCTCGACTACCTGAAGACGAAGCACGGCGCCGGCGGCTTCGCGGGCGTTCCCGATCTGCTGCGATCGATCGTCACGCGCAAGCGGGAGGAGAAGGGCGATCTTGCGCTGCTCGCCGACCTCGAGCGCAGCCTGGACTCGTTCGACGACCTGCACCGGCGAGGCGGCTCCGCGTAAAGAGCTTGCATGGGCTGGCGCGGCGCTCCGGGGCTATGAGACCGTGGGATTCGAGAATCGACGCGCCAGCAGGTTGTTCCCTGGCCCGAATGGACCCAGGGTGCTGTCAGGCAAATGTAAGGCTCAGCGCGGAAGCTGAGGAGGAAGTTGTAGCCCCAAGCAGGTAAGAAGTCGTTTCA
>DATIYN010000091.1:0-7825 GCA_035517595.1 Burkholderiales bacterium
CGCAGGAAGCGGCGCCTGAGCTCGCAAAGCGCGGCGGATCCATCGTGAACATCGCGGACATACATGCGGAGCGGCCGCTCAAGGGCTACGCGGTCTACAGCATCGCGAAGGCGGGCCTCGCGGCGATGACGCGCGCGCTGGCCCTCGAGCTCGGGCCGGCGGTGCGGGTCAACGCCGTCGCCCCGGGCGCGATCGCCTGGCCCGAGGACGGCCAGTTCCCGCCGCCCGAGCGCGGGCGTGTCGTCGCCACCACGCCGCTCGCGCGCCTCGGCAAGCCCGAGGAGATCGCGCAGGCGGTACACTTCCTGGCAACCGCGTCCTTTGTCACCGGCCAGGTGCTGGCCGTCGACGGCGGCCGTTCGGTTTTTCTCTAGGGCGGGTTTCTGTCCGGCGATTCACGGTGAAAGATCCTCGAAAGCTGAAACTTGAGACTGACAAGCTCGCCAAGCGCATCCGGCGCCAGGCGGGCGAGGCGATTGCCGACTTCAACATGATCGAGGAGGGCGACCGCGTGATGGTCTGCCTCTCCGGCGGCAAGGACAGCTACGGCATGCTGGATGTCCTGCTGTCGCTCCGGGCGAAAGCCCCGATCCGGTTCGATCTCGTCGCGGTGAACCTCGACCAGAAGCAGCCGGATTTTCCCGAGCGCGTGCTGCCCGAGTATCTCGAGTCGCTCGGCGTGCCCTTTCGCATCGTCGAGCAGGATACCTACTCGGTGGTGAAGCGCGTCGTGCCCGAGGGCAAGACGATGTGCGGGCTGTGCTCGCGCCTGCGCCGCGGCGTGCTCTACCGCGTGGCGGGCGAGCTCGGCGCCACCAAGATCGCGCTCGGCCACCACCGCGACGACGTCCTCGCGACCTTCTTCCTGAACCTGTTCTACGCCGGCGCGCTCACGGCGATGCCGGCGAAGCTGCGCTCCGATGACGGCCGGCACATCGTCATCCGCCCGCTCGCCTACGTCGCGGAGGCCGACCTCGCGGCCTTCGCGGAAGCGAAGGCGTTCCCGATCATTCCCTGCACGCTGTGCGGCTCGCAGGAGAATCTGCAGCGCAAGGTGGTGGGGCGCATGCTCAAGGAATGGGAGAAGGCCGAGCCTGGACGCATCTCGTCGATCCTGCGCGCGCTCACCGACGTGCGGCCTTCGCAGCTCCTGGACCGGAAATTATTTGATTTTTCGAATTTGAAACCGCAAACAAGTCCGGTACAGATTGTTCGGTTCCACGGACTTGGCGAGCCGCTGTTCGCCGAATAGCATGCGCCGGCGACTGCCGTTCTTCGCGGCTGTTGTCGGACTCGTCCTTTCCTCCGCCATGTTGATCAGGAGCGCAAACAGCCGGGACTGGCGAACGGCGAGCCATGAGCCCGCGGGTCTTGCGCCCGATCCCGCGGCCACGCGCGAAGCGGTGGTGCAGGTCTACG
Source organism: Burkholderiales bacterium (assembly GCA_035517595.1). Lineage (GTDB taxonomy): Bacteria > Pseudomonadota > Gammaproteobacteria > Burkholderiales > SG8-39 > RBG-16-66-20. The sequence continues at coordinate 1,420 of DATIYN010000091.1, forward strand.
GCGCGCGCACCTGGGGCTGGCGCGGCACGTTCGGAGTGCACACCTGGGTGGCAGTGAAGCCGGCGGGCGCGCCCGCCTACACCGTGTACGAGGTGATCGGCTGGCGATTGCGCTGGGCAGACTCGGTGGTGGCGATCCACCAGCGCGCGCCCGATGCGCGCTGGTACGGAAGCCTCCCCGAGCTCTATGCGGACAAGCGCGGCGACGAAGCCGCGAGGCTGATTCCGCGCATCGACGCCGCGGCGCGCTCGTATCCATACCTGGACGAGTACCTGGCCTGGCCGGGACCGAACTCGAACACCTTCACGGCGTGGATCACGCGTGCGGTGCCGGAGCTGGGCGTGGACCTGCCGCCCACGGCGATCGGCAAGGATTATCTCGGGGGCGCGATCTTCGGCGCCGCGCCGAGCGGCCGCGGCCTGCAGCTGTCCCTCGGCGGCTTGCTCGCGCTCACCGCGAGCGCGGTCGAGGGGCTGGAACTGAACTTGCTAGGACTGAGCTTCGGCATCAATCCCTTCGACCCGGCGCTGAAGCTGCCGCTGCTCGGACGCATCGGCCCGGCGCGCCGCTAGCCGAAAGGACAAGGGGGATCGCCTGGACGCACTGCTCAAGTTCAGCTCGTTCGTCGACCGCGCCAACGAGCGCATCGGCCGCTGGTCGGGCTGGCTGACGCTGCTGGCGATCGTGATCTGCACCGTCAACGCGGCGATTCGCTACGCCTTCAACCTCAGCTCCAACGCCTGGCTCGAGATGCAGTGGTACCTGAATTCGGCCACGTTCCTGCTGGTGGCCGCCTATACGCTGAAGGTGAACGCGCACGTGCGCATCGACGTGATCGCCGGCAGGCTCTCGCCGCGCGCGCAGGCCTGGATCGACATCCTGGGTGGACTGCTCGGGCTGCTGCCGGCCTGCCTGATCATCGCCTGGTACAGCTGGCCGAGCCTGGTGAACTCCTATCGCATCGGTGAGCACTCGTCGGACCCCGGCGGCCTCATACGCTGGCCGGTGCGGCTGCTGATTCCCGTGGCCTTCGCGCTGCTCGCGCTGCAGGGCCTGTCGGAAGTCATCAAGCGCGTCGCGTTCCTGCGCGGGCGCATCGCCGATCCGGCGGCGCACCGCAAGGACGCCGCCTAGATGTCGCTCGAGCTGATGGCGCCGGTGATGTTCGGCGGGCTGGTCGTGTTCCTGCTGATCGGCTACCCGGTCGCGTTCTCGCTCGCGTTCACCGGCCTGTTCTTCGGCGCGATCGGCATCCAGCTCGATCTGCTGCACCCGTCGCTCCTGCAGGCGCTGCCGGAGCGGGTGCTCGGCATCATGGCCAATTCCACGCTGCTCGCGATTCCGTTCTTCACCTTCATGGGGCTGATCCTCGAGCGCAGCGGCATGGCCGAGGACCTGCTCGACACCATCGGCCAGCTGTTCGGCAGCCTGCGCGGCGGCCTCGCCTACGCCGTGATCTTCGTCGGCGCGCTGCTCGCAGCGACCACGGGCGTGGTCGCGGCGTCGGTGCTGGCGATGGGCCTGATCTCGCTGCCGGTGATGATGCGCTACGGCTATTCGAAGCGGCTCGCGAGCGGCGTGATCGCCGCCTCCGGCACGCTGGCGCAGATCATCCCGCCCAGCCTGGTGCTGATCGTGCTGGCCGACCAGATGGGCGCCTCCGTGGGCGACCTGTACGAGGGCGCCCTGGTGCCCGGGCTGACGCTGACGGGCTTTTATGCGCTCTACGTGCTGATCGTCTCGGTCGTGAACCCGGCCGCGGCGCCGGGCTGCCCGCCCGAATCGCGCACGCTGCGCGGCGGCGCCCTGCTGCTCAAGGTGTTCACGTCGATGGTGCCGCCGCTGGTGCTGATCTTCCTCGTGCTCGGCACGATCTTCGTCGGCGTCGCGACGCCGACCGAGGGCGGCGCGATGGGCGCGAGCGGCGCGATCCTGATGGCGCTCGCCAAGCGCAAGCTGAGCTGGTCGCTGCTGCGCCAGGCCGTGGACTCGACCGCGACCATGACCAGCTTCGTGATCTTCATCCTGGTCGGCTCGACGATCTTCAGCCTGGTGTTCCGGGGCGTCAACGGCGATCTCTGGGTCGAGCACCTGCTGACCGGGGTGCCGGGCGGCGCGCTCGGCTTCCTGATCGTGGTCAACCTGATGATCTTCTTCCTCGCGTTCTTCCTCGACTATTTCGAGATCGCTTTCATCATGGTGCCGCTGCTCGCGCCCGTGGCGCAGAAGCTGGGAATCGACCTGGTCTGGTTCGGCGTGCTGCTTGCGGTGAACATGCAGACTTCATTCCTGCATCCGCCGTTCGGCTTCGCGCTGTTCTACCTGCGCAGCGTGGCCTCGAAAGACGTCAAGACCATGGACATCTACTGGGGCGCGGTGCCCTTCGTCTGCATCCAGGTCATCATGGTCGCGATCGTGATCGCGTTTCCGGGCATCGTGACCAGCCACGTCTCGAAGGCCGCGGGCGCGATCAGCGGCTCGGGCGCCGACGAGCTGCGCCGCCAGCTCGGCGCGCCGGCGGCACAGCCCTCCGGCGATTCGCCCGGCGAGGCGGGCAAGGACGATGCCGCCGCGCAGATCGACCGGATGCTGAAGCTGCAGAAGTAGCCGGGCGCTACTTCTTCCGGACGACCGGATCCGCGTTGCTGAGCAGGAAGGTGTTGAGCGTCTGCTCGGCGACCCGGTGCCAGAGGAACTCGTCCTGGCGGAACTTCTTCCACGGCTCGTAGATCTTCTTCCACGAGGGATTCTTGGCCGCCTCCTCCTCGTACATCTCGAAGACGGCCTGGTGCGCGGCCTTCATGATCTCCGGCGAGAAGGCATGCAGCTTGACGCCGTTCTTCACCAGGCGCAGCAGCGCCTGCGGGTTCTTGAAGTCGTATTCGGCCATCATGTCGGTGTTGGCCTCGTAGCAGGCCGCTTCGAGCGCCGCCTGGTATTCCTTGGGCAGCTTCTCCCATTCCTTGATGTTGACGAACAGGGAATACATCGAGCAGGCTTCCCACCAGCCCGGGTAGTAGTAGTGCGGGGCGATCTTGTAGAAGCCGAGCTTCTCGTCGTCGTAGGGGCCGACCCACTCGGCGGCGTCGATGGTGCCGCGCTCGAGCGCCGGGTAGATGTCGCCGCCCGCAATCTGCTGCGGCACCGCGCCGAGGCGCGCCATCGCCTCGCCGCCGAGTCCCGCGATGCGCATCTTCACGCCCTTCAGGTCCGAGACCGACTTCACTTCCTTGCGGAACCAGCCGCCCATCTGGCAGCCGGTGTTGCCGGCGGGGAAGGAGATGATGTTGAAGTCGCGGAAGAACTCGCGCACCAGCTGCAGGCCGCCGCCGTAGTAGATCCAGGCGTTCTGCTGGCGCTGGTTCATGCCGAAGGGCAGCGTGGTGTCGAAGGCGAAAGTCTTGTTCTTGCCGACGAAGTAGTAGCTCGCGGTGTGCGTGCACTCGATCGTGCCCTGCTGCACGGCGTCCACGGTGCCGAAGGCGGGCACGATTTCTCCCGCGCCGAAGACGCGGATCTGGAATTTCCCTCCGGTGATCGCCGCCACGCGCTTGGCGATGGTTTCGCCGCCGCCGTAGATGGTGTCGAGCGATTTCGGGAAGCTGGAGGCGCACCGCCAGCGCACCTCGGGCAGCGACTGCGCGATCGCGGGCGCGGCGACGGCCGCTGCGGCGGCGCCGGCGGCGCCGGAGAGGAACTTCCTGCGGGTGCTCTTCATGGACGCGTCTCCAGTGGTGGGTTCGGGCGCCGCCAACTTACGAGAAACGCGACGGCGTGTAAATGCGCGCGCGCAAGCGCACGCCGGCGGTGCACGCCGCGCGCGCAGTGCAGCAAAACCGTGCGTCGATCCGGGAGCCGCTAAGTCGAGGCGACGACGACCGCCTGGGGGCGCGCCTCGCGGATCGGCAGGTTGACGAGCGCCGCGAAGGAGGCGAGCGCCATGTCCGCGTACCACATCCACTGGTAGGAGCCCGTGCGCTCGAACGCGATGCCGCCGAGCCACGCGCCGAGGAAGCCGCCGACCTGGTGCGACAGCAGCGTCATGCCGAACAGCGTCGCGAGGAAGCGCACGCCGAAGAGCTTGCCGACGATCGCGGCGGTCGGCGGCACGGTCGCGAGCCAGGTCGCGCCGAGCCCCGCGGCGAAGAGGTAGAAGGTGAGCGCGGTCTTCGGCGCGGCCAGGTAGGCCGCGATCAGCGCGGCGCGAGACCCGTACATGAGCGCGAGGATGTGCTTGCTGCGGTAGCGCGCCGTGGAGAAGCCGGCGCCGAGGCTCCCGGCGATGTTGGCGAGGCCGATGATCGCGAGCGACCAGCTCGCCACGGTCGGCGGCAGGCCGCAGAGGTTCACTTCCTGCGGCAGGTGCGTGACAAGGAACGCGATGTGGAAGCCGCAGGTGAAGAACCCGGCGTTCAGCAGCAGGTAGCTGCGGTCGCCGAACGCGTCGCCGAGCGCGCGCCAGGGCGAGCCGCCCGCCGCGGCGCCGGCGTGGGCGGTCGAGCCGCGCGGCGACACGGCGCGCACGAGGGGCAGCGCCGCGAACGCCATCGCCGCGAGCGACCAGAGCGCCGCCATCCAGCCGATCGCCTGAATGAGCGCCTGCGCGACCGGGGCGAACACGAACTGCCCGAGCGAGCCGCCGGCGTTCACCATCCCGGCGGCCTTGCCGCGCGACTCCGCGGGCAGGCGCTGCGAGGCGGCCCCGATCAGCACCGAGAAGCTGGCCGCGCCCGAGCCGATCGAGGCGAGCAGGCCGAGCGAGACCATGAGCCCGAAGCCCGAGCCCATGAACGGCGTGAGCGCCATGCCGGCGGCGAGCAGCACGAGCCCGGCCGCGAGCACCTTTCCCGGCCCGTGCCGGTCGGCCAGGGCGCCGGCCACCGGCTGCACCGCGCCCCAGGTGAATTGCCCGATCGCGAGCGCGAGGCTGATCGTGGCGATGCCGAGCCCGGTCGCGGAATTCAGCGGCGACACGAACAGGCCGAAGCTCTGGCGCACGCCCATCGTCACCATCAGGAAGGCGGCCGCGGCGAGCGTCACCCCGAGGAAGCTGCGGGAAGCGGTGCTCATGGCGCATGATACCGTGCGGCGCCCCTTGTCAAAAGCAGTTTGACAACCTAGAATCCCGCTCCATGGATTGCGCCGCCCGCCTCGTCGAGATCTTTGGCAGCCAGGCGGACGTGGCGCGCGCGTTCCAGCTCGACCGGGCGGTCGTGCACCACTGGGTGAAGACGGGCTACGTCCCCGCGCGCTGGGCGGGCGAGGTGGAGCGCGTCACCGGCGGGCGCATCAGCGCGGTCGACGTCGTCAATGAGGCGAGCGCGAAGAACCCGGTGCGCGTGAAATCGCGGCCGGACGATGCACCTTTCGGAATGTCGGAGAACGATCCCATGACCAACTACGCCCCTGCGAAACGCATCCAGTCCTTCCACCCGCCGCAGCGCACGCTGATGGGCCCGGGCCCGACCGAAATCCACCCGCGCGTGCTCACGACGATGAGCCAGCCGGCGATCGGCTACCTGGATCCCATCTTCGTAGAGATGATGGAGGAGCTGAAGTCGCTGCTGCGCTACGTCTACCAGACCAAGAACCCGCTCACCTTCCCGCTCTCGGGCCCGGGCTCGGTCGGCATGGAATTCTGCTTCGTCAACTTGGTGGCGCCGGGCGACAAGGTCATCATCTGCCAGAACGGCGTGTTCGGCGGCCGCATGCTGGAGAACGCGATCCGCTGCGGCGGCACGCCGGTGCTGGTCGAGGACAAGTGGGGCGAGCCGGTCGACCCGCAGAAGGTCGAGGACGCGCTGAAGAAGAACAGGGACGCCAAGGTCGTCGCCTTCGTGCACGCCGAGACTTCCACCGGCGCGCAATCGGACGCCAGGCTGCTCACGCAGATCGCGCACAAGCACGGCGCGCTGGTGATCGTGGACGCGGTGACCTCGCTCGCCGGCACGCCGGTGCGCGTGGACGAGTGGGAGATCGACGCCATCTACTCGGCGAGCCAGAAATGCCTGTCGTGCACGCCGGGCCTGTCGCCGGTCTCGTTCTCGGAGGCGGTGGTGGAGCGGGTCAAGAAGAGGAAGGACAAGATCCATAGCTGGTTCATGGACATGAACCTGCTGTTCAACTACTGGACCGCCGGGGCGCGCACCTACCACCACACCGCGCCGACGAATTCGCTGTTCGCGCTGCACGAGGCGCTGCTGCTGATCCGCGAGGAAGGGCTGGAGAACGCCTGGGCGCGCGCGACGCGCCACCACCTCGCGCTCAAGGCCGGGCTGGAAGCGATGGGCATCAAGTTCCTCGTCCAGGAGAAATATCAATTGCCGCAGATGAACGCGGTGTACTGCCCCGAGGGCGTGAACGAAGCCGAGGTGCGCAAGCGCCTGCTGGGCGAGTTCGGCATCGA
>DATIYN010000092.1:0-11569 GCA_035517595.1 Burkholderiales bacterium
GCACGTGCACCGCGATGAGGTAGCGCATGGCGTTGCGGATGTTCTCGTAGATGCGCCGGCCCAGGCGAACGGTGGCGACGATCGAGCCGAAGTCGTCCTCCAGCAGCACCAGCGACGAGGCCTCGCGCGCCACGTCGGTGCCGCGCCGCCCCATCGCCACGCCGATGTGCGCGGCTTTCAGCGCCGGCGCGTCGTTGACGCCGTCGCCGGTCATGGCGACGATCTCGCCGGCGGCCTTGAAAGCCTGCACCAGGCGCAGCTTCTGCTGCGGCAGGATGCGCGCGAACACGTGGACCCGCCGCGCCGCCGCGGCGAGCGCCGCATCGTCGAGCGCCGCGATCTGCTGCCCGGTGAGCGCGCCGCCCGCGGTGTCGATGCCGGCCTGCTCCGCGATGGCGAGCGCGGTTCCGGCAAAGTCGCCGGTGATCATCACCACCCGGATGCCGGCCTGGCGGCACAGCGCCACCGCCTGCGGCACCTCGGCGCGCAGCGGGTCGGCCAGGGCGACGTAGCCGAGCCAGCGGAACCGGAATCCGGAGGGATGTGCGGGCAGCGGCGCGTTTCCCCAGTTCGCTTCGGCCACGGCGAGCAGCCGCAGGCCGCGCGCCGCCGCGTCCGCGACCAGCGCCTGCGCGCCTCGGGCGCCCGGATCCATGCCGCACAGGGGCAGCACCGTCTCCGCCGCGCCCTTGATCGCCACGCGCCGCTCGCCGGACGGGGCGCGCCAGGCGTGGCAGACGGCGAGGAACGCACCGGTCATCGGGTAGTCCTGCTCGAGCGACCATGCGCGCCGCATCGCGGCAACCTGCGGCGCGGCGGCCGCGAGGATGGCGCGCTCCATGGGATCGAAGGGCTCCAGCTCGCAGGCGAGCGCAGCTGCAGCCGACACGCGCGACGCATCGTCTCCGATCACGTCCGCCAGCGCCATCCGGTTCTCGGTGAGCGTGCCGGTCTTGTCCACGCACAGCACCGTGGCCGAGCCGAGCGTCTCGATCGCCGGCATGCGGCGCGTGAGCACGCCGTGGCGCGAGATGCGCCAGGCGCCGAGCGCGAGGAACACCGTCAGCACCACCGGGAACTCCTCGGGCAGGATCGCCATCGCCAGCGTCAGGCCGGCGAGGATCCCGGTCAGCCACTCGGCGCGCGCCAGCCCGTAGTAGGCGCACAGCAGCACCGACAGCAGCACGGCGAAGGTCGCGACGATGCGCACGATGCGCGCGGTCTCGAGCTCGAGGCGCGTCTTCTCCGGCGACAGCGTGGCGAGCGAGGCGCCGATGCGGCCCAGCTCGGTGCGCGCGCCGGTGGCGACGACTTCGGCACGCCCCTGCCCCTTCACCACCAGCGTTCCCGAATAGACGAGCCCCTCGCGCTTGTCCACGGGCAGCGACTCGCCGGTGAGCATCGACTCGTTCAGCGTCAGCTCGTTGGCCGCCATCAGCCGCGCGTCCGCGGGAACCCGGTCCCCTTCGGCCAGCAGCAGCAGGTCGCCCCGCACCACCTGCGCGCCGGCGATGCGCCGCACGGCGCCGTCGCGCACCACCAGCGCCCTCGGGCTCGACAGGTCGCGCAGCGCCTCCAGCGCGCGCTCGGCCTTGCGCTCCTGCACCACGGTGATCGCCATCACCACCACGATCGAGGCGGCGAGCACCAGCGCTTCGCGCAGGTCGCCGAGCAGCAGGTACACGCCGGCCGCGGCGACCAGCAGCGAGAACATCGGCTCGCGCAGCACGCCGATCACGATCGCCGCGCCGCTGCGGCGGTCGGGCGAAGGCAGCGCGTTGGGCCCTTCGGCGGAAAACCGCCGCGCCGCCTCCGAGGTGCTCAGTCCGGCTGCGTCAACCACGGCGCGATCTTGCGGGAGACGAGCAGCGCCTCGACCGCGCGCCACAGGCCGCCGGGATCCAGCTCCTCGAATTCGTAGCGCGCGCGCAGCACCGGCTTTGCGAGCGGCACCAGGCGCGCGAGGTCCGCCGGCGTCCCCGACACGACGAGCTCGGCGTCCACCGCGTCGAGCGTGCGCCGCAGCGCGTCCAGCTGCTCCGGCGAATAGCCGACCGCGGGCAGCACCGGGCCGATGTGCGGATGGCGCGCGTAGACGCGCGCGATCCCGGGCGCCGCCGCCGCGCGCGGGTCGACGATCGCCGCCGCGCCGGCGCGCTGCGCGGCGAGATAGCCGGCGCCCCAGGGCATGCCGCCGTGCGTGATCGTGGGCCCATCCTCGACCACCACCACGCGGCGGCCGCGCACGCGCTCGGGCTGCTCCAGGACGATCGGGAGCGCCGCGCGCACGAGCGCGGCTCGCGGATTGAGCCTGCGGCAGGCCGCGGCGACGGAGTCGGCGGCCGCGGCGCTCGCGCTGTCGCACTTGCTCAGCACGATCACGTCCGCCATGCGCAGGCAGGCTTCGCCCGGGTGGTGCGTCTCCTCGTGCCCGGGACGCAGCGCGTCGGCGAGCACCACGAGCAGGTCGGGGCGCAGGAACGGCAGGTCGTTGTTGCCGCCGTCCCAGAGGATTAGGTCGGCATCGGCCGCCGCGAGCCGGAGCACGCGCGCGCAGTCCACGCCCGAGTAGACCACGTTGCCGAGCGCGAGGTGCGGCTCGTATTCCTCGCGCTCCTCGATCGTGCAGCCGGCGCGGTCGAGGTCCTCGCGCGTCGCGAAGCGCTGCGCCGCCTGGCGCTCCAAGTCGCCGTAGGGCATCGGATGCCGGATGACCGCGCAGCGCAGCCCGAGCGCGCGCAGCCGGCGCGACAGCCAGCGCACGGCGGGCGACTTGCCCGCGCCGGTGCGCACCGCGCAGACCGCGATCACCGGCAGCGGCGCCGCGAGCATCGTGCGGCGCGGCGCAAGCAGGGAAAAGTCAGAGCCGGCCGCGAGCGCGCGCGAGGCGAGGTGCATGACCTCCAGGTGCGAGAGATCGCTGTAGCCGAGCACCAGCTCGTCCACCGCGCGCTCGCGCAGCAGCGATTCCAGGCCTGCCTCGGCGACGATCGGGATGCCGGCGGGATAGCGCGGACCGGCGAGCGCGGGCGGATAGCGCCGCCCCGCGATGCCCGGGATCTGCGCGGCAGTGAACGCGACGACCTCGCACTCCGGGTCGTCGCGGTAGACCGCGTTGAAGTTGTGGAAATCCCTTCCGGCGGCGCCGGCGATGACCAGGCGCCGGCGGCTCACGCCGCCTTTTTCGCCTCGCTGCGCGCAGCCGGCGCGGCCGGCGCGAACGCGTTGGTCGCGGATTGCAGGAACTGCTGCGAGGTCTTCACCATGTCGCGGTAGGCCTTGTCCACGGCCTCGAAGCCCGTCGAGGGCAGCTCGCCGGCGAACGGCAGCGGGCCGGCCACGCTCGCCCCCTCCTGCATGCAGCGCATCACCTTGCCGTTGGCCTCGTTCATCGCCTCGAACAGGTTGCGCCAGTAGGCCGCCGACTGCTCGCAGCAGCCCAGCGCCCAGTTCCACTGCTCGCCCCACAGCTCCTGCGCGCTCCGGGCGGCGGCGAGCGACTTCTGCAGCGCCTGCACGCGCTCGTGCGTCTCCTGCGCGGCGGCCAGCTGGGCCTCGCGCATGCGCGTGGTCGCCTCGACCACCGCGTCCATCATGCGCAGGCCCGCTTCCGAGTGCTTTCTCCATTGCTCGAGAATCTGGTCCGGTGCGTCCGCCATGGCTTCCTCCGATCGGTTCGAAAAAGCTCCTTGCAAGCAAGTCTTTCACAGCCCGCCGGCCCGCGGTTGACGCAGGTCAAACCCGCTCCAGCGCTTCCGCCGCCGGGACGTAGGGATAACCGAGGGCGGCGGCGACCTCCGGCCGCGTGATCGCGCCCCGGCAGACCGTCAGGCCGTCGCGCAGGCCGGCGTCGGACCGCAGCGCCTGGACGATGCCGAAGTCGGCGAGCGCGGCGACGCGGGGCAGCGTGGCGAGGTTGAGCGCATGGGCGGACGTGCGGGGCACCGCCCCGGGCATGTTCGCGACGCAGTAGTGCACGATGCCGTCTACGACGAACACGGGATCGGCGTGCGTCGTCGGCCGCGAGGTCTCGAAGCAACCGCCCTGGTCGATCGAGACGTCCACCAGCACCGCGCCCTTGCGCATGGCCGGAAGCATCTCGCGCGAGACGAGCTTTGGCGCGACCGCGCCGGGCACGAGCGCCGCGCCGACCACCGCGTCGGCTTCCGCGAGCGCCGCGCGCACCGCGGCCGCATCCGAGAGGCCGGTCTCCACGTTCGCCGGCACCTGCGCGGCGAGCCGTCGCAGGCCCGCCTGCGAGCGGCTGAGCACGCGCACGCGCGCGCCCATGCCGTCGGCGACGCGCGCCGCGTTCGTCCCGACCACGCCCGCGCCGAGCACGAGCACCATTGCGGGCGGCACGCCGCCCGCGCCCGGCAGCAGCACGCCGCGCCCGCCGTGCGGGCGCTCGAGGTAGTGCGCCGCGACCTGGATCGCCATCCGTCCCGCCACCTCGGACATCGGCGCGAGCAGCGGCAGGCCTCCTGCGGGCGCGGTCACGCTCTCGTAGGCGATGGCGAGCGCGCCGCTCGCGACGAGGTCGCGCGCCTGCGCCGCGTCGGGCGCGAGGTGCAGGTAGGCGAACAGCGCCTGTCCCGGGCGCAGCAGCGCGCGCTCCGAGGCGAGCGGCTCCTTCACCTTGACGACGAGCTCGGCCTCGGCGAAGACCTCCTGCGCGCGCGCGACCACCGCCGCGCCCGCGGCGCGGTACTCGCCGTCGCCGGCGCCGATGCCCTCGCCCGCGCCCGACTGCACGAGCACGCGGTGGCCGCGGCCGCAGAGCGCGCGCACGCTCTGCGGGGTGAGGCCGACGCGGTATTCCTCGACCTTGATCTCCTTCGGCACGCCGATGCGCATCACTGCACGTCCTCGTGATGCGAGAGCCAGCGCATCGCCTCGGCGACGAGCCGGTAGCGCATGCGCACGACGACCATCTCGCGGTACCAGTTGACGATGTCGCCCCAGGGATCGTTCACCTTGGCGAGGCCCGAGACGAAGGCCACCACGGTGCCCACCTCGATGCGCCCCTGCACCGCGAGCCAGCCGCCCGCGCCCAGCACCGTGGCGACGCCGAGGTGGTGCATGAGGTTCATGAGGAAGTTCATCGTGAACTTGAGCTTGAAGATGCCCATGTTGATGCGGAACACGCGGTCGATGTGGCCGGCCTGCGCGGCGGCGAGCGCGACGTCGCCGCCCGCGGCGCCGACGATCTCGCCGCTCACCTCGCGCAGCGTGCGGATGCGCGCCTCGGCGCGCTGGCTGATCGCGCGCTGGATCAGCGGCACGAAGACGATCTGCGGCGACAGCACCGCGAGGCTGAGCAGCGCCATCCAGGGCTCGAGGAAGGCGAGGTAGCCGAACACGCTGACGAGGATCCCGCCCTGCAGCAGCGGCTCGGAAACGCTGATGCCCGTGAAGCCCCCGATCGGCTCGGCCTCCGAGAGGATCATGGAGATCTCGACGCCTTCGGCGAGCGCGCGGTCCTCGGCGACCGCGACGCGGCTCGTGAGCGCGCCGATGCCGTGGCGCAGCTCGCGCACCGAGGATTCGCTCACGCGAGCGCGGAAGATGTTGAGCCACAGCTTGGTGCCGCCCTCGGTGAGCGCGAACGCGACGTAGGCGACCGCGAGCCAGAGCACCGCGCTGGTCGCGCCGCGCGCGATCGCGTCGTTGACGATGCGCCGCTGCAGCTCGAGCGGCACCGCGCTCAGCAGGAACACCACGACCGACAGCAGCGCGAGCCCCGCCTGCCGGCGACCCGTGGTCTGCCAGATGTAGCCGAACAGCGTGCGCGGCATGGAATCCGAGACCGCCATGGGCGAATGGTGCGCGAGCGGCTCCGGTCACCGTTGACGTGGATCAACCCGGCGGCCTGCGCGCGGGTTAAGCTTCGCGCAAAGGAGATCGAGCATGACCTACAAGCGCATCCTGGTTCCCGTGGACGGAAGCCCCACCTCCAACAAGGGCATGGCCGAGGCGATCCGCCTCGCGAAAGCCTCGCGCGCGCGCCTGCGGCTGCTGCACGTGGTCGAGCAGACGATCGCGTTCAGCGCGCCCGAAGTCGCGGTCGACATCGGCCCGATCCTCGACTCGCTGCGCGCCGAGGGCCGGCGGCGCCTGGCGCGCATCGAGCGCCGCACGCGCCGGTCGGGCGCGCGCATCGAGAGCGCGCTCGTCGAGAACTTCGGCATGCGCGTCGCCGACGCGGTCATCGCCGAGGCCAAGCGCTGGCGCGCCGACCTCATCGTGATGGGCACGCACGGCCGCCGAGGCCTGCAGCGCGCGCTGGTCGGCAGCGACGCCGAGCTCGTGGTGCGCTACAGCCCCGTGCCGGTGCTGCTCGTGCCGCCGAGCGGCCGCGCGCGGCGCTGACGCGCCGGCGCGAGCTCGCCGCCCTCCTCGCGCCGCTCCGGCGGCACCGGAGCGAGCCCGAGCGCCGCGTAGACGGATTCCTCGGTTTCGCCCGCGATGCGACGCGCGCCGCGGTAGACGCCGTACTCGTTGATCTTCAGCCCCTGCGCCTGCGCGAGGCGCCGCAGCGCGATGTTGTGCGCCTTGGAGCCCGTGAAGTAGACGAGCGCCGCGCCCCAGCTCCCGGGCGGCACGACGCGCAGGTCCGCCTGCATGCCGCTCTTGAGCAGCACGCTCGCCTTGGTTTCGCCCTCGGCGAGCACGCGCTGCACGCCGGGATGGCGCACGAAGCGCTGCATCGCGTCGCGCGAGTCGCCGGCCGCCGCGAGCAGGTCGATGTCGCCCACCGTGTCGCGCCCGCGGCGCAGGCTGCCCGCGGCCTCGGCCGCCTGCACGCCGCGCGCCTGGCGCAGCTCGCGCAGCAGCGCTTCCGCCTGCGGCAGCGCGACCGCGCGCGCGAAGCGCCGCTCCTTCGGCAGCTGCTCGCGCGCGGCCTCGAGCAGCGCCGCCTCGGACTTCGCGCCGAATCCGGGCAGGCCGCGCAGCTCGCCCGCGGCGGCCGCGCGCTCGAGCGCCGCCACCGAATCGATGCCGAGCCTGCGCGCGAGCACCTGCACGCGCCGCGGCCCGAGACCCGGCACGCGCAGCAGCGCGCTCACGCCGGCGGGCGCCTTCGCGCGCAGGCGCTCCAGCAGCGGCGTGGTGCCCGTGCGCGCGATGTCGGCGATCTTGCCGGCGAGGTCCGCGCCGACGCCCGGGATCTTGGGAAGCGCCCGGCCCCGGCGCACCGCCGCGGCGAGGTCGATCGCGCGGTTGCCGACGGCCAGCGCCGCATTGCGGTAGGCGCGCACGCGGAACGGGTTCGCGCCCTGCAGCTCCAGCAGGTCGGCGATCTCCTCGAACGCGCGCGCCACCTCGACGTTGTGGACCGGCATGGGGCCATGCTCCGCCGCCGGGGCCGGACCGGATTGACCCCGATCAAAATCGCCGCCCGGCAGGCGGCTATCGTGGAACAAAGGAGCTTACGCCGATGAGACGAGAGCGCGGACCGTACCGCTACCGCAGGATGCAGATGCTGGAGGGCCTCGCGCCCGACGCGTACCGGCCGAAGGGCAAGGCGCGCGGCCCGGTGGTCTGCCCGGAGTGCGGCGCCCTGTTTCGCAAGGGCCGCTGGCAATGGGCGGCCGCGCCCGCGGGCGCGGCGAAGCATCGCTGCCCGGCCTGCGTGCGCGCCGCAGAAGGCGCGCCCGGCGGCTATGTTTCCCTGCAGGGCGCCTACTTTGCGGCGCACCGCGAGGAAGTCCTCGGGCGCGTGCGCAACTGCGAGGCCGCGGAGCGCTCGCGCCACCCGCTCGAGCGCGTGATCGCGATCGAGCGCGCGCCCGGCGGCGCGCTGGTCACGACCACCTCGGTGCACCTCGCGCGCCGCGTCGGCCACGCGCTCGTGAACGCGTTCAAGGGCGAGCTGTCGCAGAGCTACAACCGCGGCGACAACCTGCTGCGCGTGAGCTGGTCGCGCGGCGCCGAAGGCGGGCGGCCGTGACCGCGAAGCGGATCCTCTTCGGCGACGAGGTGCGCGGCAAGCTGCTGCGCGGCGTGAACGTCCTCGCCGACGCGGTGCGCGTGACGCTCGGCCCGAAGGCGCGCACCGTGGTGCTGGAGCGCAGCTTCGGCGCGCCGCAGATCATCAACTCGGGCGTCGTCGTCGCCAAGGAAATCGAGCTCGCCGACCCGTTCGAGAACATGGGCGCGCAGATGGCGCGCGAGGTCGCCTCGAAGACCTCCGAGATCGCGGGCGACGGCACCACCACCGCGACGCTGCTCGCGGCGGGCATCGTCGCCGAGGGCATGAAGTACGTCACGGCCGGCATGAACCCGATGGACCTGAAGCGCGGCATCGACCTCGCGGTGGACGCCGTCGTCGCCGAGCTGAAGAAGCTCGCGCGCCCCTGCGCGACCCGCACCGAGATCGCGCAGGTGGCGACGATTTCGGCCAACAACGACCCCGCCATCGGCGAGATGGTCGCCGAGGCGATGCAGAAGGTCGGCAAGGAAGGCGTGATCACCGTCGAGGACGGCAAGGGCCTGAAGAGCGAGCTCGAAGTGGTCGAAGGCACGCAGTTCGACCGCGGCTACCTTTCGCCGTACTTCATCAACGACGCCGAGAAGCAGCGCGTGGTGCTCGAGGACGCGTTCGTGCTGCTGCACGACAAGAAGATCTCGACGATCCGCGAGATGCTGCCGCTGCTCGAGGGCATCGCCAAGCTCGGCAAGCCGCTGCTCGTCGTCGCCGAGGAGGTCGAGGGCGAGGCGCTCGCGACGCTGGTGGTCAACTCGCTGCGCGGCGTGATCAAGGCCTGCGCGGTCAAGGCGCCGGGCTTCGGCGACCGCCGCAAGGCTATGCTCGAGGACATCGCGATCCTCACCGGCGGCAAGGTCGTCGCCGAGGAGCTCGGCCGCACGCTCGAGAAGTCGGCGATCGATGACCTCGGCCGCGCCAAGCGCGTCGAGATCGACAAGGACGACACCACGATCATCGGCGGCGCGGGCGATCCCGGCGCGATCAAGTCGCGCGCCGCGACGATCAAGAAGGAGATCGAGGAAGCGACGAGCGACTACGACCGCGAGAAGCTGCAGGAGCGCGTCGCCAAGCTCGCGGGGGGCGTCGCGCTCATCAAGGTGGGCGCGGCCACCGAGACCGAAATGAAGGAAAGGAAGTCCCGCACCGAGGACGCGCTGCACGCCACGCGCGCGGCCGTCGAGGAAGGCGTGCTGCCGGGCGGCGGCGTCGGGCTCCTGCGCGCGCGCAAGAATGTGAAAGCCAAAGTGCATGGCGCGAACCCGGAGCAGGACGCCGGCATCCGCATCGTGCTGCGCGCGCTCGAGGAACCGCTGCGCCAGCTCGCGAGGAACGGCGGCCAGGAGCCCTCGGTCATCACGGCGCGCGTCGACGAAGGCGCGGGCAATTTCGGCTTCAACGCAGCCACCGGCGAATACGGCGACCTCGTGCAGATGGGCGTGCTCGATCCCTGCAAGGTGACGCGCAGCGGCCTGCAGAACGCCGCCTCGATCGCCGGCCTCGCGCTCACCACCGACGTGATGATCGCGCGCATTCCAGAGCGACCGTCGGGCGGCGGCGCCGCGCCTGAGCCGGAGTTCTAGGCGTGTCCGCCGCGGACGAACCCGGTGCAGCGATGAACCCGAAGGTCCATTGGCGCGACCTGCTGATCGGCGCGGCCGGAATCTGGCTGATCGCTTCCCCGACGGTGCTCGGCTACAACCTTGTCGAGAAGGCCGCGTCGAACGCCGTCGGCGTGGGCTGGTGCCTCGTCATCTTCTGCGTCATCTCCGCCTGGCGCCTCGCGGACCTGGGCAACGAGATCCTCAACATCGTGATGGGCTGCTGGCTGGTGCTCTCCCCCTTCTCGCTGGGCTTTTCCGAACAACGAACGGCCGAGCTCAACGCGATCGCCGTGGGGCTGCTCGTCGCCGGACTCGCCATCTGGGACCTCTCCAGCGTGCCGAGGGCGAAATAGCGATTGCTTTACTGGTATCGCAGCGCATCGATGGGTTTGAGCCGTGCCGCCTTGTTCGCCGGATAGAAGCCGAAGAACACGCCCACTCCCGAGGCGACACAGAACGCAAGCAGGATGGAGCTCGCCGTCACCACGATCGCAACGTCGGCGATCGCGTTGGCAAGGATCGCGGCACCCACTCCCAGCACCAGGCCGACCAGGCATCCGGCAAGGGAAATAATGATCGCCTCGAAGAGGAACTGGGCGAGGATCTCGCTCTCACGAGCGCCGATCGCGATTCGAATGCCGATCTCCCGGGTGCGCTCGGTCACCGATACCAGCATGATGTTCATGATGCCGATTCCGCCGACCAGCAACGATACCGACGCGATCGCGCCAAGCATGATCGACATCACCCGCGCCGTCTGCGCGGCGGCATCGGCGAGTGCCGTCAGATTGCGGATGTCGAAATCGTTGTCGGCGCGGTCCGGCAGGTGGTGGCGCTGGCGCAGCAGTTGAGTCATTTCCCCTTCGGCCGCCGGCATCGCCTGGGCCGAAGTTGCCTGCGCCATGATCAGGCGCACGGTACCCGGGAACTGCGTTCCAAAGAGCTTCCTCTGGGCGGTGGTGACCGGGATCAGCACGGCGTCATCCTGGTCCTGACCATTGAGGCTCTGCCCTTTCGGCTCGAGAACTCCGATCACGAGGAACGTGCTCTGCTTGATGCGGATCGTCTTGCCGACGGGGTCCTCGTCGAGAAACAGGTTCCTCACGACCGTGCGTCCGAGCAGCGCCACCCGCGTGCCGCCGCGCACGTCGGAATCGGTGAAGGCATAGCCGGACTCCACCGCCCACTCGCGCACCACGAGGTAGCTCGGGGTGCTTCCGGCTACGACCGTGCTCCAGTTGTTCGCGCCATAGACGATCTGCGCGGTTCCGGATGACAGCGGCGCGACCGCCGAGATCGAGGGAAGTTCGGCTACGGCTTCCGCGTCCGCGGTGGTGAGCGTAGGCGTCGCCCCCGAGCCGAGCCTTAGCCCGCCCGAGGTGGTAGAGCCCGCAAGAACGATGAATAGATTGCTTCCCATCGAAGCGATCGACTGCTGCACGGCGACCTGCGCACCCTGGCCGATGGCCAGCATCATGATCACGGCGGCGACTCCGATCATCATGCCGAGCATCGTGAGAAAGGTGCGCAACCGGTTGGCACCCATCGCATGCCACGCCTCCGAAAGCATGACCGCCTTCATGCCGGCGCGCTTTCCACGACTTCGCTGGCAACGATGCCATCGTGCACCACGCGGCCATCGACGAAGCGGACCAGGCGCTTTGCGAAGAGCGCGACGTCCGTTTCATGCGTGACGACGACGATGGTGATCCCCTCCGCGTTGAGCTGGACGAATAGCTGCATGATGTCGCGGCTCGTCTTGGTATCGAGGTTGCCCGTCGGCTCGTCGGCGAGAATCAGCCTCGGCCTGTTGATCAGCGCCCGTGCGATCGCGACCCGCTGCTGCTGGCCGCCCGAGATCTGGTTCGGCAGGTAGCGCGCGTAGCCCTCAAGCCCTACCTTTTGCAGCAGCTCACGTGCACGCGCCAAGCGCTCCTCGCGGCCTACGCCTGCATAGAGCAGCGGCAGCGCGACG
>DATIYN010000093.1:0-14014 GCA_035517595.1 Burkholderiales bacterium
GCGAAGTGAAACGGGTCGAGTTCTCTGTGGATGGCGCGTGGCGGGAGGCGGTTCTCGATCCGCCTTCGGGCGCGCATGCCTGGCGGCGCTGGCGCGCGAGCTGGCAGGCGAGCCCGGGGCGGCACGAGCTGCGCTGCCGCGCCACGGACGCCACCGGCGCCGTGCAGCCGCTCGAGCCGCCGTGGGACGTCACGGGATTCGGCAACAACTCGGTGCAATGCGTGGAGGTCACCGTCCGATGAAGGCGAAGGCAACGCGCTGGCCCGAAGAACTGCATCGCACGCTCAAGGCGGCCGGCGTGCGCCAGGTCGGTTACGTGCCCGACGCCGGCCACCAGCGCCTGATCGAGCTCTGCCTCGCGGACAGGGCGCTGCGCGCGGTGGTGCTCAGCACTGAGGAGGAGGGCATCGGCCTCGCGGCGGGCGCCTGGCTCGGCGGCGAGCGCGCCGCGCTGCTCATGCAGTCGAGCGGCGTCGGCAACTGCATCAACGCGCTCGGCACGGTGCGCGAGTGCCGCTTCCCGCTGCTGATGCTGGTGACGATGCGCGGCCAGGTGGGCGAGTTCAATCCCTGGCAGGTGCCGATGGGACAGGCCACGCGCGCGGTGCTCGAGGCGATGGGCGTGGTGGTCAGGGAAGCGAACGAGGCCGAGGCGATCGTGCCCGCGGTGGACGCCGCGGCGCGCCTCGCGTTCGGCAGCTACCAGGCGGTGGCGGTGCTCATTTCGCAGGCGGTGATCGGCATCAAGAGTTTCCAGGAACAGGCCGCGCGATGAAGGCGACCCTGCATCGGCGCGAAGTCGCGAGGATCCTGCTGCAGGACCGGGGAGATCTCCTCGTCGTGGCCGGGCTCGGCTCCACGGCCTGGGACGTCACCGCCGCGGGCGATTCGCCGCTCAGCTTTCCGCTCTGGGGGGCGATGGGCAACGCCGCGATGTTCGGCCTGGGCCTCGCGCTCGCGCAGCCCGGGCGCCGGGTCCTGGTGCTCACGGGCGACGGCGAGATGCTGATGGGCCTGGGCTCGCTCGCCACGATCGGCGTGCAGCGTCCGCGCAACCTGGCGGTGGTGGTGATCGACAACGAGCACTACGGCGAGACCGGCATGCAGCGCACGCACACTGCCGCGGGCGCGGACCTCGCGAAAGTGGCGCAGGGATGCGGCATCAGGAACGCAAAGCTGGTCCGGTCCAAGGGCCAGCTGGCGCTTCTTCGCAAGGCCATTCACCATGGCGCCGGCCCCCTCTTTGCGCAGGTGAAGGTCATCGCGGAAAAGATCCCCCTGGTGTTGCCTCCACGCGACGGCAGCCTGCTGAAGGCCAGGTTTCGAAAGGCATTGCTGGGCGACGGCGCGGACCTGGACTGAGGCGCGTCAACCTAAGGGCGCCCGGCGCGTTGTTCGGAGCGGTTCAGTTTCGGACCGTCTATAGACCAGGAGAAATGAAGATGCTCAAGCAGAAACTCGTCGTCGCACTGGTGGCTTCGGTGTTCGCCGTCGCCGCGCAGGCCCAGGACAAGGGCGCTGCGAAGGCCCCCGCGGCCGCCCCGGCGCCCGCCGCCGCCCCGGCCCCGGCGAAAGCCGAGCCCGCGAAGGCCGCGCCCGCCGAGAAGCCCATGAAGAAAGCGAAGTCCAAGGGCAAGGCGAAGGCCAAGGGCAAGGCGAAGAAGGAAGCCGCGCCGAAGTAAGTTTCTTCGCGCGCAAGGAAAGCCCGGCCTCGGCCGGGCTTTTTATTCGTCCATACTGTGCGGGATGCGGATTCTTTGGAGCCTCCTGCTGTGCTGCTGCACGGCGCTCGCGGACGCGCAGCAGCTGCGCCCGTGGACGGGCGGCGCCACGCCGCCGCTCGCGCTGCCGGACCTCGCCGGCCGCGCGCACGCGCTCGAGGACTATCGCGGCCGGGTCGTGCTCGTGAACTTCTGGGCGACCTGGTGCGAGCCCTGCCGAGAGGAGATGCCTTCGATCGGCAAGCTGCGCGCCGGGCTCGCCGGACGGCCCTTCGCGGTGCTCGCGGTCAACCTGGGCGAGCCCGAGTCGCGCATCCGGCGCTTCCTCGAGCAGGTGCCGATGGATTTTCCGGTGCTGCTCGACCGGGACAGCGCGGCGGCCAGGGCCTGGCGCACGCGCGTCCTGCCGGCGAGCTACCTCATCGGCCCGGACGGGCGCGTGCGCTACGCGGTGATCGGCGAATACGACTGGACGCAGGACGCGGCGCGCCAGGCGATTCTCGGGCTGCTGCCCCCGGGCGGCGTGCCTGCTACTCAGCCTCGAGCGGCACTCTCGGCGTCGTCCCCCTGACGACGATGCCGCCGCGGTCGCCGGGCGCGACGCTGCCGTAGCGCGGCGCGAAGATCCCGGGCAGCGGGCGCGCGCCCGGCGGCGCGAGCCACAGGCGCAGCAGGTGGCGATGGCGCTCCGGCTCCGGCCAGTTCTCGAAGTCGTTGCGCGAGTGCAGGATCTGGTGGTTGTGCAGGAATTGCATGTCGCCGGGCTGGAAGGCCATCGACAGGTGGATGTCCGGGTCGTTCAGCAGCTCGTCCATGAGGTCCATCGCCTCCGCCTGCGCGCGCGTGAGGCGACGCGCCTGCGGAAACAGCTCCTGCGCCGACTCGATGTACTGGCGCACGTAGATGCAGGACAGGCGCCCGGCATGCCAGTGGTAGATCGGCATGTCGAACCAGGGCTGCATGCCCTCGGGCACCTCGCCGCGGCGGTCGGTCGGGTAAGGCTCGAACAGCGCCGGCGCGAGATCGGGCCGGCGCGCGAGGATCTCGTTGTAGACCGTCATCGAGCTGGCGATGAAGCTCTCGCCGCCCGACTTCGCGGTCTTCAGGCACAGCAACCCCACCACGTCCACCGAGTCGGTGTGGTACTCGAGCTTGCGGCGCGTCTGGTAGTAGCGCACGCGCGGGTCGGCGATGTCCAGGCCCAGGTCCTTGACGTGGCCGAGCAGGTGCCCCTTCGCGTTCTGCGAGCGCGCGCTGCCCAGCCACGCGCCGATCCCGAGGTACGCGATCGCCTGCTCCTCGCGCGAATAGCGCTCGACCGGGAAGCCGCGCAGCATCGCGAAGCCGCGGCCCTCGAGCAGCTCGGCGAGCATCGCGTCGAGGCGCGGCCCGAGACGCGGCAGCGGGAAGCGCTCGCGCGCGATCGCGGCGAGCGACGCTCCGCCCGCCCGGCAGGCGCGCACGGCGGCGTCGAGCTCGGCGAGCTCGGCCGCACTCAAGTGCTCGATCCAGTCGCCGCGTCCTCGCAGGTCCCGGCCGTACCAGACCGAGGGCCCGACGACGGGCCCGGGGGGCATGCTAGGCTTCTCCATCCGTACGAAGCATACCGGGAGGGGAGGCATGGGGCCGCTCGTCGCAATCCTTGTTTCGATTCTGGCCGCGGCATTCTGCGGCGGCGCCGCCGCGCAGGACTATCCGTCCAGGCCGATCACTTTCGTGATTCCGTTCGGCGCGGGAGGCGACTCCGACCTCTCGGGCCGGAACCTCGCGCAGCACGCGCAGAAATACCTGAACAACCAGCCGATCGTGCCGGTGAACCGCGCCGGCGCTTCCGGCGTGATCGGCGCGATGGCGGTGCGCACGGCGCCCGCCGACGGCTACACGCTGCTCGTCGCGCGCATCGCCACGCACGCGGTCGTGCCGGCGCTCGACTCGAAGGCGCCGTACAAGTGGAACGACTTCACGATGCTCTCGCTCATCGAGCTCAATCCCTACGTGTGCTTCGTGAAGGCGGACTCGCCCTGGAAGGACGCGCGCGGGCTCGTCGCGGCGATGCGCGCGCAGCCGGGCAAGCTCAACTTCTCGACCGCCGGCATCGGCACCAGCCAGAACATGGCCGTGCAGTACTGGATGACGCTCGCGGGCCTTACCAAGGACCACGCGGTCGGCATCCACTACAAGAGCGGCGGCGAGGTGACCACCGCGGTGCTTTCGGACCAGGTCCATTTCGCCTGCAACAACGTGCCCACCGTGATCCCGCACGTGAAATCGGGCGCGCTGCGCGGGCTGTTCGTGATGCCGGCGCGCCTGCCCGAGCTGCCCGATGTGCCGAGCGCGCGCGAGGCCGGCTTCCCGGACATGGAGAAGATCGTCGGCTGGACCGCGCTCATGGGGCCGCCGGGGCTGCCGAAGGAGGTCGTGGACAAATGGGTGGACGTGTTCGCCAGGCTCGCGAAGGATCCCGACTGGCAGACCGGCAATGCGCGCCTCGGCGGCATCGCGGCGATCCGCTCGCCGGCGGAGACCGAGAAATTCGTGCGCGAGCAGTTCGAGCTGTACGACAAGCTGGTCACCGCGCTCGGCATCCGGCAGTAGGGCGGTGACCGTGCGCGGCGCCGACCTGGTCGCGCGCGCGCTCGCGCGCGCCGGCACGCGGCGGGTGTTCGCGCTCTCCGGCAACCACGTGATGCCGGTGTTCGACGCGGCACTGGACGCGGGCCTGCCGATCCTGCACGTGCGCCACGAGGCCGCCGCGGTGCACATGGCGGACGCCTGGGCGCGCCTCACGGGCGAAGTCGGCGTGGCGCTCGTCACCGGCGGGCCGGGCCACGCCAACGCGGTGTCGGCGCTCTACACCGCGCTCGCGGCGCAGTCGCCGGTGCTGCTGCTCTCCGGGCATGCGCCCGTCGCCGAGCTCGGCAAGGGCGCCTTCCAGGAAATGGCGCAGGCGCAGATGGCCGAGCCGGTGTGCAAGGCGTCCTGGACCGTGCGCTCGGCGCATTCGCTCGGCGAGGACCTCGCGCGCGCGATGCGCATGGCGAAGTCCGGCCGCCCTGGCCCCGTGCATCTTTCCCTGCCTTCGGATCTGCTCGAAGCGGAGGCGGACGGATCGGTGCCCGCCAAGGAGGCCTTCGTTCCCGAGGCTTTTCCACCGGGGAAAGACGAGGAGGTCATTTCCACCCTCAGAAAGGCCAGGACGCCGCTCGTGATCGCAGGACCGGCCTTCAGCCCTGCGCGAGGTCGCGCGGAGCTCGAGCGCTTCGAGGAAGCGACGGGAGTGCCGGCGATCGTCATGGAGAGCCCGCGCGGGGCGAACGATCCGAGCCTGGGGCTGCTCGCCGAGGTGCTCGCATCGGCAGACGCGGTGCTGCTCGTGGGCAAGCCCCTCGACTTCACGCTCAGGTTCGGCGCCGCCTTCGGCAAGGGCAGCCGCGTGCTCGAGGCCGAGCGCCTGCCCGCGCCCGGGCAAGGGTGGGCGAGAAGCCGCTGGCGCGAAGAGGCGCGCGCCGCGCTCGCCTTCCGCCCCGCGCTCTGGGCGGGCCTCGCCTCCGCGCCCGAAGGCCCGCTGCATCCCGCGGAGGTCGGCCGCGAAGTGCAGAAGCTGCTCGCGGGCCCGCAGGCGGTGCTCGTCGCCGACGGCGGGGAGTTCGGCCAGTGGGCGCAGGCGACCGTGAGCGCGCCGCACCGCGTGATCAACGGGGTGGCGGGCGCGATCGGCGCCGCGCTGCCCTTTGCGGCGGCCGCGAAGCTCGCGCTGCCCGGCGCGACCGTCGTGGCGATGCTCGGCGACGGCACCTTCGGCTTTCACGCCTCCGAGATCGACACCGCGGTGCGGGAGAAGCTCGCCTATGTCGCGGTGGTGGGCAACGACTCCTGCTGGAACGCCGAATACCAGATCCAGCTGCGCAGCTTCGGCGCGGCGCGCGCGCGAGGGCTGGACCTGCTGCCGACGCGCTACGACCGGGTGGCGGCCGCGTTCGGCGCCCATGGCGAGCAGGTCGAGCGTCCCGCGGAGCTCGCGCCGGCGCTCTCGCGGGCGGCCGGGGCCGGCCGCGTCGCCTGCGTCAACGTGCTGATCGAGCGCAGGCCCGCCCCGGTGTTCCGCCGGGAGTAGGATTGCGTCTGGACCCGGATTGCGGTTCGATAGTGCAGCGATGAGCGATCTCGACTTTTCCAACACCACGCCGATGAAGCCGGCCGCCCAGCCGGCCGCGCCGCCGCCGCCGCCGGTCTACAACGCGGCGATGGCGATGGAGTTCTTCAAGTCCGCGGGCAAGCCGGAAAGCTTCGAGGCCGGCTCGACCCTCTTCGCCGAGGACGAGAAGGGCGGGCTGTTCAAGAGCCCGAAGATGTACGTGCTCATCGTCGGCGAGATCGAGATGATCGCGCAGAACCAGGTCATCGGCACCGTCAAGGCGGGCGAAACCTTCGGCGAGATGGCGGTAATCGCGGGGGCGCCGCGCACCGCGACCGCGCGCGCGAAGACGCCATGCACGGTGATCGGCCTGGACGCCAAGCAGTACGAGCAGGCGCTGCAGAAGAAGCCCGAGTTCGCGCTGATGCTGATGAGCATCATCAACAACAGGCTGCGCAGCACCATCGCGCGGCTGCGCGCGAGCGGCTCGCTGCACGCGGGCGAAGCGAAGGAGACGACGATCTTCGACAAGAAGCTGCTCGCCGGCCTCGCCAATCTCATGAGCGGGCAGGAGCCGACCGTCTACGCCCGGGGCAAGATGATCATGCAGGAGGGCACCGGCGGCGCCTTCATGTACGTGGTGCTCGAAGGCAAGGTCGCGATCACCATCAAGGGCGGCCTGGTCGGGCGCTCGGGGCCCGGCGGCGTGTTCGGCGAGATGGCGCTCGTCGACCAGGCCACGCGCGCGGCGACCGCGGTAGCCGAGACCGACGTCACGCTGCTCGCCATCAACCGCGCCGCATTCCTTCAGCTCGTGAAGACCAGTCCCGCCTTCGGCTCGGCGCTGCTCGCGGGCCTCGCGGAGCGCGCGGCCGGCATGGCCGTGCGCAACAAGTAGCGCGGCTGTTCCCTAGAGCACTTTCCCGGGGTTCATGAGCCCCCGCGGGTCGAGCGCGCGCTTCACCGCGCGCATCAGCTCGAGCTCGATCGCCGGCTTGTGCCGGGCGATCTCGGCGCGCTTGAGCTGCCCCAGGCCGTGCTCGGCCGAGATGGAGCCGCCGAGCGCGTCCACGATCTCGTAGACGATGCCGCCGACCTCATCGCGGCGCGCGACCAGGGCGGCGTCGCCAACGTTGTAGTGCAGGTTGCCGTCGCCCACGTGGCCGAAGCAGTAGACGGGAAGATGCGGCGCCACAGCCTGCAATGCGACATCCGCGCGCTCGATGAATTCCGGGATCCTCGAGATCGGCACCGAGATATCGTGCTTCACGTTCGCGAACTGCGCCTCGGGCACGGACTCCCGGATGCTCCAGAGGGCTGCCGACTCGGATTCGTTCTTCGCGATGACGGCGTTGGTCGCGAGCCCATGGTCATGCGCTTGCGCTACGGCCGCCTCGAGCCGGTCCTGCAGCGCCGGGTGAGCGCCGGAATCGTCCAGCTGCACGAGCACGTACCAGGTTCCTGCCTTGCCGGGAATCGGGTCCTTCAGGGCGGGGCGATGCCGCGTCACGGCGTCGACACAGGATCGGGACAGCAGCTCGTAGGCGCTCAGGCGATCGCCGCAGCGGGCGCGAAGATGGTTCAGGAGCTCGACGGCGCGCACCGGATCCGGGACCTCGATCCAGGCGGTCGCCGAAGCGGTCGGCTTCGGGTGGAGCTTGAGCACCGCGGCGGTGATGACGCCGAGCGTGCCTTCGGCGCCGACGAACAGCTGCTTCAGGTCGTAGCCCGTGTTGTCCTTGCGCAGGCCGCGCAATCCGTCCCAAACGCGTCCGTCGGGCAGCACCGCCTCCAGTCCCAGCACCTGGTCGCGCGCGTTGCCGTAGCGCAGCACGTTCACGCCGCCCGCGTTGGTCGACAGGTTGCCGCCGATCTGGCAGCTGCCCTCGGCGGCGAGCGAGAGCGCGAACAGGCGGTCCGCCTCGTCGGCGGCGCGCTGCACGTCGGCGAGCACGCAGCCGGCCTCGGCGGTGACGGTGTCGTTGAGCGCGTCGAGCG
Organism: Burkholderiales bacterium; assembly: GCA_035517595.1. Taxonomy (GTDB): domain Bacteria; phylum Pseudomonadota; class Gammaproteobacteria; order Burkholderiales; family SG8-39; genus RBG-16-66-20. The sequence goes on from DATIYN010000093.1 coordinate 7,855, forward strand.
CGCGGATGCGGTTCATGCGCGCGAGCGACAGCACGATCTCCGGGCGCGCGCCGGTCGGCACCGAGCCCCCGACCAGGCCGGTATTGCCGCCCTGCGGCACGATCGCGACGCCGGATTGCGCGCACAGCCGCACCGTTTGCGCGACTTCCGCGGTGCTCGCGGGGCGCACGACGCAGGCCGCGGGCCCGCTGAACTGCCGGCGCCAGTCGGTGAGATACGGAGCGGCGTCGCGCTCGCCCGCGAGCACGTTGTTCTCGCCGACGATCGCCGCGAGCGCTCCGAGCAGATCGTTTCGCATGTTCCTTGACGGCGATTTTCCCACAGCTTAAGTTGCAGCGAGGATGCGCCAGCTGCTAGTTCTCGCCCTGCTTTTCGCGGCGCCCGCGCTCGCGCAGCCGCGGCTCAGCGTCGGCGCCGCGATGCCGCAGACGGGCATCCTCGCCGACCTTGCCGCGGAATACCGCAAGGCGCTGCTGCTTTGGCAGGAGCAGGTCAACGCCGGCGGCGGCCTGCTCGGCCGGCCCGTCGAGCTCATCCTCGTGGACGACCGTTCGGAGTCCATCGACGCCGGCCGCCTCTACGAGCAGCTGATCAGAGAAAGCAAAGTAGACCTCCTGATCGGCCCGTTCGGCTCGGCGGCGACGCTGGGCGCGGCGGGCGTCGCCGAGCGCAGCCGCCGCGTGCTGGTGAACGCCACGGGCGCCTCGCGCCGCGTGCAGAAACCGAACTTCCGCTACGTGTTCCAGACCGTCGCGCCGCTCGCGGCCTGGGGCGCGGGGGCGCTGGCGGCGGCGCGCGCCGAGGGCCTGAAGCGCCTCGCGCTGCTCGCGCGCGACGACCCGGGCTCGCGCGAGATGGCGAGCCTCGCGCGCGAGCAGGCGCTCGCGCAGGGCTTCACCGTGGGCGAGGTCGAGGTCTACGCGGCGGGCGCCGACGATTTCACGATACCGGCGACACGGGCGCGCGCGGCGGGCAGCGAGGCCTGGATCGCGTTCGGGCTGCCCGCCGACGCCGCGGAGATGGTGAAGGCGTTCCGCAAGCTGCGCTACGCGCCGAAGCTGTTCGCCGCGCAGGGCGCCGAGAGCGGCGACTTCGTCAAGCGGGTCGGCCAGGACGCCGAGCTCGCGCTCGGCATGACCGCGTACGACCGCCGCGCGCGCACGCGCGGCAATGCCGAGTTCGTGCGCGACTTCGCCGCGAAGTGGTCGGCGGAGCCGGGCGCGCTCGCCGCCGAAGGCTACGCCGCGGCCAAGGTGCTCGAGGAGGCCGTGCGGCGCGCGGGCTCGGTGGACCAGGAGAAACTGCGCGAAGCGCTCGCGGCGCTCGAGACCGAGACGCCGCTCGGCGCCTACAAGGTCGACCGCGCCGGCGCGCAGCTCGCCGCGCAGCCGCTGCTCGTGCAGGTGCAGCGCGGGCGGCGGGAGATCGTCTGGCCCGAAGCGCTCGCGACGGCAAAGCGGCGGCCCTATCCGGCCTGGGAATCGCGCCAGCTCCTGAAATGAGCGGCGCGCCGCGGATCGCCTTCCCGCTGGCGGTGACCTTCGCGATCCAGGCGCTGGTCGCGTTCGCCGTGTACTGCGCGCCCGTGATGGCGCCGGTGGCGGGGCCCGCGCTCGGCGTCCCGGCGTCGGCGGTCGGCTACTACATCGCCGCGAGCTACCTGGGCAGCATGCTCGGCTCGGCGGCCGCGGGCGGCTGGGTCGCGCGCTTCGGGCCGATCCGCGTGAGCCAGGTGGCCCTGGCGCTCTGCTTTCTGGGACTGTCGCTCGCCGCGAGCGGCGCGTCGCTCTGGCTCGTGGCTCTGGGCGGCTTCGTCGTCGGCGTGGGCTACGGGCCGACGACGCCGGCGAGCTCGTCGATCCTCGTGCGCACGCCGCCGCGCTACTTCTCGCTGATCTTCTCGATCAAGCAGACCGGCGTGCCGGCGGGCGGCGCGCTCGCGGGTGCGCTCGTGCCCGGGCTGATCCTCGCGTTCGGCTGGCAGTGGAGCGCGGTCGCGATCGGCGGCGCCTGCCTCGCGCTCGCGGTCGCGATCGGCGGCGTGCGCGCGCGCTACGACCGCGAGCTCGATCCGCGCGCGCCGGTGTCGCTGCGCTCGGCGCTCGCGCCCGTGGGCCTCGCGCTGCGCGAGCCGCGCCTGCGGCGGATGTGCGTCGCCGGTTTCGTCTATGGCGGCGTGCAGATCACGCTCGTCACGTACCTCGTCACCTTCCTCGTCGAGAGCTACGGCCTCTCGCTCGTGCTCGCCGGCCTGGTGATGGCGGTCGCGCAGATCGCCAGCGTAACCGGCCGGGTCGTCTGGGGCATCCTCGCCGACCGCGCGTTCAGGCGCCGCACGATGCTGGGGCTGCTCGGCCTCGGCATGGGCGTGTCGGCGCTCGCGGCGCTCGCCGCGTCGCCCTCGTGGCCGACCTGGCTGCTGTTCGCCTACGCCTCGGTCTTCGGCGCCACGGCCGTGGGCTGGAACGGCGTGTTCCTCGCCGAGGTGGCGCGCCTCGCGCCGGAGGGGCGCGCGAGCGCGGCGACCGGCGGCGCGCTGTTCTTCACGTTCCTCGGCGTCGTGGTCACGCCGCCGCTGTTCAACGTCGTGCTCGCGCTCTCCGGAAGCTACGCGACCGCCTACGCGGTGTTCGCCCTGCCGGCGCTTGCGGTCGGCGCCTGGCTGCTCGCTAGAATCCCGGTACGATGACCGACGTTCCGGAGGGCTTTCACCCGGTGCAGCGCATCCAGCCGCACACGTTCGCGGGACTGGCGGGACCTTTCTACGCCAAGCGCGACGGCCGCGAGGTCTCCCTGGGCCTGCGCGTCGAGGCGCGCCATCTCAACAATCGCGGCACCTGCCACGGCGGCTTCCTCGCGACGCTGGCCGATATCGCGCTCGGCTACGCCTGCGTCGCCGCCGGCGAAGCGCAGGAGCAGGGCAGGAACTTCGTGACCATCGATCTCGCGGTGCAATACCTCGCGGGCGCGCGGCTCGGCGACTGGCTGCAGTCGGAGGTGAGGGTGCTGAACGCCGGAACGCGCACCGCGTCGGCGGAAGGCCACCTCCTCGCGAACGGCGTGCCGGTCGCGCGCATCAGCGCGAACTTCAGGGTCGCGAAGGCGCGCCCGGCCGATCCCGCCGGAAGCTAGATGCGCGACGTGATCCTCACCCACGGCCTGTGGGTGCCCGGGCTGGTGATGCAGCCGCTCGCGGCGCGCCTCGCGCGCGCGGGCTTCCGCTGCCGCACGTTCTCCTACCCGGGCGCCGGCCGGCCGCTCGAAGCGCACGCGGAGCGCCTCGCGCGCTTCGCGCGCGAGCTCGGCCCGGCGCATTTCGTGGGCCACAGCCTCGGCGGCCTGGTGATCCTGGATGCGCTGCAGCGCGAGCCCGGCACGCAGGCGGGGCGAATCGTGCTGCTCGGCACGCCTGCGAACGGCTGCTACGCGGGCCGGCGCATCGCGCGCACGCGCGCGGGCCGCTGGCTGCTGGGCGAGAGCGAGAGCCTCTGGCGCGAGGGGCGCGCGGCGCGCTGGGGCCGGCCCGAGGCGCTCGGCGTGGTCGCCGGCACGCTGCCGCTCGGCCTGGGGCGCCTGTTCGGGCCGCTGCCGGGCGTGAACGACGGCGTGGTGGCGCTGGAGGAGACCACAGTCGAGGGCATGGCCGAGCGCGTCGCGCTGCCGGTCGGGCACAGCGCGATGCTGCTCTCGGCGCGCGTGGCCGAGCACGTGGCCGCGTTTCTCGGAAAAGGGAGATTCCCTGAGACTTCTCGTTAGCCTTCTTCTCGCCAGCCTGCTTTCGGGCTGCGAGACGCTCGCCTACTACGCGCAGGCGGTGAGCGGCCAGGTGTCGCTGATTTCGAGCGCGCGTCCGGTCGAGGCGCTGCTCGCGGACCAGGCGACGCCGGCGCCGCTGCGCGCGCGCCTGCTGCTCGCACGCTCGATCCGCGACTACGCGAGCCGGGAGCTCAAGCTCCCGGACAACGGCAGCTACCGCAGCTACGCCGACATCGGCCGGCCGTACGCGGTCTGGAACGTGGTCGCGGCGCCGGAGTTCGCGCTGGAGCCGCTGCAGTCCTGCTTCCCGGTGGCCGGCTGCGTGTCCTATCGCGGATTCTTTGCGCAGGCCGACGCCGAGCGCTACGCTGCCGGGCTGCGCGCGCAGGGCTACGACGTCTACGTCTACGGCGTGACCGCCTACTCGACGCTCGGCAGCTTCGACGATCCGCTGCTTTCGTCCTTCATCCGCGCGCCGGATGCGGAGCTCGCGCGCCTGATCTTCCACGAGCTCGCGCACCAGGTCGCCTACGTCAAGGACGACTCGACCTTCAACGAGTCCTTCGCGGTGACGGTGGAGCGCGAGGGCGTGCGGCGCTGGCTGCTCACGACCGGGCGCGGCCTCGCCGGCTGGCTCGAGGCCGAGGAGCGCAACCGCCAGCTCGTGGCCGAGATCCAGCAGTCGCGCGCGCGCCTGGAGCAGCTGTACCGCTCGCGCATCGCGGTCGAGGCGATGCGCGAGCGCAAGCGGAGCGAGCTGGAGGCGCTGAAGGCGAAGCTGCAGGGCCGCTTCCAGGGCGCCGCGCCGAACAACGCCTTCCTCGCTTCGGTCGCGACCTATACCGAGCTCGTGAACGAGTTCGAGCAGCTGCTGCAGGAGAACGACGGCGACCTGGCGCGTTTCTACGCGCAGGTGAAGCGCTATGCGGCTAGCGCGCCGTCCAACCGAGGTCCATTGTCAAAGCCGAGCCCGTAATGGTGCCGGCAGCCTCGCCGCAGAGGTAGGCGACGAAGCCGGCCACCTCGGCCGGCTCGATGAGGCGCTTCACCGCCGCGGGCTCGAGCATGATCTTCTCGATCACCTCTTCCTTCGACATGTGGTTGGCCTTCGCCTGGTCGGCGAGCTGGCCGTCGACGAGCGGCGTGCGCACGTAGGCCGGGCAGATTGCGTTCGCGGTGATGCCGAAGGCGCCCCCCTCGAGCGCCGCGGTGCGCGTCAGGCCGACGAGCCCGTGCTTGGCGGAGATGTAAGCCGCCTTGAACGGCGAGGCGACGAGCGCGTGAATCGAGGCGATGTTCACGACGCGGCCCCATTTCTGCTTCTTCATCGCCGGCCAGCAGTAGCGCGTGAGCAGGAAGGGCGCCGTCAGCATCAGGAACAGCATGCGTTCCCACTGGTCCTCGGGAAATTCCTCGATCGGCGCGACGTGCTGGTAGCCCGCGTTGTTGACGAGCACGTGCACCGTGCCGTGCTTCGCCAGCGCGGCGTCGGCCAACTGCTTGCAACCGGATCTTCTTGTCAAATCACAGAACACAAAGTCGCCCGCCAGGCGCTTCGCGTGCTCCGTGCCCGCCTTCTCGTTCATGTCGGCGAGCACGACCTTCATGCCGTCGGCCGCGAGCCGCTCGGCGCAGGCGAGTCCGATGCCGCTCGCCGCGCCGGTGACGATGGCGATCTTCTGCGCCGGCTTTTCCGTCACGAGAGCGGGAGGTCCACGTTCTTCTTGAACGCCGGGCGCGCGCACAGGCGCTCGAACCAGGCCTCCAGGTGCGGCAGGCTCGGGCGCTCGATCGGCAGCCGGATCCAGCGCTGCACTTCGGCGCCGATCGGGATGTCGCCCATCGAGAACGCGCCCGCCACGTACATCCGGCGGGCGAGCGCGGCATCGAGGATCTTCGCGAGCTCGCCCGACTTCACGCGCGAGGCTTCGACCGCCTTCAGGTCGCGCTTTTCGGCCGGCGTGCGGACGAGGTTCCAGAACGCATCGCGCACGCTGCCCTGGAACGTGAACGCCCAGTCCATCCACTGGTTGGCGATCGAGCGCGCTTCCAGCTCCATCGGCCGCAGCACGCCCTTGCCGTACTTGTCGGACAGGTAGCGCACGATGGTGTGCGATTCCCACAGGATGAAGCCGTCTTCCTCCATCGTGGGCACGAGGCCGTTCGGGTTCATCTTCCGGTATTCGGGTGTGTTGACGACGCCGTACTGCAGGCCCGCGTCGACGCGCTCGTATTCCAGCCCGAGCTCGTCGAGGCACCAGAGCGCCTTCTTCACGTTGACCGAGTTCCTACGACCCCAGATCTTCAGCATGGTTCCGTCCTGGTAGCCCGCCGCCCGGACGCTAAAAGCCGCAGGCTTGCCCGTCGCGCCGAGGATCGCTCGCCGCGAGCCAGCCGCCGTCCA
>DATIYN010000094.1:0-3786 GCA_035517595.1 Burkholderiales bacterium
TGTCGCGCTCGCTGCGCCGCGGCCTGCACACGCTGAAGGGCAGCGCGCGCATGGCGGGCGCGATCCGGCTGGGCGAGCTGACCCACGTGATGGAGGGCCGCATCGAAGCCGCGCTCGAGTCGGGCGCGGTGAACGAGGCGCTGTTCGCCGATCTCGAGGAGAAGATGGATCGCCTGAGCCTCGACATCGAGCGCATGGCGGGCGGCGCCGGAGCCGAGGCCGCGGCGCCGGCCGCGCCGGCGGAGGAGAAGCCGGCGGCGGCGCAGGCGGCCGCCGCGCCGGCGCCGGCGCCGCGCGCCGAGGCCCCGCTGCCCGCGCCCACGGCGCTGCTGCGCGTGAGCGCCGATACCGTCGACCACCTGATCAACGAGTCCGGCGAGGTCAGCATCGCGCGCTCGCGCGTCGAGGCGGAGCTGCGCGCCGTCAAGCAGTCGATCGGCGACCTGGCCGAGAGCATCGCGCGGCTGCGCAACCAGCTGCGCGAGGTCGAGATCCAGGCCGACAGCCAGATGCGCGCGCGCATGTCCGAGCTGGAGGAGCGCAAGGGCGAGTTCGACCCGCTGGAGTTCGACCGCTACACGCGCCTGCAGGAGCTCACGCGCCTGATGGCCGAGAGCCTGCACGACGCCGACGCGATCCAGCAGGCGCTGCGCAAGAGCCTGGGCGAGACCGACGCGGCGCTCGCGCAGCAGTCGCGCACCACGCGCGACGTGCAGCAGGAGCTCATGCGCATGCGCGCGGTGCCGTTCTCGATCCTCGACGAGCGCCTGTACCGCATCGTCCGCCAGACCGCGCGCGAGCTCGACAAGAAGGCCGAGCTGCGCATCGAGGGCAGCCAGGTCGAGCTCGACCGCAGCGTGATGGACCGCATCGGCGCGCCGATCGAGCACATGCTGCGCAACGCGCTCGCGCACGGCATCGAGGCGCCGGACGCACGCCGCGCGGCGGGCAAGCCGGAGGCCGGCCGCATCTCGCTGAGCCTGCGCCAGGAAGGCAACGAGATCGCGCTCGTGCTGAGCGACGACGGCGCGGGCCTGGACCTGGAGCGCCTGCGCCGCAAGGCCGAGGCCGCCGGGCTGCTGCAGCCCGGCCAGGAGGCGTCGCCGGCCGAGCTCGCGCAGCTGATCTTCGTATCGGGCCTGTCCACCGCCGAGGAGGTGACGGAGCTCGCCGGGCGGGGCATCGGCATGGACGTCGTGCGCAGCGAGATCGCCGCGGTCGGAGGGCGCATCGACATCGACAACGCGCCGGGGCGCGGCTGCGCGTTCACGGTCTACCTGCCGCTCACGCTCGCCGTGACGCAGGCGGTGGTGGTGCGCGCCGGCGGCAGCCTCCTCGCGGTGTCGGCGGCAATGGTCGAGCAGGTGCTGCGGCTGAAGGCGGACGCGCTCGCCGAGCGCTACGCCGAGCAGGCGGTCGAGTTCCAGGGCCGCCGCTATCCGCTGCACGGCCTGGCGCAGCTGCTCGGCGCCGAAACGCCGGCGGCGCAGGCCTTCAATGCGGTGCTGCTGCTGCGCAGCGGCCTGCAGCGCATCGCGCTGCACGTGGACGAACTCATCGGCCACCAGGAGATCGTCGTCAAGAACATCGGTCCGCAGCTCGCGCGCGTGCCCGGCGTGGCCGGGGCGACGGTGCTCGCCGACGGCAGCCTCGTGTTGATCGTGAATCCGGTGCAGCTGGTGCAGCGCGCACGCAGCGCCGCCGAGCGCGCCGCGCTGCCGGCGGCGCCGGCGGTCGCGGCGGCGCCCCTGGTGATGGTCGTGGACGACTCGCTGACGGTGCGCAAGATCACCTCGCGGCTGCTCGAGCGCGAAGGCTACCGCGTGCTTACCGCCAAGGACGGCCTGGACGCGCTCGCGCAGATGGCCGACCAGCTGCCCGACGTGATGCTCGTCGACATCGAGATGCCGCGCATGGACGGCTTCGACCTCGTGCGCAACCTGCGCGGCGACGCGCGCACGCGCGCGCTGCCGATCATCATGATCTCCTCGCGCACCGCCGAAAAGCACCGCAGCCAGGCGGCCGAACTCGGGGTCGACGTGTTCCTCGGCAAGCCTTACCCCGAGTCCGAGCTGCTGCAGCACGTCGCCGGCTATGTAGAGGGCCGCCGGCACTGATGCGCGCGGCGATCACCCGCCCGCCGGCGGACCCGCGCTTCGCCCCCGAGGCGCGCATCGGCAAGTACGTGATCCAGCGCGAGATCGGCGGCGGCGCGACCAGCCGCGTTTACCTCGCTCGCGACCCCTTCGGCGAGCGCGACGTCGCGATCAAGGTGTTCCAGTTCGACCGGCACATCGACCCGCAGAGCGAGCGCATGACGCACAAGGCCTTTCTCGCGGAGGCCTCGCTCGCGGGCAAGCTCAATCACCCGCACATCGTCGAGATCCTGGACGCCGCCACGGAGCCGGACTACAGCTACGTGGTGATGGAGTACGTCGCGGGCCCGACCCTCGATACGTACGCGAGCGTTTCGACGCTGCTGCCGCTCGGCAAGGTCGTGGAGATCATCTTCAAGTGCATCCGCGCGCTCGAGTACGCGTTCCAGCACGGCGTGATCCACCGCGACATCAAGCCGGGCAACATCCTGCTGTCGGCCACCGGCGAGACCAAGGTCAGCGACTTCGGCGCCTCGTTCCAGCAGCATTTTGCGCACGACACCACGCAGATCACCGGCGTAGGCTCGCCCGGCTACATGTCGCCGGAGCAGATCCGCATGGAGCCGCTCACGCACCAGACCGACATCTACTCGCTCGGCGTCACCATGTACCGCCTGCTCACCGGGCGGCTGCCGTTCCAGGCCGCGACGCAGGACGCCCTGTTCTACGCGATCCTGCACACCGAGCCGCCGCGGCCGGCGACGCTGCGGCCCGAGCTGCCGGAGCTGCTCGACCGCATCGTGCTGACCGCGATCCGGCGCGATCCGGCGCAACGCTACCGCTCCTGGCTCGATTTCGGGAAGGACCTGTCGCAGGCCTTCGGCGCGCTGCGCCTCACCGGCGCCTCGCTGTCGGACTCCGAGAAATTCAACGAGCTTCGCCAGATGGCGTTCCTGCAGGGCATGGGCGACGTGGCCCTCTGGGAGGTGGTGCGCATCGGCAGCTGGCGCAAGATCCCCGCCGGCACCGTGATCATCCGCGAGGGCGACCACGGCGACCGCTTCTACCTGCTGATCGCGGGCGAGGTCGACGTCACGCTGCAGGGCAAGGCGCTCAACGTCATCAAGCCCGGCGGCTGCTTCGGCGAGATCCTCTACTTCGCCGACAGCGCCGAGCGGCGCACGACGACGATCACCGCGCGCAGCGAGGTCACCGTGATCGAAATCAAGGCCGAGACGCTGCGCGCCGCCACCGACGCCTGCCAGGTCGGCTTCAACAAGGCCTTCATGCGCGTGCTCATCGAGCGGCTGATGCAGGCCAACCGCCGGCTAGCGGAACGCGCTTAGTCGCAAGCATCCTCAGGGGTAGGTCAACGGCTTAGAAAGCTGGTTACGCGTGTTCGCTTCCACGCCCGCTAACTCCGCTGATTCTAAGCACTCTACCGCTTCACCTCAACGCTGAAGAACTCAGTGGTGGGCGCATTCGTCTGCTTTGCTCGAGATGTCTGCTTTCGGCCAGAAGCGGACATCAGGCGGACCGCTATTCGATCACCCGGTCGGCGCGCAAGAGGAGCGACTGCGGGATCGTAAGGCCAAGCGCGCGGGCGGTCTTGAGGTTGATCGCCAATTCGAAGCGCGAGGCTTGCTCGACGGGGAGATCGGCGGGTTTGTCGCCCTTCAGCACACGCGAA
>DATIYN010000095.1:0-3806 GCA_035517595.1 Burkholderiales bacterium
TGGTGGACGAGCGCGTCGCGCAGTTCCGCGACCAGACGCGCCGCTTCCTGGAGGGCAAGCTCGCCGAGGACGACTTCCGCTCGCTGCGCCTGAGGAACGGCCTCTACATCCAGCGCTTCGCGCCCATGCTGCGCATCGCCATTCCGTATGGCCTATTGTCCTCGAAGCAGCTGAGAAAACTTGCGGATATCGCGCGGCGTTTTGACCGCGGCTACGGCCACTTCTCGACGCGCCAGAACCTGCAGCTCAATTGGCCGAAGCTCGAGCAGGTGCCCGAGATCCTCGCGGAGCTCGCCACCGTGCAGATGCACGCGATCCAGACCTCCGGCAACTGCGTGCGCAACATCACCGCCGACCACTTCGCGGGCGTGGCGAAGGACGAGATCGTCGACTCCTTCGTCTGGTGCGAGCTGATCCGGCAGTGGTCCACGTTCCACCCGGAGTTCACCTACCTGCCGCGCAAGTTCAAGATCGCGGTGAACGGCGCAGCCGCCGACCGCGCGGCGACCTTCGTGCACGACATCGGGCTTCATGCCGTCGTTGCCGAAGGCGAGATCGGCTTCAAGGTCATCGTCGGCGGCGGCCTCGGGCGCACGCCGATCGTCGGCCACGTAATCCGCGAGTTCCTGCCCTGGCGCCACCTGCTCACCTACCTCGACGCGATCCTGCGCGTCTACAACCGCTTCGGCCGGCGCGACAACATCCACAAGGCGCGCATCAAGATCCTCGTCAAGGACTGGGGCGTGGAGAAATTCCGCGCCGAGGTCGAGCAGGAGTGGTCGCGCCTCAAGGACGGCCCGGCGACGGTGACCTGGGCCGAGCTGCGGCGGATCGACGCGCGCTTCACGCGGCCGCAGTACCAGCCGCTGGAGAACGTGCGCTATCCGCAGTATCCCGGCTCGAAGAGCCCGTTCAGCGCGTGGCTCAAGCGCAATGTGCACGCGCACAAGCAGCCCGGCTACGCCGCGGTCACCGTCTCGCTGAAGAAGACCGGCGTACCGCCGGGCGACGTGACCTCCGAGCAGATGGAGCGCCTCGCCGAACTCGCCGACCACTACTCGTTCGGCGAGCTGCGCATCACGCACGAGCAGAATCTCGTCTTCGCCGACGTGCGCCAGGCCGAGCTGCACGGGCTGTGGCTGGAGCTGCGAGAGCTCGGCCTCGCGACGCCGAACGCCGGCCTGCTGACCAACAGCATCTGCTGCCCGGGCGGCGACTTCTGCTCGCTTGCCAACGCGAAATCCATCCCCGTGGCCGAGGCGATCCAGCGCAGGTTCGACGACCTCGACTACCTGCACGACATCGGCGAACTCGACCTCAACATCTCGGGCTGCATGAACGCCTGCGGACACCACCACGTCGGGCATATCGGAATCCTCGGCGTGGATAAGAACGGCGAAGAGCGGTATCAGATTGAAGTCGGCGGCAACCAGTCGCCCGCGACGTTGGGCAAGATCATCGGACCGTCGATTGCGAGGGCGGACGTCCCCGACGTCGTCGAGCGGCTCATCGACGCCTATCTTGCCCTGCGCGACAGCGAGCACGAGCGCTTCGTCGACGTGGTGCACCGCGTCGGCCTGGAGCCCTTCAAGCGGAACGTGTATGGCGACCTTGATCAGAAACCGGCAGATCGTCCAAGAGCCCTCGCCGCCGCCTGACCTGGCGGTCCTGGAGCCCGGCGACGATCCGAGCGTGCTCGCCGGGCGGCTGCCGGGGCTGAAGGTCGTCGCCGTGAACTTCCCGAAGTACGGCGACGGCCGCGGCTATTCGATCGGGCGCCTGCTGCGCGAGCGCTACGGCTACCGGGGCGAACTGCGCGCGGTCGGCGCGGTCGCGCGCGACCACCTGCAGCTGCTTGCGCGCTGCGGCTTCGACTGCTTCCAGCTGCGCGAAGGCGAAGACCCGCAGGAGGCGCTCCGGGGACTCGACGATTTCAGCGAGTCCTACCAGGCGAGCGCCGCGCAGCCGGTGCCGCTGTTCCGCAGGCGCATCGGGCGATGAGCCGCGCAGCCGAGGCGCGCGACCTGCTCGCCAGGATCGCGCGGGACTGCCGTCCGGTCGCGCTCGCCTCGAGCCTGTCGGCCGAGGACATGCTGCTCGCCGACCTGATCGCGCGCGAGCGCCTGCCGATCGGCGTCTTCGTTCTGGACACCGGCCGGCTGCACGGCGACACGCTCGCGCTCGTCGGCCGCCTGGAGGCGCGCTACGGCATTCGCGTCGACGTCTTCCGGCCGCGGCCCGAGGCGGTGCAGGAGTACGTGCTGCGCTCCGGGCGCGACGGCTTCTATCGCGACCCCGAGCTGCGCCGGAAATGCTGCGCCATCCGCAAGGTCGAGCCGCTCGCGCGCGCGCTCGCCGGCAAGCGCGCGTGGATCACCGGCCTGCGGCGCGGGCAGTCGGCCGCGCGCACGGGCGTACGCGTCGAGGAATGGGACGAGGCGCACGGCCTCAAGAAGTTCAGCCCGCTCGCCGACTGGCGAGAGGACGAGGTGTGGGACTACCTGCGGCGCAACGAGGCGCCCACGAACCCGCTCTACGACCAGGGCTACCGCTCGATCGGCTGCGCGCCCTGCACGCGGCCGGTGGTCGCGGGCGAGGACCCGCGCGCCGGGCGCTGGTGGTGGGAACGGGAAGGCAATGGCGAATGCGGGATTCATTTTTCTCCTGATGGAAAGATCATCAGAGAAAAGGCGAAGGCGGAGAGCGTTCCATGAAACTCGATCGCAGCCACCTGGACTGGCTGGAGTCCGAGGCGATCTACATCCTTCGCGAGGTCGCCGGCGAGGCCGCCCGCCCGGTGCTGTTCTTCTCCGGCGGCAAGGACTCGATCTGCCTGCTGCGCCTCGCGGAGAAGGCGTTCCGGCCCGGGCGTTTCCCGTTCCCGCTGCTGCACATCGACACCGGGCACAACTTCCCGGAGGTCGTCGCCTTTCGCGACGCTCGCGCCGCCGAGCTCGGCGAGCGGCTGATCGTGCGCACGGTCGAGGATTCGATCCGCCGCGGCACCGTGCGCCTGCGCTCGGCCGACGACAGCCGGAACGCGGCGCAATCGGTGACGCTGCTCGAGGCGATCGCCGAGTTCTCGTTCGACGCGGCGATCGGCGGCGCGCGGCGCGACGAGGAAAAGGCGCGCGCGAAAGAGCGCATCTTTTCCTTCCGCGACGAGTTCGGCCAGTGGGACCCGCGCAGCCAGCGGCCCGAACTCTGGGACCTGTACAACGCGCGCGTGCACCGGGGCGAGCACGTGCGCGTGTTCCCGATCTCGAACTGGACCGAGCTCGACGTCTGGCAGTACATCGAGCGCGAGAGACTCGCCGTGCCCTCGATCTATTACGCTCACAAGCGCCGCGTGGTGCGGCGAAACGGTTACTTGTTCACGCCCAGGGACGATGAAGAATCGGAAGAGATTTCCGTCCGCTTCCGGACGGTCGGCGACGTCAGCTGCACCTGCCCGGTGGCGTCGACCGCCGTCGATGTGAAATCGATCCTCGAAGAGACGATCAATTCTCGACAGACGGAGCGTGGCGCGACTCGCATGGACGACCAGACCTCGGAGGCTTCGATGGAGCGGCGCAAGAAGGAGGGCTATTTCTGATGGGCTTGCTCGGCGAGCTGGAAAGGAGCCAGGTCTCCGGTCGCGTCGAACCCGGCAACGCGCGGGGCGTGCTGCGCTTTATCACCTGCGGCAGCGTGGACGACGGCAAGAGCACGCTGATCGGACGGCTCCTGTACGAATCGAAGCTGCTCTTCGAGGACCAGCTCGCCGCGCTGCAGGCCGACTCGAAGCGCTTGGGCAAGGCGGACCA
>DATIYN010000096.1:0-2119 GCA_035517595.1 Burkholderiales bacterium
CGTAAGCGCGCGCACCTCCGGGGTATCGAAGGTGAACTTGCGTCCGGCCGGCGGCGGGGAAAAGTCGCCCTTGAACTGCAGCGTCACGTCGGGGACGAATCCCGTCTCCGGCGGCGGCAGCGCCGCGATCGCCTCCTCGTCGCTCGCGAGGAATATGCCGCGCGACTGCTGCCAGGCGGTAGTCGGAAAGGGCAGATCCTCGAAGCGCAGCGCGATATCGGCGTAGCGGCGCAGCGAGAGGCAATGCGCCTGCGCCACGAGCGCGTAGGAGTGGTGGATGAAGCGCCACCCCTGCACGAGCAGCTTGCCCGGCATCGGTCAGGCGGCGTCGCCGCGCATGCTGACGCCGTGCGCCGCGCGCTTCAGTGCGTCGCCGGGGCGCGCGGCTGGACGATGTCGGGCGCCTTCACCACGAGTGCGTCGACTGCCGGCTGGTTCACTTTCATCGCCGGGTCCTTGGTGATGGCTGCGAGCTTCTGCGCGCGCGCCTCCTGCACGTAGCGCGCCTTCATCTCCGGCATGATGACCTTTTGCGCTTCCTCGAAGGTCATCGGGCGCGCGGCCTGCCGCCCGTCGAGGCGAATGATGTGCCAGCCGAATGCCGACTTCACCGGCTCGCTCAGATCGCCGACCTTCTTGAGGTCGAAGGCGGCCTTGCTGAACGCGGGATCCATCTTGCCCGGGCCGAACCAGCCCAGCGCGCCCCCGTTGAAGGGCGCCGTCTTGTCATCGGAGACCTGCTTCGCGAGGGTGGCGAAGTCGGCGCCGGCGAGAAGCTTCGCCCGAGCCTCCTTCGCGCGCGCCAGCGCCGCGTCGTCGCCCCCCTTCGAAGTCTCGAACAGGATGTGCGACGCGCTCACCTGCTCCGGCAGCACGTACTTCGCCTTGTCGAGGACGTAGGTCTCGCGCGCCGCCGCGACGAATCGCTCGGACTGCTTGTCGAACTCGGCGGCGGCATCGGCCTCGATCTTGGCGAGCATCACCTGCGCGTACAGGCGCTCGGTCTCGCTCTGCAGCCGCTGCACCACTTCGGGGTCGCGATCCAGCCCCGCGTTCCGGGCCTCCTGCGCAAGCGTCTTGTCGATGAGCAGCGTATTCAGGAACAGGGTCAGCCGCTGCGGGCTCATCTGGAACTCGGTGCGCATGCCGGGGGGCACGCGCATGAGCAGCTCGGCCTCGTAGTCGGCGCGCGTGAGCTTCACCAGCGCATTCTCGGCGAGCACTTCGTCGGGGGCCCCCTGCGCCTGGGCGAGACAATCGGTGGCCGCGACGAGCGCGGAGAGAAGAAAAGCGGATAGGGTGCGGTGCATGGGTCGTCGGAAAATGCGGCGAACGGGAAAACTCGTATTATCGCGTCCCGCGCCGCCTCGCGTCCACGCCTTTGCGCGACGTCCTTTTGGCCCGCTCAAAGAAAAGCCCCGCCGTAGCGGGGCTCGTCCAAGACGCGCCTTGCGCGGGGGATCAGGTTCCGCCCGGCTTCTGGAAGTTGAACAGCATGTCGCACGAACCCTGGCCGATGCAAGTCGAGCCCGGCTGCGTATAGAGGTTTAGGTAGTAGGTCGTGCTGGGTTGCAACGTTACCGCGCAAGACCGGTTCGACCCGGTGGCCTGCCAGAGCGGAATGTTCGGGCCGGTGGTGGCGACCCCCGTCGTCTGGCCGCCGCAGTTAAACTCCGGTAGCGTGGTGTCGAAGTCGCACGCGTTCTTGTTGAGGGCGCCAACGCGGACCGCAGCAGTACTTCCTAATTCGACCCCGATGATCGACCCCTTGCTGGTGGAAGTCGTGGCTGCACTCGTCGTGAACCTGAGGACGACCGCGCCGCCGCCGTAGCCGCCATACGTGCTCGTGAAGTACTGGTGGATGCTGCCGTCGTTCGGCCACGGGATGTCGATCGTCATCGTTCCGCCCGCCACGCCATGTGAAGCGAGCTGTGCGCTGCAGTCCAGCGCGCCACCGCCGCCACCGCCGCCACCGCCACCGCCGACGGTGACAGTCACGCCCGGCGTGCTCGGGGAGCAAACGCCCGGTGCGCTGCAAGCCGTGCCGGTGAAGGTCTTCGTCGACGTGATGTTTCCGGCGCAGGTCTGCGTGACCACGCCGGTGCACGGCGCACCGCCG
>DATIYN010000097.1:0-10891 GCA_035517595.1 Burkholderiales bacterium
TGGCGGCGATGGGCACCGAGCCGCGCGCGCCCACGGGCGCGGAGATGGCGGCGATGAAGGACATCGTCGTCGAGGGGCTCGAGGCGGGCGCGCTCGGACTGTCCTCGGGGCTGGTTTACGATCCTGGCCGCTTCGCGGCGACCGGGGAGCTCGCCGAGCTGTGCGCGCTCATGCGCGGCACCGGTGCGCTCTATGCGACGCACATGCGCGACGAGGGCGCGGCGCTGCTCGAATCGGTGCGCGAGGCGATCGAGATCGGCCGGCGCGCAGGCGTGCCGGTGCAGATCTCGCACCACAAGGCCTCGGGGCGCACCGCCTGGGGGCGCGTGCGCGAGTCGCTCAAGCTCATCGAGGCCGCGCAGGCCGAGGGGCTCTCGGTGCACGCCGACCAGTATCCCTACACCGCGGGCAGCACGATTCTCTCGGCGGTCTACCGTGACGGCCGCCTGCGCGGCGTCGTGGGCGACCTCACGGGCGAGGACGTGGTGATCGCCTCGACCGAATCGCACCCGGAATGGGAGGGGCGCTCGCTCGCGCAGCTCGGCGCGCAGATGGGCGGCAGCGCGGAGCAGGCCGCCGAGCGCGTGCTCGCCGGCGACCGCGGCGTGACCTGCGTGCTGCACGCGATGTGCGAGGAGGACGTGCGCACGGTGATGCGCCACCCGAGCACCATGATCGGCTCGGACGGCATCCCGACGATCGAGGGCAAGCCGCATCCGCGCCTGTACGGCACGTTCGCGCGCGTGCTCGGGCGCTACGCGCGCGAGGAGAAGCTGTTCCCGATGGAGGAGGCGGTTTGGCGCATGACCGGTTTCGCCGCGCAGAAGTTCGGCCTGCGCGGGCGCGGTCTCGTGCGCGCGGGCCTGGCGGCGGACCTGGTGCTGTTCGACCCGGCGACGATCATCGACCGCGGCACGTTCGAGGATCCGAAGCGCGCGCCGGAGGGCATCCGCGCGGTGTTTGTCAACGGCGCCCAGGCGATCGAGGACGGCCGGCCGACCGGCGTGCGAACCGGCAGAGTGCTGCGTCGCAACTAGGGTTTAATGTTCGGACTGCAAAAATCAACATCGAGGTAAAGACGCGATGGCGCGAATTGCCGTAGGCGGTCTGCAGCACGAAACCAATACGTTCGCGCCCTCGAAGGCCGACTACGCGGCCTTCGAGGCGGGGGGCGGCTGGCCCGGCGTGAAATTCGGCGAGGCGGTGTTCGCCGCCGTCGCCGGCGCGAACATCCCCGCTGCGGGCGCGATCGAGGCCCTGCGCCAGCAGGGCCACCAGCTCGTCGCCACGGCCTGGGGCGCGGCGAGCCCGTCGGCCCACGTCACGACGGACGCGTTCGAGCGAATCGTCGGGGGCTTGGTTTCCGAGCTGAAGAAAGCGCTTCCCGTGGATGGGGTCTACCTCGATCTCCACGGCGCCATGGTCACCGAGGCGCACGACGACGGCGAAGGCGAGATCCTGCGGCGCGTGCGCGAGGCCGTGGGCCCGCGCGTGCCGGTGGCCGCGAGCCTCGACCTGCACTGCAATTTCACGCGCGCGATGTTCGAGCGCTGCGACGCGCTCGTCGCCTACCGCACCTATCCGCACGTGGACATGGCCGAGACCGGCGCGCGCGCGGCGGGCCTGCTCGACCGCATGCTGCGAGAGGGCGCGCCGCTCGCGAAATCCTGGCGCGTGCTCGACTTCCTCACCGGCCTGCCTTCGCAGTGCTCGTTCATGGATCCGTGCAAGAGCGTCTACGAGGCGATCGGCCGCGACGGCGAGGTCGCGCTCTCGTTCACGCCGGGCTTCCCGATGGCGGACTTTCCCGAGTGCGGCATGGCGGTGTTCGGTTATGGCCCGGATGAGAAGAAGACGCAGCAATCCGTGGATCGCCTGCACGCCATGGTCGCGGATGCGGAGAAGGATTTCGCGATGGACCTGCACCTGCCCGACGCAGCCGTGGCGCGCGCGCGCAGCCGCGGCGAGGCCGGGCGCCCGGTCGTGCTCGCCGACACGCAGGACAACCCGGGCGCGGGCGGCAACGGCGACACCACGGGGCTGCTGAAGGCGCTCATCGCGCAGAACGCGCCCGAGGCGGTCTTCGGCCTGCTCGTCGACGCCGCGGCCGCCAGGCAGGCGCACGACATGGGATTGGGCGCGACCTCGAAATTTTCCCTGGGCGGACGCTCGAACATTCCCGGGGACTCGCCGTGCGAAGGCGAATTCACGGTCGAGCAGCTCGGCGACGGCCGGTTCACCTGCACCGGGCCGATGTTCAAGGGCTTTCGCATGCAACTGGGCAACATGGCGCTGCTCAGGAGCAAGGCCGCGCCCGGCGTGCGCGTCGTGCTCGCCTCGCGCAAGGTGCAGGCGGGCGACCAGGAGATGTTCCGCCACCTCGGCGTCGAGCCGCGCCGCAGCCGCATCCTCGGCTTGAAGAGCTCGGTGCATTTCCGCGCCGACTTCGAGCCGATCGCGAAGGAGGTGCTGGTCGTCAAGGCGCCCGGACCCGCGCTCGCCGACCCGACCGAGTTCCGCTGGACGCGATTGCGCCGCGGCCTGCGCTTGCGGCCGCTCGGGCCCGCCTTCGGCGGCTAGGCGTGCGCGCCGCGGCCGTCGTGCTGACGCTCGCGCTCGCTTGCGCGCGGGCAATCGCGCAGCCGGTCGTGCAGCCGCCTTCCGCGCCGCTCACCACCGTGCCGCAGACCGGCTCGCCGTCCGTGATTCCGCCGGAGGCCGGCCCGAAGGCGCACGACAAGCCCCAGGGCGTCTACGCGAGCATCGACATCCGCGGCCAGCTTGCGACCATCGCGCGGCTGCGCGACCTGATTCCCGCGCCGCGGCGCGAGGCGATCGGCGCGGCGCTCGCCAACCCCGCGGCGCTGTCGCCGCCGGCGCTCTACGCGCTCGCCAACGCGATCGCGCTGGACGACCCGCAGATGGAGCAAGCGGTGTTCTGGTACCACGTGGCGCGCCTGCGCGCGGTCTACGACGCGCTGCGCTGCAAGGACGCGACGGCGCGCTACGCCGTCAACATCTTCGGCCGCAACCTCAACCCCGACGTCGCGCGCTACCAGCGCCAGCACCGCGCGCGCACGCTCGAGATCGCGCAGGCCGCGCTCGACTGGGACACGGCCAACCCGCGCCAGTACGACCAGCGCTGGATCAATCTCTACGGCAAGGTCGCCCGCGAATCCGCCGGCGCCGATCCCTCCGAGCTCACCGTGCCCGAGTCCGAATGGCCGGCGATCCTGCAGCACGTGCACGAGGCGCACCTGCAGAGCGTGCGCGCGTTCGCGGCGGGCGAGACGAAGAACAACTAGCTAGAGCGTCGGCCAGGGCAGCTGCCGCGGGCGCATCTGCTCGAGCGCGCGCGCGAGGCGCAGCACGCCGAGGTCGTCGAAGCGCCGGCCGACCACCTGGATCCCGATCGGCAGCTTGTCCTCGCTGAAGGTCCAATTGAGCGAGGCGGCGGGCTGCTCGGACATGTTCCAGGCGACGGTGAAGCAGATGTGCGGGAAGGCGTTGCGCGGGTCGTTGCCCGGCGCGGCGAGCTCGGCCTCGTAGGGAAGGATGGGCGAGGTGGGCGAGAGCACGAAGTCGTACGCCTGCGTCGCCTTGATCGCTGCTTCGCGCAGGCCGATGTAGGCGCCGTAGGCCGCCATCACGTCGCGGCCGGTGAAGTCCTTCGCGCGCCAGCTCGACCATTCGACGATGAAGGGCAGCACCTTCGCCTGCTTCGCAGGGGGCAGCTGGCAGTAGTCGTTGTACGAGCGCGCCTCGAAGAAGCGCGACATGCCGTCCATGAGCGGTTCGGTAAGGAAGGAGGGAATCTCTTCCACGACCGCGCCCGCGCCTTCGAGCACCTTCGCTGCGGCGGCGGCCGCGGCGGCGACTTCCGGATGCGGCTTGAAGCCGACCTTCATCTCGGGGAGGAAGGCGATCCGGAGATCCTTGAATGAGACCTTCTCCCCCGAGCCCCGCAGAAAATCGATCTCTTCAAAAGGCAGGCTCATGAAATCGCGCGCGTCGGGCTTCGACAGGATGTTCATGAGCGCCGCGCTCGAGGCGACGTCGCGCGTCATCGGTCCCGTGACGCGGCCGATGTAGGGCGGATAGACGGGCACGCGCCCGAGGCTGGGCTTGAGCGCGAAGATGCCGCAATGCGTCGCCGGCAGGCGCACCGAGCCGCCGATGTCGGTGCCGAGGTGCAGCGGCGCGTAGCCCGCGGCGGCGGCCGCGCCCGCGCCCGAGCTCGAGCCCGAGGTGTTGCGCGCCGTGTTCCACGGATTGCGCGTCACGCCGTGGATGCTCGAGAGGCCCGAGGACAGCATGCCGAAGTCCGGCATCGTGGTCTTGCCGAGGAGCACGCAGCCCGCCTCGCGCAGGCGGGCAGCCGGCGGGGCGTCCGCGGGCTGTGGCGCTGCATCGAAGCTCGCGGCGGTGCCGATCGGCGCCGGGTCGCCCTTCGTGTAGATGTTCTCCTTGATGGTGACCGGCACGCCGTCGAGCGGCGAGAGCGGCCGCTTCGCCCGCCAGCGGCCCTCGGCGGCCTTGGCCGCCGCGAGCGCGCCCTCCGCGTCGATGCGGTACATGGCGTTCAGGCGCGGCTCCCAGGCGCCGATGCGATCGAGGCTCGCGCGCGCGACGTCCACCGGCGACAGCGCGCCCGCCGCATATTGCGCCGCAACCTGGAGCGCATCGAGTTCGTGCATCGCGGCCATCGATCGCATCATACAATCCGGCTGCCATGCGACCCCTCCTCGTTTCGATCCTGCTCTGGGCCCTCAGTGCAAGCTTCGGCGCGAGCGCGCTCGCGCAGGAGGAATTCGTGCTCTGGCACGCGATGGACGGCACGCGCGGGCGCGAGCTCGAGACGCTCGTGCAGCGCTACAACGCCTCGCAGACGCAGGTGCGCGTGAAGGTCGCCTACAAGGGGTCCTACGAGAAGACCATGAACGACGCGCTCGCGGCGCAGCGCGCCGGGCAGGGGCCTACCGTGGTCCAGGTCTACGACCTCGGCACCGCCAACATGATGTACGCGACGCACGCGGTGCGCCCGCTGTGGCAGGTATTCCAGGAGGCGGGCGAGAAGATCGACGCCAAGGCCTTCCTGCCGGCGGTGGCCGGCTATTTTGCCGACCAGTACGGCAACCTGCAGGCGCTGCCGTTCAACGTCTCGACGCCGATCCTGTTCTACAACAAGGACGCGTTTCGCAAGGCGAAGCTCGATCCCGACAATCCGCCGAAGACCTGGTACGAGATGCCGAAGGCGATGGGCGCGCTGCTCGAGGCGGGCTTCGAGTGCGCCTACACGACCGCCTGGCCCGCCTGGATCCAGGTCGAGAACATGAGCACCTGGCACGGCGCCGACGTGGCGACCAAGGACAACGGCCTCGCGGGGCTCGACACCTCGCTCATCTTCAACACGCACCTCATGGTGCGGCACATCTCGATGCTCGCCTCGTGGGCGCGCGCGGGCTACTTCACCTACAGCGGTCGGGGCGCCGGCGGCGAGCGGCGCTTCGCGAGCGGCGAGTGCGCGATGGTGACCTCCTCCTCGGCGAGCTACGCGGAGCTGCGCTCGCAGTCGAAGTTCGACTTCGGCACCGCGCAGCTGCCCTACTACGACGACATCAAGGGCGCGCCGCACCATTCGCTGATCGGCGGCGGCGGCCTGTGGGTGCTCGCGGGCCGCAAGCCCGCGGAGTACCGCGCGGCGGCGCGCTTCCTGTCCTGGCTCGTGCGCCCGGAAGTGCAGGCCGACTGGTCCCAGGTCACGGGCTACGTGCCGCTCACGCGCGCCGCGTACGACCTCGGGGAGAAGAGCGGCTTCTACAAGGCCAACCCCGGGCACGAGATCGCGGTGAAGCAGCTGCTGCTCAACGCGCCGACGCGCGAGTCGCGCGGCATCCGGCTGGGCGACTTTCCGGAGATCCGCGCCATCCTGGAGCAGGAGCTGGAGGAGGCCTGGGCGGACAAGGTGCCCCCGAAGGTCGCGCTGGACCGCGCGGCCGAGCGCGGCAACCAGGTGCTGCGCAAGTTCGAATCCCAGCACCGCTCTAGGAAATAATTCGGTAGTATCTCCGTAACAAGGCGGCCGTAGAGTCGCTCGTCCACCGATTTTCGGCTAACAGGAGAACCCGATGCACATCAAACACTTGACGCTTGCCCTGGGGGCGGCCGGCCTGGTTGCGACTCAGGCCCATGCACAGACCGAAATCCAGTGGTGGCATTCGATGGCGGGCAAGCTCGGCGACAAGGTCGGCGAAATCGCGCAGAAGTTCAACGCGAGCCAGACGGAATTCAAGGTGGTGCCCGTCTACAAGGGCCAGTACGACGAGTCGATGACCGCGGCGATCGCGGCCTACCGCTCGGGCAACCCGCCGGGCATCCTGCAGGTGTTCGAGGTCGGCACCGCGACGATGATGGCGGCCAAGGGGGCGGTGAAGCCCGTCTACCAGATGATGGCCGAGCAGCACGAGAAGTTCGATCCCAAGGCGTACCTGCCGGCGGTGACCTCGTACTACTCCGACACCAAGGGCAACCTGCTGTCGATGCCCTTCAACAGCTCGACGCAGGTCCTCTACGTCAACAAGGACGCGTTCAAGAAGGCCGGCCTCGATCCGGCCAATCCGCCGAAGACCTGGCCGGAGATGGAGAAGGCGGCGGCGAAGCTCAAGGAATCCGGCGCGGCCTGCGCCTACACGACCGGCTGGCAGTCCTGGGTCCAGCTCGAGAGCTTCAGCGCCTGGCACAACGTGCCGTTCGCGACGAAGCAGAACGGCTTCGGCGGTCTCGACACGCGGCTGGAGTTCAACGGCCCGGTGCAGGTGAAGCACATCCAGAACCTCGGCGACTGGGCGAAGAAGGGCCTGTTCACCTACGCGGGCCGCAAGGACGAGCCGCTCGGCAAGTTCATGAGCGGGGAGTGCGCGATGATCACGACCTCCAGCGGCTCCTACGCGAACATCAAGGCGAACGCGAAGTTCGAGTTCGGCGTCGCGCGCCTGCCGTACTACGCCGACGTCAAGGGCGCGCCGCAGAACACGATCATCGGCGGGGCGACGCTGTGGGTGATGACGCAGAAGGACCCGAAGATCTACAAGGGGATCTCGAAGTTCTTCACTTTCCTGTCCTCGCCGGAGATCCAGATGGACTGGCACGAGTCCACGGGCTACGTGCCGATCACGCTCGCGGCCTTCGAGGCGACCAAGAAATCCGGCTTCTACGAGAAGAACCCGGGCTTCGACATCGCGATCAACGAGCTCTCGGCCAAGGCGCCGACGGCAAACTCCAAGGGCCTGCGCCTGGGCAACTTCGTGCAGATCCGCAACGTGATCGACGAGGAGCTGGAGGCAGTCTGGGGCGGCAAGAAGACCGCCAAGGACGCGCTCAACGACGGCGTGAAGCGCGGCAACGAGCTGCTGGAGAAATTCCAGAAGGCGAACAAGTAGCCGGGCCGGGGAGGGCGGCGGATCGCAGCGGGCCCCCGGATCGCCTGCATCCGCCGCGCGGCTGAATGGAAAAGAGGGCCCTGTTCCGCTCGCGCTGGCTGCCTTATGCGCTGATCGCGCCGCAACTCGCCGTCTCGCTCGCGTTCTTCTTCTGGCCCGCGGGCCAGACGCTGTACTGGTCCACGCTGCTGCAGGACGCGTTCGCCGCGCACCCGCAGTTCGTCGGGCTGGACAACTTCAAGGCGCTGTTCGCGGACGAAACCTATTTCGCCTCGTTCCGCGTCACCGCGGTGTTCTCGCTGCTGGTCGCCGCCACCGGCCTGTCGATCTCGCTGCTGCTCGCCGTGTTCGCCGACCGCGTGGTGCGCGGCGCCACGCTCTACAAGACGCTGCTGATCTGGCCCTACGCCGTGGCGCCGGCGGTGGCCGGCGTGCTCTGGCTGTTCCTGCTCTCGCCCTCGATCGGCATCCTCACCTACGCGCTGCGCGGCTTCGGCGTCGACTGGAACTACTACGTGGACGGCGGCCAGGCGCTGGTGCTGGTGGTGATCGCCGCGGTGTGGAAGCAGATCAGCTACAACTTCCTGTTCTTCCTCGCCGGCCTGCAGTCGATCCCGCCGTCGCTCGTCGAGGCCGCGGCGATCGACGGCGCCGGGCCGGTGAAGCGCTTCTGGACCATCGTCTTTCCGCTGCTCTCGCCGACGGCCTTCTTCCTGCTCGTGGTCAACATCGTCTACGCGTTCTTCGACACCTTCGCCATCATCGACGCGACCACGCAGGGCGGCCCCGCGCGCGCGACGCAGATCCTCGTGTTCAAGGTCTACGAGGACGGCTTCAAGGGGCTCGACCTCGGCGGCTCGGCGGCGCAATCGGCGGTGCTGATGGCGATCGTGATCGGGCTCACCGTGGTGCAGTTCCGCTGGGTCGAGCGCAAGGTGAAGTACTGAGCGCGATGGTCGAGCGCCGGCCCGTCCTCACCTTCGTGCGCCACGCGGTGCTCATCGCGGGGGTCGCGCTCGTGATGCTGCCGGTGTACGTGGCGCTGGTCGCCTCGACGCTGCCGATCGCCAGCATCATGACGGTGCCGATGCCGCTGTGGCCCGGCACCGAGGCGCTGCAGAACTACGCCGCGGTCATCGCCCACGGCAGCGCGCTCGGCTCGAGCGCGCCGGTCGGCCGCATGATGGTGAACAGCCTCATCATGGCGCTGGTCATCGCCTGCGGAAAGATCTCGATCTCGATCATCTCCGCCTTCGCGATCGTGTATTTCCGGTTCCCGCTGCGCACGGCCTGCTTCTGGATGATTTTCGTCACCCTGATGCTGCCGGTCGAAGTGCGCATCCTGCCGACCTACCAGGTGGTGGCCAGCCTGGGCCTGGTGAACACCTACACGGGGCTGACGCTGCCGCTGATCGCCTCGGCCACGGCGACCTTCCTGTTCCGCCAGTTCTTCCTCACCATTCCCGACGAGCTCGCGGAGGCCGCGCGCATCGACGGCGCGGGGCCGATGCGCTTCTTCCTGGACGTGGTGGTGCCGCTGTCGCGCACCAACATCGCCGCGCTGTTCGTCATCATGTTCATCTTCGGCTGGAACCAGTACCTCTGGCCGCTGCTCGTCACCACGCAGGAGAACATGTACACCACCGTGATCGGCATCAAGCGCATGATCCCGGGCGGCGACGCGGCGGCGGAGTGGAACCTGATCATGGCGACGGCGATCCTCGCGATGCTGCCGCCCGCCGCAGTGATCCTGCTGATGCAGAAGTGGTTCGTGAAGGGCCTTGTCGAGAGCGAGAAATAATGGCCGCCGTCTCCCTGCGCGATGTCCGCAAGAGCTATACGTCCGACCTGCAGGTGATCCACGGGGTCAGCGTGGAGATCGCCGACGGCGAATTCATCGTCATCCTCGGCCCCTCGGGTTGCGGCAAGTCCACGCTGCTGCGCATGGTGGCGGGGCTGGAGACGATCAGCGGCGGGCAGATCGACATCGGCGGGCGCGTGGTGAACGAGCTGGAGCCCAAGGACCGCGACATCGCGATGGTGTTCCAGAACTACGCGCTCTACCCGCACATGACGGTCTACGAGAACATGTCCTACGGGTTGCGCATCAAGGGATTTTCGAAGGAAATCATCTCCCAGAGGGTCAACAGGGCCGCCGGGATCCTCGAACTGAAGAACTTCCTCGACCGCAAGCCGCGCGCGCTCTCGGGCGGGCAGCGCCAGCGCGTGGCGATGGGCCGCGCGATCGTGCGCGAGCCGCAGGTATTCCTGTTCGACGAGCCGCTCTCCAACCTCGACGCCAAGCTGCGCGTGCAGATGCGCGGCGAGCTGCAGTCGCTGCACCGGCGCCTGGGCATCACGAGCCTGTACGTCACGCACGACCAGGTCGAGGCGATGACGCTCGCGCAGCGCATGATCGTCATGAACGGCGGGCGCGCCGAGCAGATCGGCGCGCCGCTCGAGGTCTACGCGAAACCCGCGACCGTGTTCGTCGCCGGCTTCATCGGCTCGCCGCCGATGAACCTGCTGCCGCGCGGCGACCGGATCCTCGGCCTGCGGCCCGAGCACCTCGAGCCCTGCGCCGCCGCCGAGGCGACGCTCACGATCGAGGTGGACCTCGTAGAGCCGCTGGGCGGCGACACGCTCGTCTACGGCCACGAGACCGGCGCGGGCGCGGCCGAGGGCAGGGCGCGCGTGGCGGTGCGGCTGCCCGCGCACGCGCCCGCGGGCAACGGCCGCCTGCCGCTGCGCTACGGCCCCGCGCAGGAGCACTGGTTCGACACGGCGAGCGGCAAGCGCATCGAACGCTAGCGCGATGCGCTTCAGCGCACGCCAGATCCGCAAAGGCATGAGGTGGTGGCCGCCGTTTCTCGGCGCCGGAATCCGCGTGAAGAGCCTTTCGGACGACTTTCGCGATGCCGTGGTCGAGCTCAGGCTCGGCCGCCTCAACCGCAACTACGTCGGCACGCACTTCGGCGGCAGCCTCTACGCAATGACCGACCCGTTCTTCATGCTCATGCTGCTGCACAACCTGGGCGAGGAGTACCTCGTCTGGGACAAGGCCGGCAGCATCGAGTACGTCGCGCCGGGGCGCGGCACGGTCAGCGCGCACTTCCACCTGTCGGACAAGCGCTTGCGCGAGATCCGCGCCGAGGCGGCGGGCGGCGGCAAGATCCTGCCGGAGTTCGAGGTCAGCGTGAAGGACGAGGCGGGCGCCGTCGTCGCGCGCGTGACGAAGACCCTCTACGTGCGCCTGAAGCCGAGGCATCGTCCAAGATGAGGTGGCCGTACCCGAGGATCGTCGCGCACCGCGGCGGCGGGGCGCTCGCGCCCGAGAACACGCTGGGCGCGATCCGCCTGGGCGCGCGGATGGGCTTCAAGGGCGTGGAGTTCGACGTCATGCTCGCGGGCGACGGCACGCCCGTCGTGATCCACGACGAGACCGTCGACCG
>DATIYN010000098.1:0-24905 GCA_035517595.1 Burkholderiales bacterium
GATCGGCTTCGCCGGCCTCGGGGCCGAGGTGAAGTCGACGCCGTAAATCCTCACGGCCGCTGCAGCGTCACCCAGAGGATCGCGTCGTAGGGCAGCTTGGCGTCGAGAGCCACGGATAGTGCTCGATGCGCCCGAAGGCGACTGCGCACTCCGGCGTCGCGTAGCCGCCCGCACTTGCAGCCGCGGCCACGGCGACTAGGACTTCGAGCATGCCGCGAGCTCGGTCGCCGAGAGGTTGTGGATGCGGCCGAAGCCCGCGACGAAGCGCGCGTCGCGCGGCGCGATGCGCCAGAACGAGAAATCGGCGAGCTCGAAGTTGATCTTCTGCTCGGGAAAGCGCGCGAGCCACGGCCCTCGGAGCGCCTGCGACTCCGGGATCCCGTTCGGGATCTGCGCCGCCTCGCCGCGGATCGAGATTCGCTTCAGCGTGAACGGGTCGGCGCGGCCGTCGTCGGTCTCGGAGATCGACAGCGCGACGCGAGGATCCCTCGCCATGTCCTGCGTGTGCCAGGCGAGCCGGCTCACGTGCACGTAGAACGCCGCGAAGCCCGCGTCCGCGAGGTAGAGCGTCATCGAGGCCATCGGCGCGTCCTCGCGCAGCGTCGCGAGGTGCGCGAGGCGCTCGCGGCGCACGAGCGCGGCGAGCTCGGCGGCGCTGTCGGCCGGGGTTGCCATCGATTCGATTGTAGTATTCTCGCGCCACCGTGCGGTACGAATTCCTCGTCGGCCTGCGCTATACCCGCGCCAAGCGCCGCAACCACTTCATCAGCTTCATCTCGGCCACCTCGATGGCGGGCATCGTGCTCGGCGTCGCGGCGCTGATCGTCGTGCTGTCGGTGATGAACGGGTTCCAGAAGGAGCTGCGCGCGCGCATCCTCGGCGTCGCCTCGCACGTGCAGATCAGCGGCGCCGACAGCCGCCTCGCCGACTGGCGAGGCCTCGCGCAGAAGGTGGCGGGCGAGCCGCACGTGGTCGCCTCGGCGCCCTTCGTCGACGCGCAGGGCATGCTCTCGGCGGGGGAGGCGGTGCGCGGCAGCCTGGTGCGCGGCATCGTGCCCGAGCTCGAGAACCGGGTCGCCGAGATCGGCCTGCACATGCGCGCGGGCTCGCTCGCGTCGCTCAGGCCCGGCGGCTTCGGCATCGTGCTCGGCTCGGAGCTCGCGCGCGCGCTCCGCGTGCTCGTGAACGACAAGATCGCGCTGATCGCGCCGCAGGGCCTGGTGACGCCCGCGGGCGTGCTGCCGCGCCTGAAGCAGTTCACGGTGGTCGGCATCTTCGAGGTCGGCATGTACGAGTACGACTCGGGCCTCGCGCTGGTGAACCTGGAGGACGCGCAGAAGCTGTACCAGATGGGCGACGCGGTGTCGGGCCTGCGCCTGCGGCTGGACGACCTGTTCGAGGCGCGCGGCGTGGCGCGCAGCCTGATGGCGCGCCTGGACCGCGACCTCTACGCCACCGACTGGACGCGCAGCCACGCCAATTTCTTCCGCGCCGTCGAGATCGAGAAGCGCGTGATGTTCACCATCCTCACGCTGATCGTCGCCGTGGCCGCCTTCAACATCGTCTCCACGCTCGTGATGCTGGTCACCGACAAGCAGGCCGACATCGCGATCCTGCGCACCGTCGGCGCGTCGCCGGGCTCGATCGTGCAGATCTTCATGATCCAGGGCGCCCTGATCGGCGTGATCGGCACGCTCGCGGGCCTGGTGCTCGGCGTGCTGCTCGCGTTCAACGTCGACACCGTGGTGCCGTTCATCGAGCACCTGCTCGGCTTCAAGTTCCTCGCCAAGGACGTCTACTACATCTCCGACCTGCCCTCCGACGTGCAGCTCGGCGACGTGGCGACGATCGGCGCGGTCTCGCTCGTGCTGTCGTTCCTCGCCACGCTCTACCCGAGCTGGCGCGCGAGCCGGGTCAACCCCGCAGAGGCCTTGCGCTATGAGTGACGTGGTTTTGAGCTGTGAAGAATTGCGGAAAACCTATCAAGGGCCCGCCCCGGTTCAGGTCCTGCTCGGGGTGGACCTCGAGGTGCGCGCCGGCGAGCGCGTCGCCATCATGGGGCGCTCGGGCTCGGGCAAGTCCACGCTGCTGCACCTGCTCGGCGGCCTGGACGCCGCCAGCGGCGGCAGCGTGCGCCTGCTCGGCAAGGCCTTCGGCGCGCTGGGCGAGCGCGAGCGCGGCGAGCTGCGCAACCGCTCGCTCGGCTTCGTCTACCAGTTCCACCACCTGCTGCCGGAGTTCACGGCCGAGGAGAACGTCGCGATGCCGCTCTGGATCCGGCGCATGGAACGCGGCAATGCCCTGGCGAGGGCGCGATCGGTTCTCGCCGAATTGGGGCTTTCCAGGAGGGTCGATCATCTTCCTTCGGAGCTTTCCGGGGGCGAGCGGCAGCGCTGCGCCTTCGCGCGCGCGATGGTGACCGAGCCCGCCTGCCTGCTGGCGGACGAGCCCACCGGCAACCTCGACGCGCAGACCGCGGACGAGGTGTTCGCGGCGATGGTGCGCCTGTCGCAGGCGCGCGGCACCGCCTTCGTGCTGGTCACGCACGATGCCGAGCTCGCGGCGCGCACCGGCCGCGTGCTCGAGCTGCGCGACGGCCTCTTGCGCGCGGCCTAGCGGCGGGCGGCTAGCGGCCGAGCGCGGCCTCGATCTGGCGGCGCCCCTCGGGCGTGGTCATCGTCACCAGCGTGTTGCCCGGCCGCAGCGTGAAGTCCGGCGGCGGGTTGAACTGCCAGGTTCCGGCGACGCGCACCGCGAGCACTACGAAGTCGCGCGAACCGGGCATGGCCTCGGACAGGCTGCGCGGCGCGTAGCCTTCGGGCACGGGCATTTCCTCGACGCGCAGCTTCTCGTCGGTGCGCAGCATCTCGTCGAGGAACGTCACCACGGCCGGCCGCAGCATGCTCGAGGCGATGCGCATGCCGCCCGTGAAATCCGGCGAGACGATGGCGTCGGCGCCGACGCGCTTGAGCTTGTCGCTGTTGCGCACGTCGTGCACCCTCGCGACGACGCGGACCGCAGGGTTGATCTGCTTCGCCGACAGCGTGATCAGCAGGTTCTTGCTGTCGTCGCCGGTCACCGCGAACAAGCCCGTCGCGCGCGCGACGCCGGCGCGCGCGAGCACGTCGTCGTCCGAGCAGTCGCCGTGCAGCACGAGGGCGCGGGGGTGCTTTTCCTTGAACTGCTCGATCGCGGCCGGCGCCTCCTCGATGCCGACGAAGTCCCGCCCCGTGACGCCGAGCTCGTGGGCGACGTTGCTGCCGACGCGGCCCACGCCGCAGATGATGTAGTGGTTGCTCATGGTGTCGATCTGGTCCTGCATGCGGCGTCTCCTGAGGGCTTCGCTGATGTCTTTTTCGAGGATGAAGGCGGTGAGCTTGGAGGTGGCGTAGGTCACGTTGGCGATGCCGACGGTGGCGATCGCCATGAGGAACACGCGGCCCCCGGCGCTGTGCGACAGGTCGATGGTCTCGCCGAAGCCGATGGTGGCCACGGTGATGAAGGTCATGTAGATGCAATCGAGCAGCGAGGCCTTCTGGTCCGAGACGATCCAGAAGCCGAAGGAGCCCACGATCTCGACCGCGAGAAAGATCAGCAGCGGGTACCGGAACGCGAAGTAGGCGCGGACGGCGAAGCTGGTCGGATTGAGTCGCATTCTTTTCAGAGGTGCCTGCGGCGGCGGTTGCGCGCGCGCCAGGCGGCAACGACGTAAGCGCGCCAGGCGACCTGCACCGCGAAGTATCCGGCCGCGGCGAGCGTCAGCGCAAGCGCGGGGAGGCCGACCGCGAGCGGCTTGCCGAGCGAGAGCGCCCACGCGGCCAATCCTTGCAGCGAGGCAATCCAGTGCTCCCAGTCCCATTCGAAGGGCGCGACGGCCGCCGCGTCGCCGGCCGAGCCGAGCAGGATCCGCCCGTAGCCGTAGGCGAGCACGTACAGCGGCGCGATGGTCAGCGGATTGGTGTAGAGCGTCGTCGCCAGCGCGACCGGCAGGTTCTTCTTGAGCGGGATCGCCAGCAGCGCGGCGGTCAGCATCTGCAGCGGACCGGGCACCAGGCCGGCAAACAGGCCGATGGCCACGCCGCCGGCCACCGAGCGCCGGTTCAGGTGCCAGAGGCTCGGATGCTGCAGCCGGCGGCCGGCCCAGGCGAGCGACTTGTGCGCGCGCACCGTTTCCCCGTCGGGCAGGAATCTGCGGAAAAATTTCCTCGGCATCGTCGGCGCGAAGTCAGCCCTGCGTGGCGCTGCTGCGTTCGATTGTAGATGACCGCTGTCATCCTCTCGTTCGCCGGCGGCGTTATGTTGCTGCAGCTGCTGCCCGCGCTGCCCTCGCCGGGCTGGCTCTGGCTGGCCGCGTCGCCGCTCGCCTGCCTGGCGCGCTGGCGGTGGCCGCGGCTGCCCGCGGCCTGCGCGCTCGGCTTCTGCTGGGCGCTCGCGCTCGCGCAGCTGCGCACGGCCGACCGGCTCGCGCCGGAGCTGGAGGGCAGGGACCTCGAGGTGGTCGGCGTGGTTTCGGGCCTGCCCGGCGCGGGCGAGCGCGGCGTGCGCTTCGAATTCGAACCGGAGTCGTCCCCGGCGCGGCTGCCCGCGCATCTTCCTTCCCGAATCCTGCTCTCCTGGTATCGCAGTCCCGCCTACGAGGACGACCCGGCCCTCCTCGGCGCGCCGGTGCACCCGGGCGAGCGCTGGCGCTTCACGGTGCGCCTGCGCCGGCCGCACGGCCTGTTCAACCCGGACGGCTTCGATTACGAGGGCTGGCTCCTGGAGCGCGGCATCGGCGCCACCGGCTACGTGCGGCCCGGCACCGCGCCGCTGCTGCTCGGCAACCGCAATTCGATCCTGGACCTCGTCGAGCTCGTCCGCGAGTCGGCGCGCGACCGCTTCAAGCGCGTTCTGGGCGAGACGCCGGCCGCCGGCATCCTCGCGGCGCTCGCGGTCGGCGACCAGCGCTCGATCAGCGCCGAGGAGTGGCGCCTGTTCAACCGCACGGGCGTCACGCACCTGATGAGCATCTCGGGCCTCCACGTCACGCTGGTGTCGGGCCTCGCGGCCTGGCTCGCCGGCTGGCTCTGGCGCCGCTCGCCGCGGCTCGTGCAGCGGCTGCCGGCGCGCAAAGCGGCCGCGGCCGCGGCGATCGCGGGCGCGCTCGGCTACTCGCTCATCGCGGGCTTCGCGGTGCCCGCGCAGCGCACCTTCTGGATGGTGACGATGGTCGCCGCTGCGCTCTGGTCGGGGCGCATCGCGTCGCCCGTGCGCGTGCTCGCGCTCGCGCTGGCGGTGGTGCTCGCCTCTGATCCCTGGGCCGTGCTCGCGCCCGGCTTCTGGCTTTCGTTCGGGGCCGTTGCCCTCATATTCCTTGTCAGCGAAGGAAACGAAAACCCCCTGAAACAATGGCTGCGCGTGCAGTGGGCCGTGACGATCGGCCTCGCGCCGGCGGCGCTGTTCCTGTTCTCGCAGTGCTCGGTGGTCGGGCCGCTCGCCAACGCGGTCGCGATCCCGGTGGTCTCAGCGGTCGTGACGCCGCTCGCGCTGCTCGCTGCGCTCGTTCCCTGGGACGCGCTGCTCGAGCTCGCCGCCTGGCTCACCGGCTGGCTCCTGCAGTTCCTGGAGTGGTGCGCCTCGCTGCCCGCCGCGGTCTGGCAGCAGCACGCGCCGTCGCTCTGGGCAATGCTGCTCGCGCTCGCGGGCGTCGTCTGGCTGCTCGCGCCGCGCGGCCTGCCCTGGCGCGCGGCGGGCCTCGCGCTGATGCTGCCCGCGGTCGCGCTGCCGCCGCCTGCGCCCGAGCCGGGCGAGGCTTGGATCACCACGCTCGACGTAGGCCAGGGCCTGGCGGTGCTCGTGCGCACCGCGCACCGCGCGCTGCTCTACGACGCCGGGCCCGCGTTCGGCGCGGACGCCGACAGCGGCGAGCGCATCATCGCGCCGTACCTGCGCGCGGCCGGCGTCGCGCGCCTGGACGCGATGATCGTCACGCACAACGACAACGACCACGCGGGCGGCGCGGCCTCGGTGCTCGAGAACTTCGAGGTCGACACGCTGCTGAGCTCGCTGCCCGCGGAGCATCCGCTGCTCGGCGCGGTCGCCGACCCGCGGCGCTGCGCGGCGGGCGAGGCCTGGGAATGGGACGGCGTGCGCTTCGCGATCCTGCATCCGGCGAGCGCCGAGGCGCGCGCGAGGAAGAGCAACGACCTGAGCTGCGTGCTCAAGGTGAGCGCCGGCGGGCGCGCGATGCTGCTCACGGGCGACATCGAGAAGCCGGCGGAGGCCGAGCTCGTCGCGCGCGATGTGCAGGACCGCGCGGAGCGCGGCGCCAGCACGCTCGCCGCCGACGTGCTGCTCGTTCCGCACCACGGCAGCCGCACTTCGTCGACCGCCGAGTTCCTCCGCGCCGTGGCCGCGAGGGCGGCGGTGATCCCGGTGGGTTACCGCAACCGCTTCGGCCATCCGAACGCGGGCGTCCTCGCGCGTCTGACGATGCCGCTCTGGCGCACCGACCGGGACGGGGCGGTGACGGTTCGCCTGCCGGAGCTCGAGATCCAGGCCGAGCGTGCGCGCCGGCGCCGCTACTGGCACGACGCGCCGTCCTAGGGCCATAATGGCCGCGCGGATTCCCCGCACCACCACTGGAAGGAGGGCGCAACATGGCAAAGAAAGGCGGCAATGCTGTCTATCGCGTCACGGACGTCATCGGCACCAGCTCGGTCTCCTGGGAGGACGCCGCGCGCAGCGCGGTGAAGACGGCGTCGAAGTCGCTGCGCGACCTGCGCATCGCCGAGGTCACCAAGCTCGACGTGAAGGTCGAGAGCGGCAAGGTGACGCAGTTCCGCACGCGCCTGTCGCTCTCCTTCAAGTACGGCTCCTGAGCCGGTACCAGAGCGGCGGTCCCTGAATTGGCCAACGCGGCGGCGCGGCGCAGGTCGGTCCAGTGCGCGTCGCCGCGCGGGCTGCACCGCGTCTCCTATCTCGAGTGGGGCGATCCCCGGAACGGGCGCGTGCTCGTCTGCGTGCACGGCCTCACGCGCTGCGCGCGCGATTTCGACAATCTCGCGCGCGCGCTGAGCGACCGGGTTCGGATCGTCTGCCCCGACGTCGCGGGCCGCGGCGACTCCGAGTGGCTCGCCGACCCGATGCTCTACCAGCTGCCGCAGTACCTGTCAGACATGGTGACGCTGATCGCGCGCCTCGACGTCGAGCGGGTGGAGTGGCTGGGCACTTCGATGGGCGGGCTCATCGGCATGGCTCTCGCCGCGCAGCCGGGCACGCCCGTGGCGAAGCTCGTCGTCAACGACGCGGGCCCGGTGATCGCGAAGGCGTCGCTCGAGCGCATCGCGGCCTATGTCGGCGCCGCGCCGGCCTTCCCGGACCTGGCGACCGCCGAGCAGTACGTGCGCGCGGTGAGCGCGCCCTTCGGCCCGCATACGGACGCCGAGTGGCGCTTCCTCGCCGAGGTGGTGACGCGCAGGAATCCCGACGGCACGCTGCGCATGCACTACGACCCGAGGCTTGCCGACACGTTCCGCAAGAACATGCCCGAGAAGGACATCGAGCTCTGGGAGCTCTGGGACGCGATCCGCTGCCCTACGCTGGTCCTGCGCGGCGCCCAGTCCGACCTGCTCACGCGCGAGACCTGCGAGCAGATGCACGGCCGCGGCCCGAAGGCGAAGGTGATCGAGATCCCCGGCGTCGGCCACGCGCCGACGCTGCTGCACGACGACCAGATCGCGATCGTGCGGGAATTCCTGCTCGGCTAGCGCTTGCGGCCGGCCGCGTCCCGCCTTTCAGCCGCGGCGGTTCGCGGCATCCCAGTTCTTCTCCAGGTTGGCGATGAGCGCCGGGCTGAAGTGGCAGCCGGCCTGCTCGCGCGCGTACACCGACAGGTAGCGCCGGAACGCGTCGAGCGGCTCCTCCTCGATGCGCAGCGCGCGGCGGTTGCCGGCCGCGCTGACCATCCCGGAATCCGTGATGTGCCGGACCAGGCGGTCGATTTCGGAGTCCATCGCGTCCGGCGCGACGATGGTGTCGCAGATCAGCTGCCCGACCGGGCTCGCGCACTCGATGCGGCGCTCCGCGAGGATCGCCTGGCGCGCGATGCGCGGCCCGACGTGGCGCGCAAGGCGCAGGTTGGCTGCGCCCGGGATGATCCCTTCCTTGCGCGCGGGCAGCGTGAGGTACGCGTCGCTGGCCGCGATCACCTGGTCCATGGCGAGCAGGATCTGGCAGTGGCCGCCGATCGCGAACCCTTCGACCGCCGCGATCCAGAGCTTGTCCGCCGATTCCTCCTCGGGCGGCGCCTCGGCGCGCGCGAGGCCGCGATAGAGCTTGTTGACGAGGCCCATGTCGCGCAGCACGTACCAGAGGAAACGGATCTTGCCCTGGTACAGGTGCGTGAGGTTGATCCCGGCGCCGAACAGGCGCCTGCCCGCGTGCTTGCTGTGCGTGACGGTGTCGCCGCGCAGCACGCAGATCTCGGTCCGGGGATCCAGATAAGCCAGGTCGATCGCCGACTCCAGCCCCGCGAGGGTGGTCTCGTCCTCGGCATTGAGGAAACGCGGGTTCTGCATGGTGACCACCGACGCCTTGCCCCGGCGCTCGACCTTGGCGCCCACGAACTGCATCGCGCCGTGCTCGAGAAAGGCCTGCAGGCGCTCCTGCGTGTCCTCGCGCGGCAGCAGCATGGCGTGGCACAGGTGCAGGCCCGCGGCCGGCTCGGCGAGCACCTGCGCGAGGAAAATGCCCTGGTCGACCTCCAGGCCGTCCTTGTCGCCCTGGCGCATGCCCGAGTCCTGCGCGAGCGCCGTGGCGTCGGGCACCAGGCCGGGGAATTCCTTCGCCGCGCGCTCGCAGAGCTCGTCCACGCGCACGAAGCGGCTGCGCGACGAGGTGAGCGCGTCGTAGACCGCCGCCGCGTGCGCGCGCATGAAGCGCGTGCGCGACTCGCGCGCCTGTGCGAGGATCTCCGCCGCGCCCGCCGCCTCCTGGGGGCTGCGCTTCGGTTTCGCCGGCAGGCGCGCGAGCAGCTCGCCCGCGCGCTGCCAGAAGTGGCCGAACGCCGCCTTGTCGGCGTGAACCTCGGTCGTCTTCGCGGGCGCCGAGCGCGCCCAGCTCTTGATCGCCTGCTCCAGGACGCTGTCGGTCATCGCCGAATCATAGCCTCGCGAATGCGCGCCTCGGGATAAAATTGCGGCCACCCATGAAATTCTTCGTCGTCGACGATGACCCGGACACGCTGGCGCTGGTCTCGCGCCTGCTGACCGACGCGGGCCACGAGGTCATCGTGCGCGCCTCGAGCACGGGCGCGCTGCGCGACATCCCCGAGGCGCTGCCCGACTGCGTGATCACCGACGTGATGATGCCGGTGATGGACGGGCTGGAGCTCATGCGCGAGCTGCGCGCCATGCCCGCGCTGGCGGGCCTCAAGGTCCTGATCCTCTCGGCGAAGGCCTACGACTTCGACCGGCGGCGCGCCAAGGAGCTCGGCGCCGACGGCTACATCACCAAGCCGATCAACCGCGAGAGCTTCCTGCAGCAGGTGTTCGAGATCGTCTCGGAGCGCGTCTCGCTGCAGTTCTGGGGCGTGCACGGCACGCTGCCGGCGCCCGGGCCGGCCTACACGCGCTACGGCGGCAACACGCCCTGCGTGAGCGTCGAGGTCGGCGGCGGCGAGCCGCTCTACATCTTCGACTGCGGCTCGGGGATCAAGCGGCTCTCGGACCGCCTCATGGAGACCGCGAACGAGCGCTTCTCCGGGCGCATCTTCATCTCGCACACGCACTGGGACCACATCAACACGGTGCCGTTTTTCGGGCCGATGTACGTGCGCGGCAACCAGATCGAGATCCACGGCCCCTACCAGGGCGACCTCACGATCGAGCGCGCGATCAGCGCGCAGATGGAGAGCGTCTACTTCCCGGTGACGATCCGCGAGTTCGGCGCGCGCCTCGTGTTCCGCGACCTGCGCGAGGAGACGCTGCAGTTCGGGCCGGTGCGCGTCGACACCATGCTGCTGCGGCACCCGGGCTACTGCCTCGGCTACCGCCTGAGCTGCCGCGGGCGCACGGTCTGCTACGTCACCGACAACGAGCTCTACCTGCCGACCGACAAGCGCTACGACGCGCGCTACGTGGAGCGCCTCGCCGACTTCGCCCGCGGCGCCGACGTGCTCATCACCGACGCCACCTACCGCGACCACGAGTACCCGTCCAAGGTGGACTGGGGACACTCCTGCGTGAGCCAGGTCTGCGACCTCGCCGCGCGCGCGGAAGTGAAGCGGCTGCACCTGTTCCACCACGACCCGGACCAGACCGACGCGGACATCGACGCCAAGCTCGAGGAAGCGCGCAAGGAGCTCGCTCGCCTGGGCTCGCGCGTGCTCTGCGAGGCGCCCGCAGAGGGCGACAGCGTCGTCCTGTAGTCCCTAGAAGACACCCATCGCGAGACCGGCGGCGAAGGCGGCGCCCAGCTCCTCACAGCGCTCCAGGATTTCCGGGGTGAGTTCTTTCAGGCCGATCACGGGCTCGGCGCGCTTCTCCATCCGCAGCCCCGTCATGATCCGCTCGACCGAGCTGACCGCGCCGCTGCCGTCCTGCCCGGCGCCGACGAACAGCGCCCAGGGCCGGCCGTTCACCTTGCCCTCGCAGGGATAAAACGCGCGCTCAAGGAAGTCCTTCATCATTCCGGACATGTAGCCGAAGTTCTCCGGCGTGCCGAGGATCAGGCCGTCCGCCGCGAGCACGTCCTCGGGCCCGGCTTCGGCGCAGCGCTTGACGACCACTTTGACGTTTTCCTCGCCCCGCGCGCCGCGCTCGACGGCCTCGGCCATCTTCGCGGTCTTCACGCCACCCGTGTGATACACGATGAGCAGCGTCTTCATGTCCGCAGGCGCCTCGCCGGGTCCTGCCGGTAGAAGCCCTTGAACAGCTCGTAGAGCCGCGGGAATTCGCGCCGCAGCGCGTTCGGCGCCTCGAAAAAGGCCTCGCTCGCCACCGCGAAGAACTCGGCCTCGTGCTCGGAAGCGTAGGGATCGAGGAACGTGTCCTTGCCCGCGTCCACCGCGCCGCAGAAGCGGTCGAACTCCGCGTCGAAGACCGCGACCCAGCGCTCGCGCGCCGCGCGCGAGGGCTGGGGCGGCACGCCGTCGGCCTCGCCGGACATCATGTCGAGCTTGTGCGCGAACTCGTGCAGCACGACGTTGGCGCCGCCGCGCGCGACCGAGCCGGAGTCGTCGAGCGCCTCCCAGGACAGCACCACCGGGCCGCCCGGCCAGGATTCGCCCGCGAGCTCGTCGTCCCACTCGTGGCGCACGCCGTCCTCGTCCGTGAGCGCGCGCTGCGCCTTGAAGTCGGCCGGATGCACCACCACGCCGACCCAGCCGTCGTACCAGTCCAGTCCCAGCTCGAGCACCGGCAGGCAGGCCTGCAGCGCGATCTCGACGCGGTCGTCGTCCGAAAGCGCGAGTCCGCGCACAGGCGTGAGCTGCTTCTCGGCGAGGAACAGGATCGCGAGCTCCCGGATGCGGCGCTCCTCGTCGGCCGACAGGCCGCGCAGGAACGGCAGGTGCTTGAGCGCGCGCTGCCAGAGCGCATCGTCGATGTGGTGACGCGCGAGCACGCGCTTGCGCTTCCAGTCGCGGAGCCAGCCCATGGAGATTCCATCCATGCCAACGCCATTACAATAGCAGCATGGTTTCCGTGGTCCAGCTCCGCCCGCAGGACGCGACGAACGGCCGCGCGCAGGACGCGCTGGTCGAGCGCGCGCTCGCGTTCGCGCGGCCGCTGTACGAGGGACAGGCGCTTTCGACCGGCGAGCCGGTGTGGCCGCACGCGCTCGGGCTTTCCGCGGGCCTCGCCTCGATCGGCGCCGACGCGGCGGCGCAGGCGGCGGGCGTGCTGTTCGCGGCGCCGAAATACCTGCCGCAGGCCGACCGGTTGCAGGCGGAGTTCGGCGAGGAGATCGCGGGCCTCGCCGCCGGCGTGGAGAAGCTCTACCAGCTGCGCGTGCTGACGCGCGCCTCGGCGCTCGAGCAGAACGAGATCCTGCGCAAGATGGTGCTCGGCATGGTCGAGGACATCCGCGTGGTGCTGATCCGGCTGGCCTCGCGCACGCAGACGCTGCGCTGGTTCTCGAAGAACCCGACCGGGGAGCGCGCCGCGTACGCGCGCGAGTCTCTCGACATCTATTCGCCGCTCGCCAACCGGCTCGGCGTCTGGCAGCTGAAATGGGAGCTCGAGGACCTGTCGTTCCGGTTCCTCGAGCCCGAGCTCTACAAGAAGATCGCGCAGATGCTCGACCAGAAGCGCGTCGAGCGCGAGCAGTACATCGAGGGCGCGATCCAGGTCCTCGAGTCCGCGCTGAAGAATATCGGCTTGCGCGCCGAGGTCACGGGCCGGCCGAAGCACATCTATTCGATCTGGAACAAGATGCGGCTGAAGAGCTTGGACTTCGAGCAGGTCTACGACGTGCGCGCGCTGCGCGTGATCGTGCCGACCGCCGCCGAGTGCTACAGCGCGCTCGGCGTCGTGCACGACCTCTGGGAACCGATCCCGAAGGAATTCGACGACTACATCTCGCGCCCCAAGGGCAACAACTACCAGTCGCTGCACACCGCCGTGATCGGCCCGGGCGGCCGCACGCTGGAAGTGCAGATCCGCACCGAGGAAATGCACCGGCAGGCCGAGTTCGGCGTCGCCGCGCACTGGCGCTACAAGGAGGCGGGAAAGCCGTCCAAGGCGCGCGTCCCGGCGAGGACCGACGTCGCCTTCGACAACAAGATCGCCTGGCTGCGCGAGCTGCTCGCCTGGCGCGACGAGGTCGCCGGCGGCGGCTGGGCGGAGA
Organism: Burkholderiales bacterium; assembly: GCA_035517595.1. Lineage (GTDB taxonomy): Bacteria > Pseudomonadota > Gammaproteobacteria > Burkholderiales > SG8-39 > RBG-16-66-20. Next base: position 12,829 of record DATIYN010000098.1, read on the forward strand.
AGACGAGGAAGGCGTCGCTGGACGACACGATCTACGTGATCACGCCGCAGGGAAAGGTCATTGACCTGCCGGCGGGCGCGACGCCCGTGGATTTCGCCTACACGCTGCACACCGATCTCGGCCACCGCTGCCGCGGCGCGAAGGTCGACGGCCACATGGCGCCGCTCGACACGCCGCTGCAGAGCGGCCAGCGCGTCGAGATCATCGCCGCGAAATCGGGAGGGCCGTCACGCGACTGGCTCAACCCCGCGCTCGGCTTCCTGAAGAGCCCGCGCGCGCGCGCCAAGGTGCGCCAGTGGTTCAACGCGCAGGCGCACGCCGAGAACGTCGCGCAGGGCCGCGCGGTCGTCGAGAAGGAGCAGCGGCGCGAGGGCGCGCTGAAGGCCAACCTCGAGCAGCTCGCGGCCAGGCTCGGTTTCGCGAAGGCCGAGGAGCTGTTCGCGGCCGTCGCGCGCGACGAGGTGAACCTGCGCCAGCTGCAGGCGGCGTTGCGCGAACTGACGGGAGCGGTTGCGGAAGAAAGAACCGAAGTTCAGCCGAAAAGAATCCGGCCGAAGGCCGCGGCCGGCAGCGGCGTCCTGATCGTCGGCGTCGACCGGCTGCTCACCCAGCTCGCGAAGTGCTGCAAGCCCGTGCCGCCCGACCCGGTGCGCGGCTTCGTGACGCGCGGCAAGGGCGTGTCGGTGCACCGCGAGGACTGCGCGAGCCTGAAGCGCCTCGCGCAGCGCAGCCCGGAGCGGCTCATCGACGCGCAGTGGGGAGCGCGCGCGGGCGCCGCGTACCCCGCCGGACTGCTGGCGATCGCGGCCGACCGCCAGGGCCTGCTGCGCGACATCGGCGAGGCGCTCGCGCGCGAGCGCATCAACGTCACCGCGGTGCGCTCGCAGAGCCGCGGCGACCTCGCGCACATGCGCTTCAGCTTCGAGGTGTCCGATGCCGCGCATCTGAAACGCGCGCTCGCTGCGGTGAAGCAGGTGCGCGGCGTGATGCGCGTCGCGCGGGGCTGAGCGTTGGGAGGTTTTTTCGATCATCCGGCGGTGCAGGGCGGGGTCGCGCCGTTCGTGGTCGCGCTCGTCGTGGCGATCCTGCTGCAGCGGTTCAACCTGGCGGGCCTCGCGATCGCGGCCGCGCTCGCCACTGTCGCCTATTTCCTGAACGGGCTGACGCTCGAGCCGCTGACCGTGACGCGCAAGGTCATCCTGCTCGGGCTGGCGGCGGCGGCCGCCGGATTCCTCGCCGATGCGCTGCTCAAGCCGAGCCGCGCGATTGCGGTGGGCCTGCCCCTCATCGGGGCCGCATGCGCCGCATGGGCGTTCTGGACGGTGCTTGCGCAAAAGCCGGTCGTCGAGTGCGTGCGGCTCGGCGGCGGGATCGCCCTGTATGCCGGGTCGATGGTCGCGATGTTCGGTGCGCTCCGGGCGCAACCCGTGCGCGCGGGCGCTGCGGGTCTCGGCCTGGGGCTGGGAACCGGCATCGCCGCGATTCTCGGCGCATCGGCAACCTACGGCCTGTACGGCATCGCTTTGGCGGCGGGGGCGGGCGCGTTCCTGCTCGTGCAGATGGTGGCCGGGCGCACCACTGCCGCCGGCGCCGCATACACGTTTCCCGCGGCGCTCGCCGGCGCGCTGCTCGGCGCCGGCGCGATGCTGCTGGCCGAGCTCGCCTGGTACGCGCTGGCGACGCTGCTGCTGGTTCCGGCGGCCGCATTCCTGCCGATGCCGCAAAAGCAGCCGATCTGGCTGCAATCGATCGTCGTTTCCTTATACACTTTCGCCGCGGCGGCCGTACCCTGGGTGCTCGCCTGGCGTTACGCCGGCGCATCCGGCGGCTGATGCGCCAGGCCGCGATCGCTCAACCAGAGGAGGTTCTTCCGTGCCAAAAGCTTCCACGTTCGCTGCAGGCGCTGCCGCGATCCTGCTTCCGCTGTCCGCCGTCGCGGCGCCGGAATCGTTCACCATCGATTCGTTTCACAGCTTTCCCCATTTCACGGTCGGCCATCTCGGCATGTCGCAGCTGTACGGGCGGTTCGACAAGACCAGCGGCAAGATGACGGTCGACACGGCGGCCAAGACGGGCAGCGTCGACATTGCGATCGAAGCCGCCTCGGTCGATACCGGCGACAGCGAGCGCGCCGGGCGTCCGCGCACGCGCGACGAGCATCTGCGCTCGCCCGATTTCTTCAATGCACAGGAATTCCCGCGCCTGACCTACAAGGGCAAGACCGCGCGCTGGACGGGGGACAGCCCGGCCGAAGTCGTGGGCGAGCTGACGCTGCTCGGCGTGACCAAGCCGGTGACGCTCAAGGTGGAGCACTGGAAGTGCGGGCCGGACCCGCGCACGCAGGGAAAGCGCTACATGTGCGGCGCGAACGCAACCGGCTCCCTCAAGCGCTCCGATTTCGGCATGAAATTCGCGATCCCGGGCGTGGGCGACGAGATCCACCTGCTGATCCAGATGGAAGCGATCCGCGATTGAGGCGTTGTTCCTCGCGGAGCGGCTCCCGTCCGGCGGCCGGTTTACGCTAGAATTCACACCTTTCAGGCGCGTAGCTCAGCTGGTTAGAGCACTACCTTGACATGGTAGGGGTCGTTGGTTCGAGTCCAATCGCGCCTACCAGCTTTCCCGAGCGGAACGGCCTCCCGCATGGCTAAGAGCAAGGCTGCGGCGTTCGCGCAGCTGCTGAAGGAGGCGGCCTCCGCGCAGCGCGGCGGGCGGCTCCTGCAGGCCGAGCTGCTGCTCACGCAGATCCTCGAGGATTCGCCCGGGCACGCCGCGGCGCTCAACCACCTAGGCGCGCTGCGCTGCCGCCAGGGCGACCTCGAAGGCGGGCTGGCGCTGCTCGACCAGGCGCTGCAGTCCAAGCCCGGCTATGTCGACGCGCTCAACAGTCGCGGCAACGCGCTGCGCGACCTGCGCCGCCCGGAGGAGGCGCTCGCGAGCTACGAGCGCGCGCTCGCCATCGAGCCGGCGAACGGGGACGCGCTCTACAACTGCGGCGCCGCGCTGCAGGAGCTCGGTCGCCACGCCGAGGCGGTCGAGCGGCTGCAGCGCGCGCACGCGCTCGCGCCGCGCGACGCCGAGACGCTCAACGACCTCGGCGTGTCGCTGCGCGCGCTCGGACGCGAGGAGGACGCGCTCAAGCGCTTCCGGCAGGCGCTGCGCCTGCGGCCGGAGTTCGGCGACGCGCTGAGCAACAGCGGCAACGCGCTCAAGGCGACCGGCCGCATCCGCGAGGCGATTGCGGCGTACCGGGGCGCGCTCGCGCTCGCCCCGGACAATCCGGAGATCCATTTCAACCTCGCGCTCGCGCTGCTCGCGGTGGGCGAGTGGCCGGAAGGCTGGCGCGAGTACGAGTGGCGGCACGGCACGCGCCAGTTCGCCGGCACCGCGCGCGACTTCGGCCGGCCGCCGTGGCGCGGCGATGCGGAGCTCGAGGGGCGCACGATCCTGCTGCACGCCGAGCAGGGGCTGGGCGACACGCTCATGTTCGCGCGCTACCTGCCGCTGGTCGCGCAGCGCGGCGCGCGCGTGGTGCTCGAGGTGCCCAAGCGCGTCGCACCGCTCTTCGAGGGGATGGAAGGCATCGCGCAGCTCGCGATCGCCGGCGAGCCGCTGCCGGTGTTCGACCTTCATTGCCCGCTGCCCGGCCTGCCGCTCGCCTTCGGCACGACTCCCGGGAGCGTGCCGCCGCCGCTCGCCTATCGGGCGCCATCGGGCGCGGCCGCGGGCGGGCCGCAAGGCCCGGCCCCGCGCGTCGGCATCGTGTGGTCCGGCAACCCCGACTATGCGCGCGACCGCGTCCGGTCTGTCGACCTCGCGCTGCTGGAGCCCGCGCTCGCCGCGGGCGGCGCCGCAATCATCAGCCTCCAGAAGGAAGTGAGCGCGCGCGACGTGGAGCTGCTCGCGCGCCGTGGCATCGCGCATACAGGGCCCGGGCAGCGGGATTTCGCCGACGCCGCGGCGCTCATCTCCGGCTTGGACCTCGTGCTGACGGTGGACACCTCGGTCGCGCACCTGGCCGGCTCGATGGGCAAGCCGCTGTGGATGATGCTCTCCTACGCGCCCGACTGGCGCTGGGGCGTCGAGGGCGAGGGCAGCCCCTGGTATCGGCAGGCGCGGCTCTTCCGCCAGGAGCGGCGCGACGACTGGTCGGCACCGCTCGCGCGCATCGCCGAGGCGCTGCGCGCCTGGCCCGCGCGGCCGGCTTGATAAAATCCGCGACGTTCACCCCGATGCCCAACATCCGCCTCCCGGACGGGTCGACGAAGTCGTTTCAGCAGCCCGTTACCGTCGCCGAAGTGGCGCAAGCCATCGGCGCCGGCCTCGCGCGCGCCGCGCTCGCCGGCAAGGTGAACGGCAAGCTCGTCGACACGAGCTATCGCATCGAGTCCGACGCCGACGTCTCGATCGTCACGGGCAAGAGCCCGGAAGGCCTGGAGATCCTGCGCCACTCGACCTCGCACCTCATGGCGCAGGCGGTGCAGGAGCTGTTTCCCGGCGCGCAGGTGACGATCGGCCCCGTGATCGAGAACGGCTTCTACTACGACTTCGCCTACCAGCGGCCGTTCACGCCCGACGATCTCATCGCCATCGAGAAGAAGATGGCGGAACTGGTCAAGAAGGACTTGAAAGTAGAAAGAAAGACTCTTTCCAGGGACGAAGCCGTCAAGTACTTCCACTCGATCGGCGAGAAGTACAAGGCCGAAATCATCGCGGCGATCCCGGCGAACGAGCCGATCTCCCTCTACGGCCAGGGCAACTGGATCGACCTGTGTCGCGGCCCGCACGTGCCCTCCACCGGCAAGCTCAAGGTGTTCAAGCTGATGCGCGTCGCGGGCGCCTACTGGCGCGGCGACTCGAAGAACGAGATGCTCCAGCGCATCTACGGCACCGCCTGGGCCACCAAGGAGGAGCAGGACGCGTACCTGAAGATGCTCGAGGAGGCCGAGAAGCGCGACCACCGGCGCCTCGCCACGCAGCTCGACCTGTTCCACATGGAAGAGGACGCGCCCGGCATGGTGTTCTGGCATCCCAAGGGCTGGACGCTCTGGCAGCAGGTCGAGCAGTACATGAGGAAGGTCTATCGCGACAGCGGCTACCAGGAAGTGCGCGGGCCGACGGTGCTGCCCCGTAGCCTCTGGGAGCGCACCGGCCACTGGGAGAACTATCGCGAGCACATGTTCACCACGGAATCGGAGAAGCGCGACTACGCGCTCAAGCCGATGAACTGCCCGGGGCATGTGCTGATCTACAACAAGGGCGTGAAGAGCTACCGCGACCTGCCGCTGCGCTACGGCGAATTCGGCTCCTGCCACCGCAACGAGCCCTCGGGCGCGCTGCACGGCCTCATGCGGATCCGCGGCTTCACGCAGGACGACGGCCACATCTTCTGCACCGAGGAGCAGATCCTGCCCGAGTGCGTCGCCTACACGGCGCTGGTGCAGAAGGTCTATGCGCGCTTCGGCTTCGAAGACATCGTCTACAAGGTGGCGACCCGGCCCGAGAAGCGCATAGGCTCGGACGAGGCCTGGGACAAGGCGGAGGCCGCGCTGATGGAGGCGATGAAGGCGTCCCATTGCGAGTTCCAGGTCTCGCCCGGCGAGGGCGCGTTCTACGGGCCGAAGATCGAGTACTCGCTGAAGGACGCCATCGGCCGCCTCTGGCAGTGCGGCACGATGCAGGTCGACTATTTCATGCCGCAGCGGCTGGGCGCCGAGTACGTCGCGGCCGACAACAGCCGCAGGATCCCGGTGATGCTGCACCGGGCCACCGTCGGCTCGATGGAGCGATTCATGGGCGTGCTCATCGAGCATTACGGCGGCGCCTTCCCGCTCTGGCTCGCACCGGAGCAGGTCGTCGTCCTGAACATCACCGAGCAGCAGGCCGCCTACGCGCAAGCGGTGGCCGCACGCCTGCGGGAGGCGGGTTTCCGCGCCCGATCGGATTTGCGGAACGAGAAAATTTCCTATAAAATTCGCGAACATAGCCTGCAAAAGCTGCCCTACCAGGTAGTGGTCGGCGACAAGGAAAAGCAGGCTGGAAACGTGGCTGTGCGCACGCGCGGCGGCGAGGATCTGGGGGCGATGAGCCTCGAGGCCTTCATCGAGCGCCTCCGGAACGAGGCAAGCGCGTAGCGGCACGGCCGCTTTTTTTGACGAGAAGAGGAGCATTCACCCATCGCACTCGAAAGATCGCAGCGCATCAACGGGGAGATCACCGCGCCGCAGCTCAGGCTGGTGGCGGAGAACGGCGACCAGCTTGGCATCGTGGCAGTCGCGGACGCGCTCAGGATGGCGGAAGAGCAGAACGTGGACCTGGTGGAGATCGCGCCGCTCGCGGTGCCGCCGGTCTGCAAGCTGATGGACTACGGCAAGTTCCGCTACCGCGAGCAGAAGAAGGCCCACGAGGCCAAGCTCAAGCAGAAGCAGATCCAGGTCAAGGAAATCAAGTTCCGTCCGAGCACCGACGAGGGCGACTACAAGATCAAGGTCGGCAAGCTGATCCAGTTCCTCGACGAAGGCGACAAGGCGAAGGTGACGCTGCGGTTCCGCGGCCGGGAAATGGCGCACCAGGAGTTCGGCGTGCGGCTGCTCGAGCGGGTGCGCAAGGACCTGGAAGCCCACGCGATCATCGAGCAGTTCCCGCGGCTGGAAGGCCGCCAGATGGTGATGGTGCTGGCGCCGAAGAAGAAGGTGGTGCCGGTGAAGGCAGCGAAGAAGCCGGCGGCGGAAAAGACGCCGAAGGTGCCGAAGGAATCGAAGAAGGACGAAACAAAGCCCGCCACGGCGGGGTAATCGATAGGAGCAATGCTGTGCCCAAGATGAAGTCGAAGAAATCGGCCGCCAAGCGCTTCAAGGTGCGCTCGGGCGGGTCGATCAAGCGCTCGCAGGCCTACATGCGCCACATCCTCACCAAGAAGTCCACCAAGAGGAAGCGCCACCTGCGCGGCACCACCAACGTCCACGACAGCAACAAGCACCAGGTGCGTGCGATGCTGCCGTATTCGGGCTAGGAGCGCGCGATGCCGAGAGTCAAGAGAGGTGTCACGGCGCGCGCGCGCCACAAGAAGGTCACCGCGAAGTCCAAGGGCTTCCGCGGCCGCCGCGGCAACGTCTACCGCGTCGCCAAGGAGGCGGTGATGAAGGCGGGGCAGTACGCCTACCGCGACCGCCGCAACCGCAAGCGCGACTTCCGCGCGCTCTGGATCCAGCGCATCAACGCCGCGGTGCGCGAGCTCGGGCTGAGCTACAGCGCGTTCATGGCCGGCCTGAAGAAGGCGAAGATCGAGATCGACCGCAAGGTGCTCGCCGACCTCGCGGTGCTCGACAAGCCCGCGTTCGCCAAGATCGCCGGCCAGGTCAAGGCCAGCCTCGCTCACTGACCCCGGGCCCGCCGAGGGCAGGGGGATGGTGAACCTCGAAGACATCGTCGGACGCGCCGCGGCGGATTTCGCCGCCGCGCCCGATCCGGCCGCGCTCGAGAACGCCAAGGCGAAGTACCTCGGCAAGGCGGGGGAACTCGCTGCCTTCCGTTCTTCGCTGGGTTCTCTTCCCGTCGAGGAAAGAAAGACGGCCGGCCGGAGCTACAACGCCGCCGTTCAGCGCATCGAGAATTCCCTTGAGTCGAGAAGGAAAGCGCTGGCGCTCGCAAAGCTCGAGTCGCGGCTTTCCGAGGAAGCCCTCGACGTGACCTTGCCCGGGCGCGGACGAGGTCGAGGCGGGCTGCACCCGATCAGCCGCACCTGGCGGCGCATCGAGGAGATCTTCGGCTCGATCGGCTTCGACGTGGCCGACGGGCCGGAGATCGAGACCGACTGGTACAACTTCACCGCGCTCAACAACCCGGAGAACCATCCGGCGCGCTCGATGCAGGACACCTTCTACGTCGACATGAACGACGGGACGGGGAAGAACGGTACGGGGCTGCCGTTGCTGCTGCGCACGCACACGAGCCCCATGCAGGTGCGCTACGCGAGGATGCACGAGCCGCCGCTCAAGGTGATCGCGCCGGGCCGCACCTACCGCGTCGACTCGGACGCGACGCACTCGCCGATGTTCCACCAGGTCGAGGGCCTGTGGATCGACGAGGACATCAGCTTCGCGGACCTCAAGGGCGTGTACGTGGACTTCCTGCGCCGCTTCTTCGAGTCCGACGACCTGCAGGTGCGCTTCCGGCCGTCCTACTTTCCGTTCACCGAGCCCTCGGCCGAGATCGACCTGCAGTTCGGCGCGGGGCCGCTCCAGGGCCGCTGGCTCGAGCTCTCGGGCGCGGGCCAGGTGCATCCGCAGGTGGTGCGCAACTTCGGCCTCGACCCCGAGAAGTACATCGGCTTCGCGTTCGGCTCGGGCCTGGAGCGCCTGACGATGCTGCGCTACGGCATCGACGACCTGCGACTGTTCTTCGACGGCGACCTGCGCTTCCTGAGGCAATTCTCATGAATGTTCCCGAGAATTGGTTGAGGGACTTCGTAGAAATAAGAACAAAAACAGAACGACTGGCGCACCTCCTGACGATGTCGGGCCTGGAGGTGGAAGCCTGCGAGCCGGTCGCGCGCCCGCTCGAGAACGTGGTCGTCGCGAAGGTGCTTTCGGTCGAGAAGCACCCCAACGCCGACAAGCTGACGGTCTGCCGCGTCGATACGGGCAAGCAGAAGCTGCAGGTGGTCTGCGGCGCTCCGAACGTGCGCGCGGGCATGCTCGCGCCGCTCGCGCTCGTGGGCGCGCGCCTGAAGGGGCTCGAGATCCGGAAGTCGAATCTGCGCGGCGTCGAGAGCGAAGGCATGCTGTGTTCGGCGCGGGAGCTCGGGCTCTCCGAGGACCACTCGGGACTGCTGGACCTGCCCGCGCACGCCAAAGTCGGCTCCGACGTGAGCAAGGCGCTGCGGCTGGACGAGCGGGTGCTCACCTTCAAGCTCACGCCCAACCGCGCGGATTGCCTTTCGGTTCTCGGCATTGCGAGAGAAGTCGCCGCGCTGACGGGTTCGAGCTTGAAGGTCTTCAAGATTGAGAAGACAGGGCAGCAGAACAAGGTCAAGCATCCCGTCCGCATCTCCGCGCCCGACGGCTGCGGGCGCTTTACCGGACGCGTGATCCTCAACGTCAACGCCGCCGCGCCGACGCCGGCCTGGATGCGCGAGCGCCTGGAGCGCGCCGGGCAACGCTCGATCTCGGCGCTCGTGGACGTGACGAACTACGTGATGCTCGAGCTCGGCCGGCCGCTGCACGTCTACGACCGGGACAAGCTCTCGGGCGCGATCGACGTGCGCTGGGGGCGCAAGGGCGAGAAGGTGCTGCTGCTGAACGGCCAGACGGTCGAGGTCGATCCGTCGGTGCTCTGCATCACCGACGGCTCCGGGCCGATCGGGCTCGCCGGCATCATGGGCGGCGAGACCACCAAGGCCGAGACCACGACGCGGAACCTGTTCCTCGAGTCGGCGTTCTTCTTTCCCGGGGCGATCGCGGGGCGCGCGCGCCGCTACGGCTTCTCGAGCGACGCCGCGCACCGCTTCGAGCGCGGCGTCGATCCCGGAAACAACGTCGACGGCATCGAGTACGCGACGCGGCTGATCCTCGACATCTGCGGCGGCGAACCCGGCCCCACCGTCGACCTGGTGAAGAAGCTGCCCAGGCGCACGCCCGTCGCGATGCGCGTGGCGCGCGCGCAGAAGATCATCGGCATCGCGGTTTCCGCGCAGGAAATCGAATCGGTTTTTCGCCGGCTCGGCTTTTCCTATCGAAAGGCGAAAGGCAAATTCACCGTAACTCCACCCAGTTACCGCTTCGACATCGCGATCGAGGAGGACCTCATCGAGGAAGTGGCGCGCGTGCACGGCTTCGAGCGCATCCCCGCGCACCCGCCGCAGGCGCCGGCGAAGATGCACGCGCGCGCCGAGGCGCGCCGCACGCTGCACGACCTGCGCGACCGCGTCGCGGCCTGCGACTACCAGGAAGTCATCAACTTCGCGTTCGTCGAGCCCGCCTGGGAGGCGGATTTCGCGGGCGAATCGAACCCGGTGCGCCTGCTCAACCCGATCGCCAGCCAGGCTTCGGTCATGCGCACCACGCTCATCGGCTCCCTGGTGTCCAACGTGCGCGCCAACCACGCGCGCAAAGTCGGACGCGTGCGCGTGTTCGAGGTCGGTCGCGTCTACCTGCGCGATCCGCAGGCGCCCGACGGCCCGCTCTCGGTCGCCGGGCTGCGCCAGCCGATGCGCGCCGGCGCGGCGGCCTTCGGCACCGCGCTCGAGGAGCAGTGGGGCGTGCCGGCGCGCGGCGTCGATTTCTACGACGTCAAGGCCGACCTGGAGGCGATCTGTGCGCCGCGCGCGGTGCGCCTTGAGGCGGCCGCGCACCCGGCGCTCCACCCCGGCCGCTCGGCGAAGGTGCTCGTCGACGGCGCCGCCGGTTACGAGCATGCCGGATGGCTCGGCGAGCTGCATCCGCGCTGGCAGCAGAAGTACGAGCTGCCCCAGCCCGTGGTGCTGTTCGAACTGGACGCCGAATGCCTCGCCGCGGCGCCGCTGCCGCGGCCGCAGCACCCTTCCCGTTTCCCGCCCGTGGTGCGCGACATCGCGCTGCTGGTCGACGCCGGGGTGTCCGTCCAGACCCTCCTGGATGCCGCGCAGGCCCAAAAACCGGCCATCGTCCGGGAGCTGGGGCTCTTCGATCTCTACCAGGGTCCCAACTTGCCTGCCGGGAAAAAAAGCCTTGCTTTCCGGGTAGTTATGCAAGATACTGAACGAACCCTCACGGATACGGAGGCCGACGCCGCGCGCGATGCGCTGGTCGGGCTGTGGGGGGAGCGCTTCGGCGCCATCCTGCGGGCATAATAATAGAAATTGCTGCTTTATCAGGGAGTTGTAATGACTTTGACCAAGGCCGAACTGGCCGATCTTTTGTTTGAGAAGGTCGGGCTGAACAAGCGCGAGGCAAAGGACATGGTCGAGGCGTTCTTCGAGGAAATCCGGGGGGCGCTCGAGCGCGGCGAGAGCGTGAAGCTGTCGGGGTTCGGCAATTTCCAGCTGCGCGACAAGCCGCAGCGCCCCGGCCGCAACCCCAAGACCGGGGAGGAGATCCCGATCAGCGCCCGCCGCGTGGTGACCTTCCACGCCAGCCAGAAACTGAAGGCCATGGTCGAGAAGTCGCGCCATGGAGCCCAGCCGGAAAAGAATTGACCTGCCGCCGATCCCCGCCAAGCGCTACTTCACGATCGGTGAGGTGAGCGAGCTCTGCGGGGTGAAGCCGCACGTGCTGCGCTATTGGGAGCAGGAGTTCACGCAGCTCAAGCCGGTCAAGCGCCGCGGCAACCGGCGCTACTACCAGCACCACGAGGTGCTGCTCATCCGGCGCATCCGCGAGCTGCTCTACGAGGAAGGCTTCACCATCAGCGGTGCGCGCAACCGCCTGGACAACGCCGCCACCGGCGACGGCCACGAGGGCAATTCCCGCGCCTCGCGCGCGCCTGTTGCCGCGCCCTCCGGGACCCCGCTCGCCGACGCCGCCGCGCTCAAGCGCGAGCTGCGCGAAGTCCTCGACAGCCTGCGCGCTCCGCACTAGCCGTCGCCCCTCGTGGGGTAAAATCAGCGTCCTCGGGGCGTAGCGCAGCCTGGTAGCGTACCTGCATGGGGTGCAGGTGGTCGCGAGTTCAAATCTCGCCGCCCCGACCAAATTTCAAGTGGTTACATCCGACCCCGGCGCGTAGCTATCCAACATAACGCCGGACTATCCAACTCTCCGCGCTCAACGCTTTAGACAGGTCCCCGTGCGATCGCAGGTCAAAGCCAAAGCTTGGCCGTTCGTGCACATTGCCGTGACCAACACGTTGTCGTTTTCAGCGCCAACGACCTTCACGTCGTCCGTCGGACATCCAAGAATTCGCGCCGACTTCTTCCCCTCAGCTACATAGTCGAACGAGCTTGCACCAGATGCGCTCGATTGGTTTTTCGAGTCGGGATGCGCAGAATCTTGTTCACGTTGCCGTCGCTCCTGCTCTGCTGCCTCCGCGCGCTTACGTTCCTCTTCGACCTGACGTCGTTTGATGTCTTCCTGCCGCGCTTGCCACCCAGAAAATTCCGAGAA
>DATIYN010000099.1:0-4484 GCA_035517595.1 Burkholderiales bacterium
CTTGGTGAGTTTGTGGCCGAGCTCGGCGGACTGGAACATGGCTCCTTTGTAAAGCCGTCCCGGGGTGGGCGGATTGATCTGCGTCAAGCGTCCGCGCGGTATGCCCTAGAATTCAGCCATGCCACCCGCGCTCTTCACGCCGATCGAGATCGGCGGCATCACGCTGCCGAACCGCGTCGTCATCGCGCCGATGTGCCAGTACTCCGCCGACGACGGCTGCATGAGCGACTGGCACCTCGCGCACCTGGGCAGCATGGCCTGCTCGGGCGCGGGCCTGTTCGTGGTCGAGAAGACCAACGTGACGCGCGAGGGCCGCATCACGCACGGCTGCACGGGCCTGTACAGCGACCACAACGAGGCGGCCATGGCGCGCGCGGTCCAGGTCTACCGCGGCATCACCAAGAACCCGATCGGCGTCCAGATCGGGCACGCCGGGCGCAAGGCGTCGTCCCAGGTGCCCTGGCTGGGCGGCAAGGCGCTCGGGACCGGCGAGTCGCCCTGGCCGACCGTGGCGCCGTCCGCGATCGCGTTCGGCGAGGGCTGGCACGTGCCGAGCGAGCTGTCGAAGGACGACCTGCGCCAGCTCCTGGAAGCATTCGTGGCGGCGACGCTGCGCGCCAGGCGGATCGGGTTCGACGTCGTGGAGATCCACTCGGCGCACGGCTACCTGCTGCAGCAGTTCCTGTCGCCGCTCTCCAACCGGCGCACCGACGAGTACGGCCGGAACCGCATGAAGTTCCCGCTCGAGGTCGCCGCCGCCATGCGCGAGGCCTGGCCGAAGGACCGCGCGCTCGGCATCCGCATCAACGCCACGGACTGGGTCGACGGCGGCTGGACGCCGGAGGAGGCGGTGGTCTACGCGCGCGAATTGAAGCGCATCGGCCTGGACTTCATCTGCGTCTCGAGCGGCGCCACGGTGCCGCACGCCAGGATTCCCGCGGCGCCGGGCTTTCAGGTCGGTTTCGCGGAGAAGGTGAAGAAGGAAGCGGGCATCAAGACGCGCGCCGTGGGACTGATCGCCGACCCGGACCAGGCCGAGCAGATCCTCGCCGCGGGCCAGGCCGACATGATCGCGATGGCGCGCGCGATCCTCGACAACCCGCGCTGGGTCTGGCACGCGGCCGAGCGCTTCGGGGTCAGGATCGACTACCCGCCGCAGTACGCTCGCGTGCACCCGAGCCTGTGGCCCGGCTCGAAGCTTGCGCGTCCCGAGGACGCGCCCTTCCGGCGCCCGCAGCGCGAGACGGCGTGATCTTCTTCGAGCCGGAGGCGCGCGACCGCGCGCTGCTGCCCTTCGATCCGTTCAAGGGCCTGGTCGTGCCCCGGCCGATCGGCTGGATCTCGTCGATGAGCAAGGCGGGCGCGGTCAACCTCGCGCCGTACAGTTTCTTCAACGGCGTGCTCAGCCACCCGCGCATCGTCGCCTTCTGCAGCGAGACGGAGAAGGACGCGGCCGCATTCGCGATCGAGTCCGGCGAATTCTGCTGGAGCATGGCGACCTGGGCCCTGCGCGAGAAGATGAACGCGACCTCGGCGGGCCTGCCGCGCGGCCAGAGCGAATTCGAGTTCGCCGGCCTGGCCGCCGCGCCGTGCCGCCTGGTGCGCGCGCCGCGCGTCGCCGAATCGCCCGCGGCGCTCGAGTGCAAGGTGACCCAGGTCGTGCGCGTGAAGGATCTGGACGAAAAGGAGACCGGCGGGGTGGTGGTCTACGGCCAGGTGGTGGGCGTGCACCTGGACGAGCGATTCATCCGCAACGGCCGCTTCGACCTGGGCGCCATCCGGCCGATCGCGCGCTGCGGCTACGACGAGTACGCCGTCGTCGAGAAGGTGTTCTCGATGACGCGGCCGGCGGGCGGCGGCAACGCGCACGGCGGCGGGCGCTAGCCGGCCTGCCGCCGCGCGAGGCCGCTACTCGGCCGGGCCGCGCCGCGGCGGCGCGCGCCCGCGCAGGAGCACCGACGGATCGCGCTCGAGCTGCTCGCTGAAGCGCTTGAGCGAGGCGGTGAGCGTGCGCAGCTCGGCGAGCAGCGCGCGCGCCTCGGGCAGCGTTTCCTCGGCGAAGGCCTTGAGCTCGGCATGCGTGTCGTCGATCGCGCTCGCGGCGCTCGCGCCCGCGCGCGCGCCCTCGCCGGTCATCCGGTCGAAGCCGTCGGCGCTGCGCTGCACGCGCTCGGCGAGCCGCGACAGCTGCTCGGTCAGGCGCACCGTGTTCTGGGCCGCGCGCGCGGCGTCGTCCACGCCGGCGCCGATCGCCTTGGAGCGCTCGGCCAGCGTGCGCGACACCAGCTGCAGGTTCGCCAGGGTTTCGCGCAGCGCGGCGCGGTTGCCGTCGTCGAGCAGCGCATTGACGCCCTCGCTGCTGCGGTTGAGGTTGTCGAGCGCCTTGCCGACCGCCGATTCCAGGCGCAGCATGAGCGAGGGCGCGGAGCGGATCACCGGATAGCGCTCGCCGGGCGTGGGCGCGAGCGCCGGCGAATCACGGCTGCCGCCCGTCAGCTCGACGTTGGAGATGCCGGTGAGCCCCTGCGTGATGAGGATCGCCACCGTGTCCTGCTTGACCGGCGTGCCCGACTCGACTTCCAGCGTGAGCCGGACCCTCTCCGGGTCGCCCGGCGGGAGCTCGATGCGCCGCACCTGGCCGACCTTGACGCCGCGATAGCGCACCGCCGCGTCCGGGCTCAGCCCGGACACGGATTCGGTGAGGTAGACGAGGTAATTGTCGTAGGCCGCGCGGTAGGAGCGCTCGCTCGAGAGCCACAGCACGCCGGCGATCAGCGCGGCGCCCAGCGCGAGCACGAAGCCCCCGACCAGCGCGAAGTTCACTTTCGATTCCATGCCTGCTCCCGCGCGGCGCGGCCGCGCGGCCCGTGGAAGTACTCGTGGATCAGCGGATCGGCGGAGCCCGAGAGCTCGCGCATCGTGCCGGTGCCGAGCACGCGCCCGTCGCCGAGCACGGCGACGCGATCGGCGGCGCGCCAGAGCAGGTCGAGGTCGTGGGTCGCGAGCACCATCGTGAGGCCGAGCGCGTCGCGCAGGTGCCGCACGAGCTCGTCGATGCCGGCCGCCGAGAGGGGATCGAGCCCCGCGGTCGGCTCGTCGAGGAACAGCAGCTCGGGGTCGAGCGCGAGCGCGCGGGCGAGCGCCGCGCGCTTGCGCATGCCGCCGGAGAGCTCGCTCGGGTATTTCGGCCCGGCGTCCGGCGGCAGGCCGGTGAGCGCGATCTTGGCCGCCGCGATCTCCGCGCGCAGGCCCGCGCCCAGGCGCGTGTGCTCCTCGAGCACCATCGTCACGTTTTCGGTCACCGTGAGCGAGCTGAACAGAGCCCCGCGCTCGAACATCACGCCCCAGCGGCGCCGCAGGGCCAGCGCCGCGTCGTCGTCCATGCCGGTCACCTCCTGGCCCAGCACGCGGATCGATCCGGAGGCCGGTGCCTGCAGCACGATCACCTCGCGCAGCAGCGTCGACTTGCCGCAGCCGCTCGCGCCGACGAGCGCGAAGACCTCGCCCGGCCGCACCGACAGGCTCACGCCGCGGTGCACCTCGGCGGCGCCGAAGCGCGTGTGCAGGTCGCGGATCTCGACGACGGCGTCGGTCATAGATCCAGCCAGCTGAACGCGATCGAGAACAGCGCGTCGGTGAGAATCACCAGGAAGATCGACTGCACGACGCTGACGGTGGTGCGCTGCCCCACGCTTTGCGCGCTCCCGGCGACCTGGAAGCCCTGGTAGCAGCCGACCAGGGCGATGATCAGCGCAAACACCGGCGCCTTGCCGATGCCGATCAGGTAGGAGGTCAGGCTCACCGCCTCGCCGAGCCGCTCCAGGAAGGTGGCGAAGCTCACGTCGAGCTGGGCTCGCGCCATCACCATGCCGCCCAGGACGCCCATCGCGTCGGTGTAGACGGTGAGCAGCGGCAGCGCGACCGCGAGCGCAAGCGCCTTCGGCAGCACGAGCAGGTCGAGCGGCCCGATGCCGATGGTGCGCAGCGCGTCGATCTCCTCGGTCACCTTCATGGTGCCGATCTGCGCCGTGTACGCCGACCCGGAGCGGCCGGCGACGATGATCGCGGTGATCAGCGGCGCGAGCTCGCGCACCATCGCCAGGCCCACGAGATCCGCGATGTAGATGTTGGCGCCGACCCGGCGCAGCTGCTCGGCGCCCTGGTATGCGATGACGATGCCGAGCAGGAACACGAGCATGCCGGTGATCGGCAGCGCCTCGAATCCTGCAGACTGGACGTTGTACAGGATGGCGCGCCAGCGCAGCCGGTGCGGCGCTCGCAGCGCGCGCGCGAGCGCGACCGTCGCCTGGCCGACGAACTCGATCAGGCCGTAGGCGCCGCGCATGCCTTCCCAGGCGCGCCGGCCCAGGCGGGCGAGGGCGCCCGGCGCGGGCGGAACCGGCGCCGTGCCGGCCGACGTGCGCGCGGCGACGAGCTGGAGCAGCGCCTCGAACTCGGGCCGCAGGCCCTCTACGCGCACCTCG
>DATIYN010000100.1:0-5860 GCA_035517595.1 Burkholderiales bacterium
GGCGAACCACGAGATGGTGGTCGCAAAGGCGGCGCTCGCGCTCGGCCGGCCGGTCAAGATCTGCCTCACGCGCGAGGAAGTCTTCTACCAGCACCGCGGCCGGCACCCGGTGCTCATGAAGCTGCGCACGGGCGTGACGAAAGACGGCAGGCTCACCGGCATGCACCTGCAGACGCTGCTCGACGGCGGCGGCTACGGCTCGCACGGTCCCGCGAGCACGTTCTACACCGGCGTGCTCACGCCGGTGACCTACGAGCTGCCGCGCTTCAAGTTCGAGGCCTGCCGCACGTTCACGAACAAGCCTGCCTGCGGCCCGAAGCGCGGCCACGGCACGCCGCAGCCGCGCTTCGGCCAGGAGGTGCAGCTCGACAAGATCGCCGAGAGGCTGAACATGGATCCGGCGGAGCTGCGCCTCGGCATCGTCACCAAGCCCGATTCGCTCACCGCGAACTGGCTGCGCATAGGCACGACGGGCCTCGCGGAGTGCATCCGCGAGGTGGTCGCACGGTCGGAGTGGAAGAAGAGGTTCAGGAAGCTCGGGCAGGGAAAGGGCGTCGGCCTCGCCTGCAGCACCTACATGTGCGGCGCGGGGCTGCCGATCTACTGGAACAAGCTGCCGCACTCGGGCGTGCAGCTGCTGCTCGACCGCAGCGGCCAGGTCACCGTGTACTGCGGCGCGACCGAGATCGGCCAGGGCTCCGACGACGTGCTCGCGACGATCGTCGCCGAGGTGCTCGGCATCGACACGGGCGAAGTGCGCTGCGTGACGGGCGACACCGGCATGACGCCGGTGGACCTCGGCTCCTATTCCAGCCGCGTCACCATCATGATGGGCAACGCCGCGATGCAGGCGGCGGAGAGAGTAAAGGCGCAGCTCGCCGAGGCTGCCGCCGAGCAGCTCGAAGTGCTGCCCGCGGGCCTGGTGTTCTCGAACGGCAAGGTGTTCGATCCGGCGAGCTCGCGCTCGATGGCCTTCCTCGAGGCGATCCAGTATGCGGAGGCGAAATTCGGCACGCTGGGGGCCGTGGGCTCGTACACGCCGCCCAGGCCGCCGGGCAGGTACAAGGGATCGGGCGTGGGACCGTCGCCGGCCTACAGCTTCAGCGCCTGCGTCGTCGAGGCGGAGGTGGATGCGAATACCGGCTGGATCCACGTGCCGAAGATCTGGATCGCGCACGACATCGGGCGCACGCTGAACCCGGTGCTCGCGCGCGGCCAGGTGATCGGCGGCGTGTACATGGGCCTCGGCGAGACGCTGATGGAAGAGCAGGCGTTCCGGCGGCTGCCCGAGAAGCTCTCGCAGGCGCTCGTGCACCGCATGCCATCGATGCTCGAATACAAGAGCCTGACCGCGCTCGACATGCCCGAGGTGGACGTGGCGCTCATCGAGGATCCCGACCCGAACTGCCCGTTCGGCGCGAAGGAGGTCGGGCAGGGGCCGCTGCTGCCGGTGATGCCGGCGCTCGCGAACGCGGTCTACGACGCGGTGGGCGTGCGCATCGACGAGATCCCGGTGACGCCGGACAAGGTGCTGCGCGCCCTCGAGCTGAAGAATTCCGGGAAGAATCCGAGAATAGGCCCGGAGCGCTTCCCGTCGGTGCCGTACCCCGAGCCCGTGTTCGTCGTCACGCCGCAGGAAGGCGGCGACGGCAAGGAAACGAAGCGCGAGGAGAGGAAGCGTGCTGCGGCTGCCGTGGTTTGACTATCGCGCGCCGCGCTCGGTCGCGGAGGCGGCGAAGATCCTCGCGGGCGAAGGGCCGGCGGCGATGCTCGTCGCCGGCGGCACCGACTTGCTGCCCAACATGAAGCGCAGGCACCAGACGCCGAAGGTTCTGGTGTCGCTGCGGGGCATTTCGTCTCTGAAAGGGGTTTCGAACGGAAGCGGATTGACCCTTGGGTCCGGTTTGACCCTTTCGGAAACCCTGAAGATCGAAAAGCTCCCGATCGCCTTGCGTCAAGCCGCAGGGCAGATCGCGACGCCGCAGCTTCGCAACATGGGCACGCTCGGGGGCAACCTGTGCCTGGATACGCGCTGCACCTACTACAACCAGAACTACGAATGGCGCCAGGCGATCGGCTTCTGCCTCAAGCGCGAAGGGCAGACCTGCTGGGTGGCGACGGCGAGCAAGCGCTGCGTGGCGGTCTCGTCGACCGATACGGCGCCGGCCCTGATCGCATTGAATGCGAAAGTGGTTCTCGAGGGTCCGAACGGTGCCCGCGAGATTCCCGTCGAGAGCCTCTACAGGAACGACGGCATCGACTACCTGTCGCGCCGGCCGGACGAGATCCTGACCGCGATCCGGGTGCCGGAGGGCTGGAAGAGCGTCTACTGGAAGCTGCGCCGGCGCGGCTCGTTCGACTTTCCGATCCTGGGGGTTGCGGCGGCTTTGCGCCTTGATTCTTCAAATCATATTGAAGAGGCAAGGGTGGCGCTCGGCGCGGTTGCGTCGCGGCCGTTCCTCCTCGAGAAGGCCGGCGAATTCCTGACGGGCAAGCAGCTGACCGACGAAGTCATCGCCGAGGCGAGCGACCTGGTCGCCAACCGCGCCAAGCCCATGGACAACACGGACATGGACCTCTACTGGCGCAAGGAAGTCGCCGACGACTTCGCCGCCTGCGCGCTGCGCGAGCTGCGCGGCGACGATATGCGCGCCGAGCGGCTGCGCTACGCGCGCTTTCTGCCCTGATGGCCGAATCGCAGAGCGGCGGGCCGGTCTACGCGCTGAATCTGTTCAACGTCGCGAACCGGGACGAATATCTCGCCTATTCCCGCCGCTCCGCGAAGGAAGTGCAGGCCCACGGCGGCAGGGTGGTGGCGCTCGGGAAGTTCCGCGAATCGGCCGCCGGCGACATCAAGCCGCGCGCCGTGATGATCCTCGTGGAGTGGGCGTCGAAAGCCGCGTTCGAGAGCTACCGCGACGACCCGAAGATCGCCGACCTGCATCCCCATCGCGAGAAGGGGGCGAGCGACTACATCTGGCACCTCTTCGACAAGCTGGAAGACCTGCGGCCTCTCCTCAAATAGCCGGGCGTCGGTCGTTTGACGTGCATCAAGGCCGGAGCGCGGGCCTGCGCTAGCGTGGTCGGCCAGACGCAGGGAGGCGCGACCGTGTACGACCGACCGATTGCAGAGCTGCTCGATCCGAAGAAGGTGCTCGTCGAGCACGCCGCGACGCGCGTGCTCGAGGCGGCGAAGCTCATGGCCAGGCGCAAGGTCAGCGCGGTGCTGGTCGTCGAGGACGGGAAGCTCGTCGGCATCTTCACCGAGCGGGACGCGGTGCACCGCGTGATCGCCAAGCGGCGGGATCCGCGGCTGACCACGCTCGCCGAGGTCATGACGCGAAATCCCAGGACCGTGAGCCCGGACGAGACCTTCGGCTACGCGATGCTGCTCATGCACGAACACGGGTTCCGCCACCTGCCCGTGGTGCAGGGACCCGCGCCGATCGGCATCATTTCCGCGCGCAAGGCGCTCGATCCGGATCTGGAGGAGTTCGTCTCGGAGGCGCAGCGGCGCGCGAGCATCCAGCGATTCGCGCGCGGGCGCGGGCGCGACCCGCAGATGTCGTCCTGAGCGCCCGGAACTAGCCCAGGGCCTCGAAGTCCGCGTCCGCGAGCGCGAGGTTCGCCGCGGCGATGTTCTGCTCCAGGTGGGGAATGGACGCCGTGCCGGGAATCGGCAGCATGGCCGGCGACTTGCGCAGCAGCCAGGCGAGGGCGACCTGGGCGGCGGTCACCCGCAGCTTGCGCGCGATGGCCTTGACCTTTTCCTGCTTCAGCACGTCGCCGGCTCCGAGGGGATACCAGGGCAGGAACGCGATGCCGAGACGCTCGCAGGCCTTGAGCACCTCCTCGGACGATCGGTCGCCGAGGTTGTATTCGTTCTGCACCGAGACGATCGGGCAGATGCGGCGCGCCTCCTCGAGCTGCGCGACGCTCACGTTGGACAGGCCGACGTGGCGGATCTTGCCTGCCCTCTGCCCGTCGGCGAGCGCGCCCACCGAGTCCGCAAACTTCACCTTCGTGTCGGGGGCGTGCAGCTGGTAGAGGTCGATGCGCTCGACCCGGAGCCGCTTCAGGCTGCCGTCGAGCGCGCGCTTCAGGTGCTCCGGCCTGCCGTCGGGATCCCAGGCCGACGGGCGCGGGCGCAGCAGCCCGCCCTTGGTGGCGACGACCAGGCCCTTGGGATAGGGATGCAGCGCCTCGGCGATGAGCTCCTCGTCCACGTACGGGCCGTAGCTGTCCGCGGTGTCGAAGAAATTCACGCCGAGCTCGATCGCGCGCCGGAAGACCGCGTGCGCGGCCGCGCGGTCCTTCGGCGGGCCCCAGACATTCGGGCCGCAGACGCGCATCGCGCCGAAGCCCATGCGATGGACGCGCAGATCGCCGATCGAGATCGCCAGGGCGGCCATGGCGCGCAGTCTAGCGCGCGCTCAGCCGCCGGTGCGCAGGTCCTCGATGTGATCGGCGACCTCGTCGCAGACCGCGGCGAGGTCGAGCATCTCCTCGCGCACCTCGGGGTCGTCGGCCTTCCCCGCCAGCTCGCGGTACTTCGTCGCCTGGTCGCGCAGATAGTCGTCGAAATCCACGCCGCGCCTCCATCCCCTTGGGCACGCCCGGTCCGCCCAAGCTAGACCAAGGGGCTTCCGCGGACTTGATCTGGCTCAAATAGCCGCGCCGCCGCAGGGGTAACTTGCGCGCTAACGGAGGCCCTGATGGTCGAAGCCGTGCAGGAAGCCGATTTCGAGATCGTACGCCGGGAAGATTTCTCGGACGTGACCTATCTGCTCGAAGTCCTGCACCCGCAGCTCGCGCGCGCCGCCAAGCCCGGCCAGTTCGTGATCGTCATGTCGCACGAGCACGGCGAGCGCGTGCCGCTGACCATCGCCGATTTCGACGCGAAGCGCGGCACCGTCACGCTGGTGATCCAGGCCGTCGGCAAGAGCACGCGCGAGATGCAGCGCAACTGCAAGGCGGGCACGCGCCTGTACGGGCTCGTGGGCCCGATGGGCGAGCCCAGCCACATCGGCAAGGCGAAGAAGGTGGTCTGCGTGGGCGGCGGCCTCGGCGTCGCGCCAATCTATCCGCAGGCGCGCGCCTACAAGCAGAGCGGCGCGTACGTGATCGGCATCGTCGGCTTTCGCTCGAAGAACCTCATGTTCTGGGAAGACAAGTTCCGCGCGGTCTGCGACGAGTTCATCGTCTGCACCGACGACGGTTCCACGGGCCTCAAGGGCCTCGTGACCGAAGGCATCCGGCAGGCGCTCGCGAAGCACGCCGACGTCGACGAGCTGGTGGCGATCGGTCCGCCGATCATGATGAAGGGCTGCGCGGAGGCGACGCGCGCGCGCGGCATCCGCACCGTCGTGAGCCTCAATCCGGTGATGGTGGACGGCACCGGCATGTGCGGCGGCTGCCGCGTGAAGATCGGCGACGGCGTGAAGTTCGCCTGCGTGGACGGGCCGGATTTCGACGGCCACCAGGTCGATTTCGACGACCTCATGGCGCGCCTCGCGCGCTACCGCCCCGAAGAGAAGAAGGCTCTCGAGCGCTGGCAGGAGGCCTGCCGCCTCGAAGCCCGAAAGGCATAGACGCCCATGGCAGCGAAGAAGAAGACCATCCGCACGATTCCGCAGGAGCGTACGCCGATGGCGGAGCGGCCCGCGCTCGAGCGCGCGAAGAACTTCACCGAGGTCGCCTGCGGCTACCGGCTCGAGGACGCGCAGCGCGAGGCGGAGCGCTGCCTGATGTGCCCGGACCAGCCCTGCGTGGCCGGCTGCCCGGTCGGCATCGACATCCCGAACTTCATCGCGCGCATCGGCGCCAAGGACTACCGCGGCGCCTACGACGTCATCACCGA
>DATIYN010000101.1:0-9045 GCA_035517595.1 Burkholderiales bacterium
GCAGAAGGCGCTCGAGATCACGCTGGAGTACGTGAAGACGCGCAAGGCCTTCGGCGCGCCGCTCTGGGACAAGCAGGCCATCCGCCAGCGCCTGTCGATGCTGCAGGCGCGCGTCGAGGCGGGCCGGCAGCTCGTCTACCACGCGGCTTCCCTCGACGCGCAGGGGCGCGACTGCGTGAAGGAGGTCTCGATGGCCAAGGCCTACTGCGCCGAGCTTCTGAACGACGTGGTCTACGACTGTCTGCAGTTCCACGGCGGCTTCGGCTACATCAAGGAATCCGCCATCGAGCGCATGTACCGCGATGCGCGCGTGCAGACCATCGGCGGCGGAGCCACCGAAGTGATGCTGGAGGAAGTCGCGAAGCGGCTCTGAGCGCGCCGCCTCAGGGCGCGATGGCGCCGATGTCCGTCATGCCGATCGAACCTGGCGTGACGCGCCGCAAGGCCTTCGTGACCTTGCCGCCGCAGACCGCGAGCACGTCTACGCGCCGAGGCGAATCCTTGTCGAGGCCGTAGCCCGCGGAGAACTTGCCGCGCACCGGTTCGCTGTGCACGACCTTTCCCGTCTCGCGGTCCACGATGTCGATGCGGCAATCGCCGTCCGGCGGCGCGTAGCCCGTGATGCGGTCATACGGCTCGGTCACGCCGCCGCAGGCGGCAAGGAGAAGCAGGACCGGTATAAGCGGGATCTCGCGCATCGACTCTGGCTCAGGTCATCCTCTCGCGAGGGGATTGGGCGTCGGCTCGGCGATCCTGGTCAGCGTGTTGCGATCGGTGTGGTGGAACGGTTCGCTCTTGCCCTTGATCATGAGCACGGTGTCCTCGTCGTAGGACCACGTGCCGTCGGCGTTGATCGCTACCTTGATGCGGTATTCGACCGTCCTGAATGCGTATTCCAGGAACGGCGTCGAGCAGATCCCGTAGGTGTCGGGGCCATGGGTCGCGGCAAGCTCGAACGACTTCGCATCGGCCGCGGCCCTGCCTACCGCCATCGCGATCTGCGCGCGCGGAATCGTGAGCGTCTGGATCACCGTGCCCGTGGCGGGCTCCCAGAGCCAGTATCCGACCTGGTCATGGTAGGTCTTGACCTGGTCCGGCTTCACGACGTGCTGGTGATAGCGCAGCCCGTAGAACAGTTGCGGGCCGTTGGTCTGCGGGTCGATGGGCTGCAGCTCGAATTGCTCGACATAGGCCTGCTTCTTCGGGCCTTCGGCCTTCGGCTTTACGTCCAGGCCGCGCGTCCCTTTCCAGATCCCGGCCATGCCGCGCAGCGGCCCGAGGTTCCTGAGCGTGTCGACGTCGATGTTCGAAGGCTCTGTGTAGATGTCCTCGGAGAACTCCGGCATGGCATGCGTCCTTGCTGGAATGGTCATGATGCGCCAGATTGTCCCGGGTGCCGTCCGGATCGGGTTGATGCGCGTCAAAGGAATCGTGCGGGAGCGGCTAGAAGCTGTAGCGCGCGCTGACGCCGGCGACGTAGTTGCGCCCGGGCGCGGGCTCGTAGAAGCGCAGGTTGGCGTCGTTGACGATGACCGAACCGGCGTACTTGCGGTCGCGTACGTTGTCCACGCGCAGGTATTCGGTGAAGCGCCAGCCGGCGTGCTGCTGCACGAAGCCGCCCGCGAGGTTGACGATGCCGTAGCCGTCGGCCGCCTCGCTGTTGCGGTCGTCCACCCAGACGCGCGACTTGTGCAGGTATTCGAGTGCGCCGGTGAAGCCGCTCGGCGCATGCCGCCAGCGCAGCTCGCCGTAGAACATGGTGGAGGGCACGCCGGGCAGGAAGCTGCCCGCGGCCACCGTGACCGGCACCGCGGGCGTGTTGGCCACCGAGGTGAAGCGGTCGAGGAACTTTGCCTCGAGGCGCGTCCAGGCGGCAAGCGCCTCGAATCCGTAAGGCAGGGTGGCCGAGGCGCCCAGCTCGACTCCGTTTCGGTTGGTGCGCCCTACGTTCTTGTACGTCGCGCGCCCGCCCGAGTTGCTCTCGATCGCGATCTCGTCCTTGGTGTCGATGTCGAAGACCGCCGCGTTCAGGCGCAGCCGCTCGCCGATGACGGACTTCACGCCGAGCTCCAGGTGCCGGCTGCGCGAGGCTCGGAGGTCGAAGTTCGGGCCCGAGCCCGTGAGACGGTAGGCGAGCTCGGTGTTGGTCGGCGTCTCGAAGCCGCGGCCGGCGGCGAAGTAGAGGCTCGTCGCGGGCAGCAGCTCGTACAGCAGCCCCGCGCTCGGCGTCGTCGCGCTGTAGCGCTTGCTGCCGCTGTCGTCGGCGTTGCCCGGCACGATGAAGTAGTCCGACACCTTGAAGCGCACGTCGCTCGCGCGCACGCCCGCGACCGCGATCCAGCGGTCGGCGAAGCGCCACTCGGCCTGCGCGTAGGCGCCCGACTGAGAGGCGTAGTCGTCCTCGTTGCGCTTCAGGCTGCCGATGTCCCCGTTCTGGTTGAGGAAGCCCTTGCGCGCCTCGGTGAAGGACTCGTACTCGCCGCCGAAGCTCAGCGTGAGCGGCCGGCCGGCGAGCGAGAAGTCGCGCGCGAGGCGCGCGGTGACGCCGCCGTAGTCGCGGCCGAGGTCGACCACGCCGCCCGAATGCGTCGCCGCCAGCTGCGTCGCGAGCGGGATCGCGAGGTACTGGCGCACGTCGCGGTGCCCGCCGTAGGCCGACAGGCTCAGCGTCCAGTCGGCGAGCTTGAGGTCGTAGGCGGCGCCGAGCTGGTTCTGCGCGACGTTCTTGCGCGTGTTGAACTGGATCGCCGTCGCGGCGACCTGGCGCGGGTCAGAGGCCATCTGCGCGCGCGTGAGGCCGAGCGGGTCCTGCGCGGGGCTCGCGAACACGTTGGCGACCACGGTGAGGCGGCCCTCGGCGAGCGGCAGCGACAGGCGTCCGTTCGCCTGCTGGCGGTCGGCGGCGCTGTGCTGGCGGTAGCCGTCGGTGTGGAACAGCGCCGTGCTCGCGAGGCCGTCGCCGCCAGCCACCGCGCCGCCGAGCGTCACGCCGAGGCGGCGCAGGCCGTAGGAGCCGAAGGCGAGGTCGGCCTCGGCCGCGGGCGGCAGGCCGCCCTCGGTCACCACGTTGATCACGCCGCCCGAGGCGTTGCCGTACATCACGGCAAACGGGCCGCGCAGCACCTCGATCGAGCGCGCCGACTGCAGGTCGAAGTGCGAGACCTGGCCCTGGCCGTCGGGGAAGCTCGCGGGGATGCCGTCGGTGATGAGCCTCAGGCCGCGGATGCCGAAGGTCGAGCGGCCGCCGAAGCCGCGCGAGGAGATCTGCAGGTCCTGCGCGTAGTTCTGCCGGTTCTGCACCGAGAGGCCGGGCACGCGGTTGAGCGACTCCGACAGGTTGACCATCGGCCGCGAGAGCCGGATGTCCTCGGCGTCCACGCGGTCGACCGAGGCGGGTACCTCCAGGCTCGGCCGCTCGGTGCGCGTGCCGGTGACGGTAACGGCGTCGGTGGCCTGGCCCCGCGCCGCGATCGAGAAGAACAACGCCGACAGGAGAGCCAGGAGCCGCATCGGCCAATTACATCGAATGGCGCCGGACCGCAATGGCGCGGCGCAACATCCGCGCGCTAGCCGATCTCGAGCTCGGCGACGACGTCGCCTTCCTTCACCGTGTCGCCTTCCTTGACGCGCAGCTGTCGCAGCGTGCCGACAGCCGGCGCGGCGACGGGAATCTCCATCTTCATGGACTCCAGGATCAGGATCACGTCGTCGGCCGCGAGCCGCGCTCCCGGCTTTGCCTCGATTTTCCAGACCTTGCCGGCGACTTCGGCGATCACGTTCATGGATGTCCTGAGAGAGGTCCGAAAGGCCGCGACTATACCAAGTCGAAACGGGCGAGGCGGCGGTTGCAGTCGCCGGTGGAGATGGGGGACACTTGCACGAGGAAGCTTCCGGCAAGAGAAGCTTCGTCATACCATGGGAGAATTCGATGACACGGTTTTGCCCGCCCCGCAGTAGCGTCCTGATTTCGAGCGCCGTCGCCGGCCTGCTGCTGGCCGCGCCGGCCTTCTCGCAACAGCCGGCGTCCGCGCAGCCCGCGGCCGCGCCCGCAGCGGCGCCGGCCGCCCTGCCGCCCGGCTCGCCGCTGATCGGGCGGCCCGAGGGCAACGAGGCTGCCGCGAAGCTCGCGCCGGTCGCGCCGCCGCCGCTGCCGGCCTCGGCCGACAAGCTGCCGATCAGCAAGCTCAAGCTGCCGCCCGGATTCAACATCGAGGTGTACGCGAGCGGCATCGCCAATACACGGTCGCTCCGCGTCGGCACGAAGGGCACGGTGTTCGTCGGCACGCGCTTCGGCAACAAGGTGACCGCGATCGTCCGCAAGGACGGCAAGACCGAGCTCTACACGGTCGCCTCGGGCCTCTACCGCCCGAACGGGCTGGCCTTCCACAACGGCACGCTCTACATCGCCGAGCTGTCGCAGATCTCCAAGATCGACAACGTCGAGAACGTGCTCGACAACCCGCCCAAGCCCACGGTGATCTACTCGGACCTGCCGAAGGACGAGGCGCACGGCTGGAAATTCATCGCCATCGGGCCGGACAACAAGCTCTACGTCCCGGTCGGGCAGCCGGGCAACAACGTGCTGCACGACAAGGACCACGGCCAGATCCGCCGCATCAACCTGGACGGCTCCGGCGCGGAAGTCGTCGTGCTCGGCGTGCGCAACACGGTCGGTTTCGACTGGAACCCGCAGAACGGGCAGCTCTACTTCTCGGACAACGGCCGCGACTGGATGTCGGAGGACGTGCCGCAGGACGAGCTCAACCGCGTGACCGCGACGGGCCAGGATTTCGGCGCGCCCTACTGCTACCAGGGCAACCTGCCGGACCCGGAATTCGGCTGGGGCCATTCTTGCAGCGAGTTCGTGCCGCCGGTGGCGCTCACCGGGCCGCACTCGGCGGGCCTGGGCATGCGCTTCTACACCGGCAGGATGTTCCCGGCGAAGTACAGGAACGCGATCTTCCTCGCGCGCCACGGCTCGTGGAACCGCTCGAAGAAAGTGGGCGGCGACGTCATGGTGTACCACCTCAACAAGGACGGCACGGTGAAGTCCTCCGAGGTGTTCCTGACGGGCTTCCTCGAGAACAACGGCTACATCGGCCGCCCGGTCGACGTGGAGTTCATGGCCGACGGCTCGATGCTGCTGTCCGACGACTGGAACGGCGCGATCTACCGGATCACCTACGGCAAGCAGAAGGTCGCGGGCAAGTAACATCGCCAAGAGCTTTCCGGCACTCGTTCGCCTCGGCGTCGCGGCGGGCCTCGCGCTCGCCGCCGACACCGAGGCGCGCGCGCAGAGCGTGGCCGAGCGCGTGCCCGTCTGCCTCGCCTGCCATGGCGCGAAGGGGCAGTCGGCCACGCCGGACGTCCCCTCGCTGGGCGGGCAGCCGGCGCCGTACCTGCTCATCCAGATCTACCTGTTCCGCGAGAAGCAGCGCGCCGTGCCGCTCATGAACGAGATGGCGAAGGGCCTCTCGGACGACGACCTGCGCGGGCTGTCCGATGCGCTCGCGAAGCTGCCCGCGCCGGCGCCGTCGGCGGAGGCGGCGGATCCGGCGCGCATCGAGCGCGGGCGCGCCTTGATCACGCGGCATCGCTGCAACAGCTGCCACAACCTGGATCTGTCCGGGCGCGAGAACGTGCCGCGCATCGCGGGCCAGCGCGAGGACTACCTCGCGCGGACGCTGCGCGAGTACAAGAACAACACGCGCCACGGCTACGACGGCGTCATGGCGGAAGTGACCGACGCGGTCACCGAGGCCGAGATCGCGGATCTCGCCCACACCATCGCGCGCTTCCGGTGAAGGTCGTCCGAGCGAAGCAGTTCAAAGGCGACCGCGCCTGGGCGGCGATCGACGTCGCGAACATGGGTGGCACGACGACGCGCGTACATTGGACCGACCAGCCCTATCGGTGGCACGTGAACGACGGTGAAGAAGTGTTCGCGGTGCTGGACGGCATCGTGGACATGCACTACCGCGAAGGCGGAGCGGAGAAGATCGTCACGCTGAACGCCGGCGACGTGTTCTTTGCCGAAGCCGGCTGCGAGCACGTCGCCCATCCGCGCGGCGAAGCGCGCATCTTGGTCGTCGAGCGCGAGGGCAGCGAGTAGGCCGCGCATGGCCGGGACGCCCGCGTATGCGCTGCGCAGCGCTGCCGCGAGCGACGCGCCGGCGATCAAGGCCTGCATAGACGCGTCCTACGGACACTACGTGGCGCGCATCGGCGGGCTGCCGGGGCCGATGCGCGACGACTACGCGGAGGTCATCCGCACCCGGCGCAGCGTCACGGTCGCGGAGCTGGGCGGCGCGATCGTGGGCGTGCTGGTGCTCGACGTGACGGACCAGGGCTACTGCCTGGAGACGGTCGGCGTGGCGCCTGGGCACAGGGGCAAAGGGCTGGGAAGGACGCTGCTCGAGCTGGCCGAGGCCGAGGCGCGCAAGGCCGGGTTCGACTCGATCTTTCTCTACACGCACCAGCGGATGACAGAGAACCAGGCGCTGTACCGGAAAATCGGCTACGCGGAGTTCGACCGGCGCGTCGAGGACGGGCTGCCGCGCGTCTACATGAGAAAGCGGCTCTAACTAGTTCGCGAAGCGGTAGGGCCCGTTCTTCTCCAGCGCCCGCTGGTAGGCGGGCCGCTCGTGCAGGCGCCGGATCCAGGCGTCGAAGTGCGGGAACGCGGCGCGCTGGCCGTAGACCTCGGCGATCTCGGCGACGAAGCTCATCTGGATGTCGGCGCCGGTGAACAGGTCGCCCAACAGGAACTTCCGATCCTCGAGATGGGCGTTCAGGTAGCCGAGGTGATTGGCGGTCTCGCTGTCGATGCGCGGGTGCAGCGGCTTGCCCGCGTCGCCCAAACGCGAGACGTACAGGCGCAGCAGCAGCGGCAGCATCGCCGATCCCTCGGCGTAGTGCAGCCACATCTGGTAGTCGTCGTAAGCCGGCGTCGCGGGATCGGGCTGCAGCCGGCCGCCCGCATGGCGCCGGATCACGTAATCGACGATCGCGCCGGACTCGAACACGCAGCGGCCGTCCACCGTGATCACCGGCGACTTGCCGAGCGGGTGGGTCTCCTTCAGCGCGGGCGGCGCGAGCCGCGTCTCGAGGCGCTGGTAGCGCTTGATCTCGTAGGGCAGGCCGAGCTCCTCCATGAGCCAGAGGATGCGCTGCGAGCGCGAGTCGTTCAGGTGGTGGACGGTGATCATGACGGGGCCGTGTCGGTGACGCGAACAAGGGCGATTGTCACATTGTCGCGCGCGCTTGCGGCAAGCGCGGCGCGCAACAGCGCTTCCGTGGAGCTCTGCAAGTCGGCGCCGACGAGCGCTGCCATGCGCTCCTCAGGCAGCGTCTCGTACAGCCCGTCGCAGCACAGCAGGTAGGTGTGGCCGGGCGCGCAGGGCTCTACGTGCAGGTGCGGCTCGACGTCGGTGAACGTGGGTCGGCCGCCGAAGCACTGCAGCAGGACGTTGGAACGGGCGGCCGCCGAGCCCGCCTTCCAGTTCTGCGAGATCGAATCGTCGATGCTCAGCTGTTGCAGGCCGCCGTTCTCGACGCGGTACGCCCGGCTATCGCCCACGTTGAAGATCGCGACACTCGCATCGTGGATCGCCAGGCCGACCGCGGTGGAGCCCATCCCGGCAAGCGCCGGGTTCTCGGCGACATGCGCGTAGAGTTCGGCGTTGACGGCGCGCACCGACGCGCCGATCCTGTCGGGGCCGAAGGCCGGCAGGCGGCGCGCGAGGCTGCGGGCCACCAGCAGGCTTGCCCGCTCGCCGTCATTGTGGCCGCCCATGCCGTCGGCGATGATGCAGGCGAACGGCAGGTCGAGCGCGTGCTCGACGCGGCGCGCAGACTCCATGGACTCCTGCGACACCCAATAGCCGATCGCAATGCAGTCCTCGTTGTTCTCGCGCACCGCGCCGCGATGCGTGATCCCGGCAGCCTCGACGTACAGCGTCATCGCCGCGTTTCTCCCGGCCACTCCCGTTCCTGCAGCGCGCGCCACAGGAGCTTGCCGGACGGGGTGCGCGGCAGCGCGTCCATGAACTCGATCAGCCGGGGCGCCTTGTAGGCCGCCATCTGCGTCTTCGACCAGGAGAGTATCTCCTCGCCCGAGACGGAGGCGCATCCCTTCTTGAGGACGACCACCGCCTTCACCGTCTCGCCGCGGCGCGCATCGGGCGAGGCGATGATGCAGCACTCCTGGATGGCTGGATGCCGGTACATGGCCGCCTCGACCTCGGCCGGCCAGACCTTCATGCCGGCGGCGTTGATCATGCGCTTGAGGCGGTCCGAGATGTAGAAGTAGCCGTCCTCGTCGGTGCGGCCGAGGTCGCCGGTGCGGAAGAATTTCCCCGTCCGTCCCTTCACCTCGCACCAGCATTCGGCGTAGGCCTTCTCGTTCTTCCAGTAGCCCGTGAACAGCTGCGGGCCGCGAACCACTATTTCGCCCTGGGTTTCGCTCGGCAATTCTTCGAAAGTCTGCGGATCGACAATCAAGGCTTCCGTATCGAACGCTGGAATGCCGAGGCACTGCTTCTTCGGGTTCTGCGGCGGGTTGATGTGCGTCTGCGAGATGGTCTCGGTGAGGCCGTAGCCCTCGATGTAGCGCACGCCGCAGAGGTCGAACAGCTTCTGCGCGATCGCCTCGGGCATCGCCGCGCCGCCGCCGAAGATCCATTTCAGCGAAGAGAGGTCGTGCTTGAGCGCCTCCGGATCGGAGAGCAGGTCCACGACCATCGTCGGCACGTTGTCCCAGTGCGTGCAGCGGTAGCGCTCGACGAGCACCGCGGCCTCGAGCGGGTTCCAGCGCCTCTGGATCACCATCGTGCCCCCCGCGTAGATCGCCGAGAAGAAGCTGTGGATCAGGCCGGTGACGTGGAAGAACGGCGCCGTGGCGAGCGCGACCACGTGCTCGGTGATGTGCTTCCACGCCGCCGCGCCCGCGACGTTGTGCAGCACCGTCGCGTGCGTATGCATGCAGCCCTTGGGCCGGCCGGTGCTGCCCGAGGTGTACGGCATCAGGCAAAGGTCGTCGGGTGC
>DATIYN010000102.1:0-19124 GCA_035517595.1 Burkholderiales bacterium
CCGACGAGGCTGGGCGCGCCGGGCGTCTTGCTTACCCCGGACTCGCCGTGGCATCCGCCGCAGGACTCGGCCGCGGCCTTGCCGGCGGCGAGCGGATCCTTCTGCGCGGCCGCCTTCGCCGGGGCCTTGGGGGCGGGCGCCGGGTGCGCCGGATCGAGCGAACCGTAGTACGCGGAAACCTTGACCAGCGCGTCGTCGCTGAGGAACCGCACCGCGCCCGTCATCGGGCTCTGCGGGCGCGAGCCCTGCAGGTAGGCGCGCATCTGGGCGTACAGGTACGGCGGGCGCTGCCCGGCGATGTGCGGAATGCCCGCGGCCGTGCTGATGCCGGTCGCGCCGTGGCAGCGCGCGCAGGAAACCTCCGCGACCCGCTTGCCCTCGAGAATGTCGGGCACCGTGGCGTAGACCGCGCGCAGGTCCGGTCCCGCGTCCGCGGGCGGCTTCGGCTTTTGCGCGAGCACCGGAACCGCGAGTGCGAGAAGCGCCGCTGCAAATCCCGCGGGCAGAATCGAGCGTCTGGTCATCTTCGGAATCTCCGTCGCTGCCGGCTACGGCTCATCCGGCGATCAGGCTGCCGATCCAGCCGCGCATCACGAACACGAGCAGCATCAGCCCGAACGTGATCAGCGTGAAGCCGAGGATCTTCGAGCCGAGCATCATGGGCTCGGAAGGCGCGTCCACCAGGCGCCGGGCGAGCTCGCCGCTCGCCTTCAGCCGCCGGTATTCCAGCGCGTGCTCGCGCCGGAACTCCTCGAGCGGCACCGCCCCCGTGAACATCACCGTGTCGAGCGGGAATTTGTCCGGGCGGAAGTGGTTGTTGAAGAAATGCACCGTGAACAGGAACACCGCCGCGAGGATCGCCTCCTCGCCGTGCACGATGGTCGCCACGTTGAACATCCAGCCCGGCAGGACCGAGGCGGTCGCCGCGGGGAACGCGAGCATCATGCCGCTGCCGCCGATGATCGCCATGCCCCAGAACACCGCCCAGTAGTCGAACTTCTCCCAGTAGGTCCAGCGGTCGAACATCGGCCGCGGGCCCAGGCCGAAGAACCACTTGAACATCGCGATCGCGTCCTTGAGGTCCTGCCAGCTGGGCACCAGCGACGCCGGCCCGAACCAGTTCCAGTCGCGCAGGTTGCCGCCGATGCGCACGACGACGGCCACCAGGTGCAGCGCGAAGATGCTCAGCATCGTCGTCGCCGCGATGCGGTGCGCGTAGGCCGCCGCCTTCGGGCTGCCGAAGATCGCGATCACCAGCTTGGCGAACGGCGTCTCGGCGAAGAACACCGACATGCCCGTGAGCACCAGCGTCATCACGCTGATCGCGAATGCGAGGTGCGCGAGCCGCCAGACGGGCCCGAAGCGCTGGTACTGCTTGCCCTCGGGCTCGGACGGCTCCTCCACGACGACGTGGGGCTTCAGCTTGCGCTCCTTGCGTTCGCGGTACTCGCGGTAGAACCAGAGCGCGGTGTGCGTCCAGAAGAACAGGAACACGCCCGCGAGCAGCGCGATCATGAACTTGGAGGCGAGCCACACCTGCGGGTAGCGCTTGAAGTCGTGCGTCGTCGCGTGCGGCTCGAAGGTGACGAAGCCCGTCGTCGCGTCCTTGTGGCATTTCTGGCAGGTCGACAGCCGGATGTCCGGGTGCACGCTCGAGCCGGGATCGCTCACGCGCTTGATGCCGTGGCTGCCGTGGCAGTCGTAGCACTTGGCGGTGTACGCGTAGCCGAGCGTGTTGACCTGGCCGTGATAGGTGCCGGTGTAGGTCTTCAGGCTGTCGGCGTGGCAGTTGCCGCAGTTCTTGACGATGGCGAGCTTGGCGGAGGTCTTGGCCGGA
The DNA here is from genome assembly GCA_035517595.1 of Burkholderiales bacterium. Classification (GTDB taxonomy): domain Bacteria; phylum Pseudomonadota; class Gammaproteobacteria; order Burkholderiales; family SG8-39; genus RBG-16-66-20. The sequence goes on from DATIYN010000102.1 coordinate 1,838, forward strand.
GACTCCACGTCGTGCGTGCTGTGGCAGTCGGAGCACACCGCGGCGTAGGCGTTCTTGTCCTCGAGCACGGCCTTGCCGTGCACCGACGTTGCGTACTCCTCGCGCTGCCTGGCGTGGCACTTGCCGCAGGTATTCGGCAGGTTCAGGCGCCACTCGGTGCGCTCCTCGCTGCCGGCCGGGTAGATGTAGTGCGCGTCGTGGCAGTTGTAGCAGGTGGCGTTGGTGCGCGACTGGTCCTCGCGGCTCGGGCGCGCGTGGATCGATTTCATGTAGCGGTCGATCATGCCGACCACGGCGCCCATGCGCTCGGCCTCCTTCTCCTTGCCTTCCAGCTGCGCGCTCTTCCACTGGCTCTCGTGGCACTCGACGCAGCTTACCCGCACCTGCGTGCCGGGCTCGTGGGGAATCGCGGTGATGTTCTTGTGGCATTCCACGCACAGGCGCTTGCCGTGCACGCTCTTGCCGAACTTGTCCGCGAACACGTGCAGGTCGCGCGTCTTGCCGTCGGCGCCGGGCACCGAGAAGCCCTCGTTGCCGTGGCAGCCGAGGCAGGTTTCGTTGTTGAGGAGCTCCTGCGCGCCCGCGCTGCCGGGGGCGAGGAGGCCCGTGAATAGGGCGAGCAGCCCGGCTGCGAGCGCGAGGATGCTTTTCGGCACCGACCCTCCCTGGGAACTTGCTTTCATGTCCGGCGGCACATGATAGCGTTATCCTGCTTCGGTCGTCGGGCCTACAAGGAGTCCGTTTGACCCAAATCAAAAGCCTTCCGGCCGCCGGCGTCGCCGTCCTCACCGCGGGCGGCGACGCGCCCGGAATGAACGCGGCCGTGCGCGCGGTCGTGCGCACCGCGCTCGGGCTCGGTCTGCGGGCACACGGCGTTCAGCGCGCCTTCGAGGGCCTGGCGCAGGGCGAGATCCGCGAGATCGGCGCGCGCGATGTCGGAGGCATCCTGCAGCGCGGCGGCACGGTGCTGCAGACCGCGCGCTACCCGGAGTTCGCGAAGCCCGAGGTCCAGCGGGCCGCGCTCGAGCAGCTGCGCGGCCGCGGCATCGGGGCGCTGGTGGCGATCGGGGGCGACGGCACGATGCGCGGCGCGCTCGCGCTGCATCGCCTCGGCCTGCCCGTGGTCGGCGTGCCCGCCTCGATCGACAACGACGTCTACGGCACGGACATGGCGATCGGCGTGGACACCGCGCTCAACACCATCCTCGAAGCGATCGACAAGCTGCGCGACACGGCCTCGTCGCACCGGCGCGCGTTCATCGTCGAGACCATGGGCCGGCACTGCGGGCACCTCGCGCTGATGTCGGGCATCACGAGCGGCGCGGAGATGACGCTGATTCCGGAGCAGGAGGTGAGCGCCGAGGAGGTCGCCGAGGCCGTGCGCAGCGCGCACGAGCGCGGCAAGACCCACGCCATCATCGTCGTCGCCGAGGGCGCGAAGCTGCGCGCCGCGGCGCTCAAGGAGCGGCTGGACGCGATGCGGCTGGGCTTCGGCTTTCGCGTCACGATCCTCGGCCACGTGCAGCGCGGCGGGCGGCCGAGCGCCTGGGACCGGCTGCTCGCGGCGCGCCTGGGAGTCGCCGCGGTCGAGCGGCTTGCGCGCGGCGAGAGCGGCGTGATGGTGGGCCTGCAGGCGCGCGACGTCGTCGGCGTGCCGCTGGAGGAGGCCGGCACGCGCCAGCGTCCCGTCGATCTCGAGTACTACCGCATGGCGCGGATGCTCGCGCGCTAGGCGCTCAGCGCCAGAACACCGGGATCACGGCGCTCGAGTCGACGCGCTGCACCGGCGCGAGCTCGCAAAGGAGCTTAGATTCCGTAGGCCTTGCGCAGCAGCGTGAGCGGATGGGCCCTGGGCGGCGCCTCCTTGTCCGCCCCGATGCCCTGCGCGATGTGCCGGGCCGCGATCGGGCAATCCGAACTGATCCAATCGGGCCCGCCCTCGGACAGCTGGCGAAAGACCGGGCGGCCGATCTTCATGGAGTTCTCGAAGTATTCCTTCTTCACGCCCCAGGTGCCGTCGTGGCCGGCGCAGCGCTCCACGGTGGTCACCAGGGTGCCGGGGATCATCTCCAGCAGCTCGCGGGTCTTCTGGCCCACGTTCTGCACGCGCGAGTGGCAGGGAATGTGGTACGAGACCTTGCCGAGGCCGCCCCGGAAGTCCTTCCTGAGCAGGCCGTCCTTCGCGCGCAGCACGAAGTACTCGAACGGGTCGAACATCGCCGCCTTCACCGCCTGCACATCGGCATCCCCGGGGTACATCAGCGGCAGCTCCTGCTTGAACATCAGCGTGCAGGACGGAACCGGGGTGAGGATCGCATAGCCCTCGCGCGCGAGGCGCGCCAGTCCCGGAATGTTTCTTTGCTTCAGGGAATCGACCGCCTTCAAATCGCCCAATTCGAGCTTCGGCATGCCGCAGCAGGCTTCCTTCTCCAACAGCACGTACGGGATCTCGTTGTGCGCGAGGACCGCGAGCAGGTCATGGCCCATGCCGGGCTCGTTGTAGTTGACGTAGCAGGTGGAAAACACGGCGACTTTGCCGGGCGTGCTCTTGCCTTTCTTTTCTTCGAACGACTTCGATGCGACGGCGTTCGGGCGGAATTTTCGGCTCGCATACTCGGGCAGATCGCGATCCTTGTGCACGCCCAGGGCGCTCTCCAGGGCTCCGCGGAAGACGCCGTTCCGGTTGAGCGCGTTCACGGTCTGCACGACGACGGGAATGGTGTTCAGCCGGCCCATGGCGTCGGTGGAGGACAGCAGCCGGTCGCGCAGCGAAGCGCCGTGCTTGCTGAACTTGACCGCCTTCGCGCGCAGCATCAGATGCGGGAAGTCCACGTTCCACGGGTGCGGCGGCACGTAGGGGCACTTGGTCATGTAGCAGGTGTCGCACAGGTAGCACTGGTCGACGACCTTGCCGTAGTCCTTCTTGTCGACGCCGTCGATCTCCATCGTGCTGGAGGCGTCGATCAAATCGAACAGCGTGGGGAACGAGGTGCACAGGTTCACGCAGCGCCGGCAGCCGTGGCAGATGTCGAATACGCGCTCGAGCTCGCGCGCGAGCTTCGCTTCGTCGTAGAAGTCGGCGTTCCGCCAGTCGAGCGGGTGCCGGGTCGGCGCTTCGAGGCTGCCTTCGCGCATGGTTTCCTTCGCCATGCGCTAGAGCTTAAGGAATCGCGGCGAGCGCTTCCAATCGTTTCGCGCGATTGCCGGCATAGCGCCGGTCTATGAGTGGCGCCGAGGCCTCGAGCCGCCGCTGGGCGGCCTGGAAGGCCTCGTGCAGCGCCGCGTACAGGTCCTCGTGGTGGTCGTGCGTGATCACGATCTCGCTGCCGGGCACCTTGATGTCCAGGCGCACCACGAACTCCTTGCCCTGATGCCGGTGCCGCGACGGGATCTCGACCACCACGCGGCAGCGCACGATGCGCCGGTGGTAGCGGTCGAGCTTTGCCGCGCGCCGGCGGATCGAGGCCTCGACGGCCTCGGAGCGGGCGATGTGGCGCAGGGTGATCTGCAGCGGGATCTGCATCTCAGTGGTCCTCCGTTCGCGGGATGGATTCCTCGGCGGGCTCGCCGGTCTCCGGGTCGATCCACTCGGAGATGCCGATCTCGTCCTCGGCCTCGGCGAGCGACTCGCCCGGCTCGAAGGCGCCGTTCTCGTCCGGTTCCTGCATGTCGGAGACCGCCTGGTGCAGCGTGGGAAAGGGGCCGTACTCGCTGAGGCCGTCCTCGGAGCGCCAATAGAAGCCGTCGGGGCGCTCGACGATTCGCGAGCGCTCGTCCTCCGGCGTGCCACTAGGAACGTTGCGGCCCATTTGGCGAGGCCAGTGTAGCCCTATTGCAGCGCGCGTGCCACCGTCACCAGATCCTCGTCGCGGCCCACGTGCGCGAAGCCGAGCCGGTCGGCGAGGCCGAGCATGTCGCGATTGGCGTTCAGGATGTGCCCGAATAGCGTACGATACCCGGCTGATCGCGCGCAGTCGCAGAGGCGCTCGAGCAGCACGCGCCCCAGCCCGCGGCCCTGCCACGCGTCGGCGACCGTCAGCGCGAATTCCGCGGTTTCCCCGTCCGCGTTCGGCATGAAGCGTCCGACGCCGATGAACTCGCTGCGGTCCGGAGAGAACGCCACCAGCGCGAGCTCGCGGTCGTAGTCCAGCTGCGTGAAGCGCGCGAGCATCGCGGGCGGCAGCTCCGGCAGCTGGTGCAGGAAGCGCTGGTAGCGCGACTGCTCCGAGAGCCCCCGCACGAAGCGCTGCTCGTAGTCGACGTCCTCGGGACGCATCGGGCGCACCGCAACGCGCGTGCCGTCGCGCAGCACGACCTCGGCCTCGAGCTCCGCGGGATAGGGATGGATCGCCATGTGCCCGTAGCGCGGCAGCGCGGCGAGGCGCGACAAGTCGACGACCGCGCGAGCGTCGGCGATCACCGCGCCGCCCGGGTGCGCGATCACCGGATTGAGGTCCAATTCCTTCAGCCAGGGCAGCGCGCAGACCATGTCCGAGACTCCGCACAGCAGCTCGATGAGCGCCTCGCGGTCGGCCGCGGGCACGTCGCGATAGGCGCGCAGCACGCGGCCGATGCGCGTGCGATCGATGAGCGCGCCGGCGAGCGCGGCGTTGAGCGGCGGCAGCGCCACCGCGGCGTCGCGCACCGCCTCGACTGCGGTGCCGCCGGTCCCGAAGCTGATCACCGGCCCGAACACCGGGTCGGTCGCGACGCCGACGAGGACTTCGCGCGAGTGCGGGTAGCGCAGCATCGGCTGCACGATCGCGCCCTCGATGCGCGCCCCGGGGCGCGCCGCGCGCGCATGGCGCAGCATGGTGTCGTAGGCTGCGGCCAGCATGTCGTCGTCGCGCAGGTTCAGGCGCACGCCGCCCACGTCGCTCTTGTGCGTGATGTCCGGCGAGTGGATCTTCAGCACCGCCGGGTAGCCGATCTTGCGTGCTGCGGCGAGCGCGGCCTCGCGCGTGGTCACGACCGCCGAGGGCGGAACCCGCACGCCGAAGCTGCGCAGCAGCGCCTGCGTCTCGTCGCCGGTCAGCGTGTCGCGGCCCGCGGCGCGCGCCGCGTCGAAGAGCGCGCGCGCGGCGGCCGGATCGCGCACCCAGGCGCGCTCGCCGCGCGCGAGCGCGGCCGGCACCTCCATCAGCTGCGCCTGGTTGCGCCGGTAGGCGCAGAGGAACGAGAACGCCTCGATCGCGTTCTCGGGCGTGTAGAAATTCGGCACGTCGTGGTCTTCCAGCGTGGCGCGCGAGCGGGCGGGGTCGAGCGCGCCCATCCAGGCGGCCAGCACGAGCTTGCGGCCGCGCGCGCGCGCCGACTCGACCACCGCCTGCGCCGCGGCCTCGGGCGGCGTCACGGCCACCGGGCTGTAGAGCACGAGCAGCGCGTCGACGCCGGGATCGGCGAGCAGCGCGGCCGTCGCGGCGGCGAAGCGCGTCGGCGGCGCGTCGCCGACGATGGCGACCGGGTTGCCGTGCGACCACTGCGCGGGCAGCGCCGCGTCCAGGCGCGCGAGGGTGGCCGGCGCGAGCTCGGCGAGCGGCACGCCGTTGTCCGAGGCGCTGTCGGCGGCCATCACGCCCGGCCCGCCGCCGTTGGTGACGATCGCGAGGCGCTCGCCGGCGGCCTGGTGCGCCGAGGCGAGCATGCGCGCGGCGGCGAACAGCTGCGTGTAGGTCTTGACGCGCACCGTGCCGCAGCGCTGCAGCGCGGCGTCGAACACCGCGTCGCTTCCCATCAGCGCGCCGGTGTGGCTGGAGGCGGCATGGGTGCCCGTGGCATGGCGGCCGACCTTGAGCGCGACCACGGGCTTGGCGCGCGCCGCGGCGCGCAGCGCCGAGACGAAGCGGCGCGCGTCGTGGACGCCCTCGATGTACATGAGGATCGCCTCGGTGGTCGGATCGGCGACGAGGAAGTCGAGGATCTCGCCGAAGTCGACATCGGCCGCGGCGCCGAGGGACACCACGCTGCTGAAGCCGATGCCCGCGGGGCGCGCCCAGTCGAGGATCGCCGTGCAGATCGCGCCGGACTGCGAGACGAGCGCGAGCCGACCGCGCAGCGCCGGCACCGGCGAGAACGTCGCGTTCAGCCCGATGTCGGAGCGCATGAGGCCGAGGCAGTTGGGCCCGAGCAGCCGCAGCCCGTGGCGGCGCGCCGCCGACGCGATCTCGTCCTGGAGCTCGCGGCCGTGCCCGCCCGTCTCGCCGAAGCCGCTGGTCAGCACCACGGCGGCGCGCACGCCGGCCGCGCCCGCCTCGTCGACGAGCCCGGCCACCGTCGCCGCCGGCGTGACGATGACCGCGAGCTCGGGCGGCCGGGGCAGGTCGCGCAGCAGCGCGTGGCAGCGCACGCCGAACACCTCGTTGTGCTTCGGGTTGACCGCATAGAGCTCGCCCTGCAGGTTGCCCGCGGCGAGGTTCTGCCAGACCAGGCGCCCGAGCGCGCCCTCGCGCTCCGTGGCACCGACGAGCGCGACGCTCTTCGGCGCGAGCAGTGGAGCGAGCGAATGGCGAGGCACGGCCCGCAGTGTAGCGGAAGCCGTTTCGGCGCCGGCTTGCGCTAGCATTCGCTCGAGCAGAATGAAAATCGACATCGACCGCTACCGCGTCGAGGCGGGCGCCCGGGTACGGCTGCGCGACCGGCCGACCCGCACCAGCCCCTGCTACGCCGACAAGGCGGAATACGCGCGCATGCTCGCCGACCACGTCGGGCGGCTGAGCCGGCTGCAGGGCAAGCTCTACGCGGACAACCGCTACGCGCTGCTGTTGATCTTCCAGGCGATGGACGCGGCCGGCAAGGACGGCGTCATCAAGCATGTCATGTCCGGGGTCAACCCGCAGGGCTGCCAGGTGCACAGCTTCAAGCACCCGAGCGCCGAGGAACTGGAGCACGATTTCCTCTGGCGCGCCACGCGCGTGCTGCCCGAGCGCGGCCGCATCGGCATCTTCAACCGCTCGTATTACGAAGAGGTGCTCATCGTGCGCGTGCATCCGGAGATCCTGCGCGGCGAGAACCTACCCGACGGCCCGCCGACGGACCACGCGTTCTGGGCGGCGCGCTACCGGTCCATCCTCGGCCTGGAGCGCCACCTGCACCGCAGCGGCACGCGCATCGTCAAGTTCTTCCTGCATCTGTCGAAGGAAGAGCAGCGCAAACGCTTCCTCGAGCGCATCGACGATCCGGACAAGAACTGGAAACTCGGCAGCGCCGACCTCGTGGAGCGCGGCTACTGGAAGCAGTACCGCAAGGCCTACGAGGCATGCCTGCAGGCGACCAGCACGCGCCACGCGCCCTGGTACGTGGTTCCGGCCGACGACAAGCCCAATGCGCGGCTGATCGTCTCGCAGGTGATCCTCGAGACCCTGCGCAGCCTCGACATCCGCTATCCGCGGCCGGACGCGAAGCGGCGGCGCGAATTGCGCGCCATCGCGCGGCGACTGCAGCGCTGATTCCGCGCCCCCGGCGCCCGGTGCGAAAGGCGCGCACGAACCGTCACGCGATCCCGCCGAGGCGAAGTTCTCCCGCGCTCAGCATCAGGATCTCGATCTCCTCCGTAATTTCTTCCTGGCGCAGGCGGTTTCGCTTCGAGCGCAGGCCCATGGAATTCTCATCGAGCCTGCGGATGGCGGCATCCATGTGCCTGAGCCGGTACTCGTTTTCAACAAGCAACGAGCCATAGAGGAGATCCTGCAGGCGCAAGACGAGGTATCGCTCGGAGAGCTCGCTCAGCAGTTCGGCCGGGGGCAAATTGATTCGCGGAGGATTTCCTGGCGGCTGCGGCAAGTCATCCTGCGGGAAGGAGCTGAGGCTCGTAAGCTTGACTCCGCCATCGCCGGGCGCGTGGGAGAGCGCTTCGAGATCGATTCTGGCGACATGACCTCGGCGCAGGACGTCTTCAAGGCCACGCGCAAGCCGAGGAATGAGCGCGTCGACGTCTTCGGCAATGTTCGGGCCGGCGCGGCTGAGGGCAAGACGGGGGTCGCCCTTGAGGCGCGAGGAAAGCCGGGAACCAACCGCAATCAGCATCGGATGCCCGGCTGAAGCCGATCGGCGTTCTCCGAATGCACGCAGGAGCGCTTCATTGAAATCGCCGCACAAGCCTCGTTCCGATCCCAGCAAAACGAGCACGGGTATGCGCGCCGGCCGCGGAGGCGAGGGGGCATAAAAAGAGACGAGATCGGCAAGCGCATCGGTTGTCGTGCGCAGCGCGCGCTGATGGGCGCTCAGGAAACGCTCGATCTTTCTGGTTTCGAGAAGGGCAAGGTTTCGCATCGCGTCGAGAATGCCCCGGATGTCCGACAGCGCGGCGAGCTCGCGCGCCACGTCGCGCTGGCGCGTCACGGTGTTGCCTGCAGCAGGGCGGGCAGGGCGCTGGCCCACTTCTCGCGCGGATCATCGAGACGCAGTGCGCTCTCGCGCACGGCGCGCGTGAGGCGCGCCAGAGCCGCAGGCACGGCGGAGGCCTCCATACGGTCGAAGAGATTTTCGTTGAACCCGATCAACCACGCGAGCAGAAGCTCGGGCGTCGCGGGCGAAAGCGCTTCCTGCTTGAGGAGTTCCCGGAGCAGGCGCCCGCGCTGGATCCGAGCCTCTACGGACGCCTCGACGCGCGCGCCGAAGCGGGTGAAGACCTCGAGTTCCAGAAACTGCAGGTAATCGAGCTTGATTCGGCCTGCTTCCGCTCTGAGACGCGGGTGCTGCGCTTTGCCGCCGATGCGCGAGACCGAACGCGTGATATCGACGGCAGGCAGCACGCCGGCGGCAAAAAGCTGGCGGTCGAAGTAGATCTGCCCGTCCGTGATCGAGATGAGGTTCGTCGGGATATAGGCGGCGATCTCTCCCTCTTCGGTCTCCACGATGGGCAGCGCGGTGATGCTGCCTCCGCCGTACTCCGGGGACAGCCGCGTCGCGCGCTCGAGAAGCCTCGCATGAAGGTAGAAGATGTCTCCGGGGTAGGCTTCGCGGCCGGGGGGGCGGCGCAGCAGCAGCGAAAGCTCGCGGTAGGTGCGCGCGTGGGTCGTGAGGTCGTCATACACGACCAGCGTGTCTCGCCCCGGCGCGCTCCAGGCTTCGGCGATGGCGCAGCCGGCGAAGGGCGCGAGGTACTTGAGGCCCGGCAGCGCGGTCGCCTCGGCGACGACCACGGTGCTGTATTCCATCGCGCCCGCCTTGCGCAGGGTGTCGATGACGTCGACGATCCCGGATCGCTTCTGGCCGATGAGCACGTAGACGCAGCGCACTCCCTGGCCGCGCTGACTGAGGACGGCATCAACCGCAAGCGTGGTCTTGCCGAGGCCATTGTCGCCGATGATCAGCTGCCGCTGGCCCCGGCCGATCGGGATCAGAGCGTCGACGATCTTCGTGCCGGTGTAGAGGGGCGCGTCCACGAAGTCGCGTGCCACGATGCGCGGGGAAAGCGCATCGAGCGGCTGATGCGTGCGGCATCGAGGCGCCGGCAGGCCGTCGAGCGGCGTGCCGAGGGGGTCGACGATGCGGCCCAAGAGCTCGTCGCCGACCGGAATGGCAAGCCTGCGGGCGGCGCCGTACACCGCGCGACCAGCCGTCAGCTCTCGAGTTTCACGCAGGAGAATGGCGCCTACAAGCTCGCGCCCGAGGTGGAATACGAGGCCGCGGCTGCCGTCCGCAAAATCCAGCAGCTCGTCTACGGCAGCCGACGGAAGGCCGCGAATCCAGGCGATGCCGTCGCCGACCGCTACGACGGTTCCCTGCTCCCGGAGGCGCAAGTCGAAGCGGTAATCGGCGATCCAGCGCTCGCGCCGCTCGAGGCCGGAGGACGGAATCGCGTCAGGCGGCGTCATTTCCGGAATCGGCGAACGCCGCGAGCTCATCGCGCAGGTTTGCGGCGAGTATCCAGGCCCCGAGCTCGATGCGGATTCCCGAAACGAGCGCCGGGTCGACCGCAAAGACGGGGTCCAGCCTTGCCGCCGCCGCCTCGTTGAGCGCCGCCACTAGCTGCTCGCGCTGCGGTTGGGCAATCGGGTAGGCGCTGCCAATCGCGGTCGACGGGTCGCGCGTTTGCGCTGCGGCCGCGTGCAGGGCGTCCCGCCTTTCCTGGGGGAGCTGCCGCAAATCCGAAATCGCGAGATCGATGATCCGGGCCTCGAGCTCCGGGCCCGCGAGGCGGCCTGCAAGCCGTGCGGCGAACGCGGATCCCTGGCGCAACGCGGAATGCTGCAGTTCCCTGCGACGCTGCTCTGCATCGCGGGCCGCGGCCGCCTCGCGGCGCAACCGCTCCCGCTCGACCGACGCGGCGAGCTCGGCGAGTCTGCGCGACCGCTCCTTTTCCAGTTCGCGCCCCAGCTGCGCGCGAGCGTCCGCCTTCTCGCGCTCCCAGTCCTCGAGACGCCCTTGGTATTGCCTCTCCAGCGCGTCGGCCTTGGCTTTCGCCTGCCGTCCCTCGGCGAGGGTTTGCTCGATTTGCGCGCGCCGGCGCGCGATCGCCCCGGAGATCGGCCCGTAGAGGAAGCGCTTGAGCAGCCACAGGAGGACGAGAAAATTGAGGATCTCGAGCGCAAACGTCGTCCAGTCAAGCGTGATCGAGCCCATCGGCTACTTGAGCACGTACTCGAGCAGGGGATTGCGGAAGAGGATGATCAGCACGATCACCAGCACGTAGATCGCCAGCGACTCGATCATCGCGAGGCCGATGAAGAGCGTGCGCGTGATCGAGCGCTCGGCTTCGGGCTGGCGCGCGAGCGCGTCCAGCGCCTGGGAAATCGCGCGGCCCATGGCCATCGCCGGCAGCATCGCCCCGAGAGCCATGGCGATGGCCGCCGCCGCGGTCGACACGAGCACGATCCAGCTGATGTTGTTCATGATTCAGGTCTCCTTAGCGAGCGTGCGTTCTTCCTGCGCCTGCAGGGCTCCGCCGATGTAGACGAGCGCGAGCATCCCGAAGATGTAGGCCTGCACCAACGCCTCCACGATATGGAGCATCAGCACGGGCACCGGAACCAGGAAGCCGGCCACCAGAAGGACGAGGAGGGCCGTGAGCTCCAGGCTCATGATGTTGCCGAAGAGGCGAACCGCGAGCGCGAGCGTCCGGCTCAGCTCGCTGACGAGGTGAAAGGGAAGCATGACAGGGTTCGGCTCGAGATAGTGACGAAGGTACGCGCGCAGTCCCCTGATGCGAATGCCGTACGCGTGCACCGAGACGAAAACGATGACGGCGAGCGCCGCCGTGGTGGAGATATCGGCCGTCGGCGACTGCAAGCCCGGGATCACCCCGATGAGATTCGCCGCCAGCACGAAGAGCCAGAGCGTCGCGATAAAGGGCATGACCCGAGCCGCGTGTTGCGGCAGGACGTCTTCCACCGCTTGGCGCGCCGCGTCGTAGATTGCCTCCAGAGCGGTTTGCCAGGGCGTGGGCTCCAGGCGCAGGCGCCGCGTCGATGCCCACGCGACGAGAACGAGGAACAGCGACGTCCCGGCGCTGGTCAGGAACGTCGAGGTGAGCATGTCTCAGTCCCGGATCATGAGGTAGACGTTCACCGCACCGACCACGATGCCGACGAACAGCAGGCTCAGCGTCCAGCGAAGCGAATAGCCCGGAAACAGGCCGTCGAGCCAGCGGCCAAGATAGGCGCCCGCGACCACCGGAACGACGAACAGAACTCCCAGCGTTCCAAGGTAGGCGGTCTGCGCAAGCACCGTGCGCTGCTCGCGCTCGGCCCGGTCGATCCGGCTCGCGCTGCGCTCGAGATTCCTCTCGAGTTCTTCGGAATCGGCGCGCTCGGTTCGTTCTGTCACCGGGAGGCTCCGTGGCGCTGCAACTCGTAAAGACGCCTGAACATCTCGTTCTCCAGGCGCCGCACGCTCGAGCGCAGTTCATCGAGGCCTTTTTCTTCAGTCAAAATGCGTTCATGCAGCGTCGCGCGCATCCGCCGGTAGTCGTCGCCCTTCGCGTAGCGTCCGGTGCTGACGAAGAGCTCCCCCCGATTGAAGTAGAGTACCCCTCCCGGCAGCGCAAGGTATTGCCAGACGCCGTTGGAGGTCGCGAAGCGCGCGAGTGCCGGCCGAAGGGACGTGATGAAGCGTTCGTGTGACGCCAGGATGCCGAATTGTCCGGTGGCGTCCTCGCCGACGAAGCTCGTCACGGCATCGACGCGCTCGTATTGCGCGGCACTCTGCAGGTGAAGGGTGAAGGTGCTCACGCGCCTGCCTCGCTCAATCGCCCGCGCATGTAGAAGCGCTCTTCCGGCAGCGCGTCATGGACCCCCTGGAGGATGGCCTCGCAATCGGCGAGGGTCTGCGAAAGGGGTACCGCCGCGCCCGGGACGCCGGTGTGCTCGGCGACCACGTGGAAGGGCTGAGTCAGATATCTTTGCAGCCGCCGCGCCCGGTGTACCACGCTGCGATCCTGCTCGCCGAGCTCTTCGATGCCGAGCATGGCGATGATGTTCTCGAGCTCCCGGTAGCGGGCAAGATGCTCGCGCACGCGCTGCGCGACTCGATAGTGCCGGTCGCCAAGGACGCGCCGGTTCATGCTCCGGCTCGCGGACGCCAGCGGATCGACGGCGGGGTAGATGCCCTTGGCGGCCTGCGATCGGGACAGGACGACGGACGTATCGAGGTGCGCGAGCAGCGCCGTCACGGCCGGGTCCGCCATGTCGTCCGCGGGAACGTAGATCGCCTCCACCGCGGTGATGTCCCCGCGCTGCGTCGAGATGATCCGGTCCTGGAGCTCGGCCACCTCCGTGAGAAGCGTCGGCTGGTACCCCACCGTCGCCGGCATGCGCCCGAGAAGGCCGGAGATCTCGCTGCCGGCCTGGACGAACCGGTAGGCGTTGTCCATGAGGAAAAGGACTTCGCGCTTCAGCTTGTCGCGCAGGTATTCGGCGTAGGTCAATGCGGTGTGGCCTACTCGGAAGCGCACGCCGGGCGATTCGTCCATCTGGCCGAACACCATCGTCGTCCTCGGCATCACGCCGGCCCGCGCCATCTCGCGCCAGAGCTCGTGCCCTTCGCGAATGCGTTCGCCCACGCCGGCGAACACCGACACGCCCTGATGAAGGTGCGCAATGGAATGCATGAATTCCATGATGAGCACAGTCTTCCCCACGCCGGCGCCGCCGAACAGTCCGGTCTTGCCGCCGCGCACGAACGGACAGAGAAGATCGATCACCTTGATGCCGGTCTCGAGCACGGCCGAAGGCGCGAGCGTGTCCTGCATTGGGGCGGGCGCCGCCAGGATCGCGCGCGCGTCATCGGCAGGGAGGCTTGGACCGCCGTCCAGCGGCTCGCCGAAGGCGTTGAGCAATCGACCCAGGCACTCGTCCGTGACGGGGACGCGGAGCGGACCTCCAGTGTCGTAAACGGGCATGCCGCGCCTAAGGCCGCTCGTACGGTGAAGCGTAATGGCCCGGACGTCGGCGCGGTTGAGGTGCTGGTGCACCTCGAAGACATACCGCTCGCCATCCACGTGGGCGAACAAGGCCCGGTGCAACGGAGGAAGGACGGCGCAGGCAATGTCCACGACGGGCCCCTGGACTTCGCCGATGATCCCTACCTCGCGTTGCGGGTTCATGGGACGCCAGAGCCCTTTCCGACGGGGAATCCGTTCTGGCCGCCCGCCAGATCCCGGGAAGAATGGTGCTCGAGGGAGGCGATTTCCCTTAGCGCGGGTTCTGCTTCCAGGAAAGCCTCGATCACACGAGGATCGAACTGTTTGCCCGACATTTTCATGACTTCTGCCTTTGCATCGTCGAACGGCACCGCGCGCCGATACGGCCGGTCGAAAGTCATGGCATCCAGCGTGTCGATGACCGCGAACAGACGGGCCGGCAGCGGGATCGCATCGCCCTTGAGGCCATGAGGGTAGCCCGAACCGTCGTAGCGCTCCTCGTGATAGAGGACGATCTTGCTTGCAACAGCAAGCTCGGGAATTCTTTCGAGGATTCGATAGCCGTGCTCAGGATGCTCGCGCATGATCGCCCATTCGGCAGCCGATAGTCGGCCGTGCTTGAGCAATATCGAGTCCGGGACGCCGATCTTGCCGAGGTCGTGCAGAAGGCTTCCCCAGTAGATTCCTCGAAGGTCGTCCGCCTTCGAGTAGAGCTGGCGTGCGAGCAGCACGGTATGGACGGCGACACGCTTGGAGTGAAGTCCCGTCTCGTGCTCGCGAAGATCCAGCGCTGCCGCAAGCGACTCGACGAACAATTCATAGGGATTCGCGGCAAAGCCGGCGATTTGCTTCTTCGCGTCGAGAAGGCATTGTTCACATGCGGGCCCCTCGGGCGTCGTCGCGTAAAGCCTCTCAGGCGAAGCGGATCCGCATCTGGCACAGGCGAGGGGCGCCACTTTCTCGGGGCTCGACCTGGGCGTGCTGGAAAAATGCCTGTCCATGGACCGTGGCGGGACACTACCCATGCTCGGCGAATTGCCCATCTACCGCTTGACCAGGATCAAGGGCGTTGCCGCAGATGCGCCGCGCACGATGCGCGTGGCGCCACCCTTGCGCTCCTCGCGATCCAGGCCGAACAGCAAGCCGGGCGACGGCACCGGGGAGATTTCGACCGCTTCGCGCGGCAGCCAGTCGGAGTAGCTCACGGCGCGGCGGGCAGCTGGATGCGCACCTGCGCGTGCGCGAGCGCGCGGTAGACGCGCCGGCGGCGATTGATCGGCCACCAGTCGTACAGGAAGATCTGGATCGGGCGCCACATCGCGACCCAGCCGGCGATGGTCAGGCTCTCGCGGCCGAAGCGCAGCAGCGCGCCGCTCGCGTACTGGTCGACCGCGGTCGCCGCGAGCAGGCAGGCGGCGAGGAACGCGAGGCCGATCAGCAGGCTCTCGCGGCCCTGCGCGAGCAGCCGGTGCAGCTCGCGCCGCGCGAGCTCGCCCTTGTAGGCGAAATAGTGGTGGATGGATTCGGCGATCAGCGTCTCGGGCCCGGTCTCGGTGGGCGCCTTCTGCAGGTGCACGTGGATGTGCAGGCGGCTGCCGGGCGGGTGCTCCATCGCCCAGCTCTCGATGTACTCCTCGGCCTCGCGCGCGAGGTCGCGATCGAGGAAGGGCGCGGGGTCGAGCGAATTGAACAGCTGCGCCAGCTCGCGCAGGCGCAGCTCCAGGCGGTGAACGGGCTGGGGGGCCGCCATCAGCGGCCCGGTTTGCGAATCAAGGCGTTACCTCTGCGCGCGAGGCGCTTTTTCCCGGAGACCCACTCTAGGGCCGATCCTTGCCACGGATTTGATCGGCGTCAAGACGCCGGCGCGCGCGTTCCCTAGGATGAAGCGGCTGAATTCCCACTAGGAGATCGCCATGGCAAACCTCACGCGCTACACCCCGTTCGAAGACCTCTTCAACGACCTCGCCCGCGGCTTCTGGGTGAAGCCGCTCGCGCTGCCGGGCGGCGAGGAGCTGAAGATGAAGCTCGACGTCGAGGAAGACGACAAGGCCTACCAGGTGCACGCCGAGATCCCCGGCGTGAAGAAGGACGATATCCAGGTCGACGTCAACGGCGACCAGGTCTCGATCCGCGCCGAAGTGAAGCGCGAGAAGGAAGAGAAGAAAGGCGAGAAAGTCCTGCACAGCGAGCGCTACTACGGCATGGTGAGCCGCAGCTTCACGCTGCCGGGCGACGTGGACGAGAAGGGCACGGTCGCGAAGTACGCGGACGGCGTGCTCGACCTCACGCTGCCCAAGAAGCAGGGCAACGGCGCCCGCCGCATCAGCGTCCAGTAGGGCGACGGACGCACGCGCCGCAGTGGCCGCTGCCTGCTATCACTGCGGCGAGCCGGTCTCGCCGGCAGGCCGCTGGCACGCACCGCTGCTCGGCGCCGAGCGCGAGTTCTGCTGCGCCGGCTGCCGCGCGGTCGCGCAGACCATCGCGCAGGCAGGCTTCGAGCGCTATTACGAGACGCGCACCGCGCCCGGCCTGAAGCCGCGGCTGGAGCCTGCGCCCAGCGCGCGCGCCTGCGACGACGCGCAAGCGCAGCGGGAATTCACGCAGTCGAGCGGGCCGCGCGAGCGCAGCGCCACGCTGGTGCTGGGCGGCATCCGCTGCGCCGCCTGCCTCTGGCTGAACGAGGCCACGCTGCGCGCGCTGCCCGGCGTGACGCGGGCGCACGTCGACTACGCGAGCCGGCGCGCGCAGGTGAGCTGGGACCCCGAGCGCACGCGCCTGTCGGCGCTCATCGAGGCGCTGCGCGACGTGGGCTACGACGCCTGGCCCTGGGACCCGCGCCGCCAGGAGCAGCTCGAGCGCGGCGAGCGGCGCGCCGCGCTGTGGCGCCTCTTCGTCGCGGGCTTCGGCGCGATGCAGGTGATGATGTACGCGTTCCCGGCCTACATCGACGACGGCGCGGGCACGCTCGCGCGCGAGTCCGAGACGCTGCTGCGCTGGGCGAGCCTGGTGCTGACGCTGCCGGTGCTCGTGTTTTCCTGCGGGCCGTTCTTCGCCGGCGCCT
The DNA here is from genome assembly GCA_035517595.1 of Burkholderiales bacterium. Taxonomy (GTDB): domain Bacteria; phylum Pseudomonadota; class Gammaproteobacteria; order Burkholderiales; family SG8-39; genus RBG-16-66-20. The sequence continues at coordinate 18,259 of DATIYN010000102.1, forward strand.
GGCGCGAGCTGCGCGGCCTGCGGCCCGGCATGGACACGCCGATCGCGCTGGGCATCGGCGCGGGCTTCGCGGCGAGCGCCTGGGCCACGCTCACGGGCACGGGCGCGGTCTACTTCGATTCGATCGCGATGCTCGTCTTCCTGCTGCTGGGCGCGCGCTACCTGGAGCTCGTCGCGCGCGGGCGCGCGGTGCGCTCGCTGGATCGCCTCGCGCGCTGGTCGCCGGAGTTCGCGCTGCGCCTCGCCGAGGGCGCGCCGCGGCGGGTGCCGGCGCACGCGCTCGCCGCGGGCGACCGCGTGCTGGTGCCCGCGGGCGAGCGCGTGCCCGCCGACGGCGTGGTGCTGACGGGGCGCTCCAGCGTGGACGAGTCCCTGCTCACGGGAGAGGCGCTGCCGCTCGCCAAGGCGCCGGGCGCGCCGCTCGCGGCGGGCTCGCTCAACCTGGAGCAGCCGCTCGAGATGCGCGTCGAGCGCGCGAGCGAGCGCAAGGCAACCGGCCTCCGGGATCGCGCCGACCACGCGCGTGCCCGCGAGGCGCAGATGCCCCGCGGTCAGCGTGCCGGTCTTGTCGAACACCACGTCGGTCGCCGCGGCGAGCGTCTCGAGCGCGCTCGCGCGGGTGAGCGCCACGCCGCGCGCGAGCAGCTCGCCCGCCGCGCGCGTGAGCGCGACCGGCGCGGCGAGCGCCAGCGCGCAGGGGCAGGTCGCCATCAGCACCGCGATCGCCACCCAGGGATCCGCCGCGTTCAGGCCCGCGAGCAGCGCGACCGCGAGCACCACCCAGGTCAGCGCGTGCGCGATCCGGTCGGCCGCGGCCACGAGCGCCGGCCGCGAAGCCGCGGCGCGCTGCACGAGGCGCGCGATCGC
>DATIYN010000103.1:0-5231 GCA_035517595.1 Burkholderiales bacterium
CGTCCTCGGCGCCACTTCGGGCGACACGGGGTCGGCCGCGGAGCACGCGCTGCGCGGCAAGGCGCGCGTGCAGGTCTTCATGCTCTCGCCGCACGGGCGCATGAGCGCGTTCCAGCGCGCGCAGATGTACGCGCTGCAGGACGCGAACATCCACAACCTCGCGCTCGAAGGCACCTTCGACGACTGCCAGGACGTGGTGAAGAAGGTCAACGCGGACGCGGAGTTCAAGCGGCGCCACCGCATCGGCGCCGTGAACTCGATCAACTGGGCGCGCGTCGCCGCGCAAGTGGTCTATTATTTCAAAGGGTACTTTGCCGCTACTTCTTCCGATTCCCAGGAAGTATCCTTCGCGGTTCCCTCGGGCAACTTCGGCAACATCTACGCAGGCTACATCGCGCGCCGCATGGGCCTGCCGGTCCGCCGGCTGATCCTCGCCACCAACGAGAACGACGTGCTCGACGAGTTCTTCCGCACCGGCCGCTACCGGCCGCGCAGCTCGGCGCAGGCGACCTCGAGCCCCTCGATGGACATCTCGCGCGCCTCGAACTTCGAGAGGTACGTCTTCGATCTGGTGGGCAGGGATGCCGCGCGGCTGAAGGAACTGTTCGCAAGGAAGGAATTCAAGCTCGACGTCGAGCGCGCGGGGTTCGTTTCCGGGCGCAGCACGCACGCCGATCGCCTCGCCACCATAAGGCAGGTGCACGCGAAGTATGGCGTCACCATCGACCCGCACACCGCCGACGGCGTGAAGGTCGGACTCGCGCACCGGGAAGCGGGCGTGCCGCTCGTCTGCCTGGAGACCGCGCAGCCGGCCAAGTTCGCCGAGACCATCCGCGAGGCGCTCGGGCGCGAGCCCGCGCGTCCGCCCGGTTTCGATGGCATCGAGAACCTGCCCCAGCGCTTCGAGGTCGTCCCCCCGGATCCGGAGGCGGTGAAGGCGATCATCGCCCGCGGCCCGGCAGGATAGGCCGTCCCCGCCGCAAGGCGGATTTTCCTGATCAATCTCAAATCGGCCGCCTGCGCGCGGCCCTAGACTCGGCGCCAATCGCCCCCAGGAGCGTGCGCCATGTTCGGCACCGAAAAGGCAAAGAGCTACTCGGTCCTCACGATGAACACGTTGGCCTTCACGGTCAACTTCGCCATCTGGACCATGTTCTCGATCATCGGCATCCGCATCAAGAACGAGCTTGGCCTAAGCGAGACCGAGTTCGGCCTGCTGGTGGCGACGCCGATCCTCACCGGCTCGCTCATCCGCCTGCCGCTCGGCGTGCTCACCGACCGCTTCGGCGGGCGCATCGTCTACTTCATCCACATGGTCCTGGTGGCGATCCCCACCTACGGGCTCGCCTTCGCGACGCAATTCTGGCAGTACCTCGTCATCGGCCTGTTCGTGGGCCTCGCGGGCGGCGCGTTCGCGATCGGCATCGCCTACACCTCGGCCTGGTTCCCGAAGGAGAAGCAGGGCACCGCGATGGGCATCTTCGGCGTCGGCAACGCAGGCTCGGCGGTGACCAACCTCGCCGCGCCGCTGCTCGTCGTCGCGTTCGGCTGGCGCATGGTGCCGCAGGTGTACTCGGTCGCGCTGCTCGTCATGGCCGTGATCTTCTGGTTCTTCACGTATCCCGACCCGAAGCTCGAGGAACGGAAGCGCAAGGGCGAATTCCCGACGCTCGGCCAGCAGCTCGCGCCGCTCACGGACGCGCGCGTCTGGCGCCTCGGCCTCGCGTACTACTTCGTGTTCGGCGGCTTCGTCGCGCTCGCGCTGTGGCTGCCGAAGTACTACATCGGCGAATACGGCCTCGATCTCAAGACTGCCGCGTTCATCACCATGTTCTTCACCCTGCCCTCGGGCGTGATCCGCGCGGCGGGCGGCTTCGCCTCCGACAAGTGGGGCGGCGACAGGGTGACCTGGTGGGTGTTCTGGATCTGCATCGTGTGCCTGTTCTTCCTCGCCTACCCGCAAACGACGCTGACGGTCCACGGCATCAAGGGCGATTCGAGCTACAAGATCGGCGTCGGGATCGTGCTGTTCACCGCGCTCGTCTTCGTCGTCGGCATCGCCCAGGGTTTCGGCAAGGCGAGCGTCTACCGCAGCCTCGCAGACCACTACCCGAACAACATGGGCCCGGTGGGCGGGCTCGTCGGCGTGATCGGCGGCATGGGCGGCTTCACGCTGCCGATCATCTTCGGCATCGCGGCGGACGCGACCAACGTGCGCTCGAGCGCGTTCATGGTGATCTACGCGATGCTAGCCGGCGTGATGATCTGGACCTGGGCGGCCGAGCGCGCGGAGCGCCAGGAGATCCTCGAGAAGGACGCCCGGCTGCGCGATCAGATGGTCGAGGGGCACCTGCTCGATGCGCGCGCGGCGCGGGCCACGTGGCTGGTGGACTGGAGGCCCGACGACGAGGCCTTCTGGCAGCGCATCGGGCGGCGCGTCGCGCTGCGCAACCTCGCGTTGTCGATGCCGGCGCTGTTCCTGTCGTTCGCGGTCTGGATCCTCTGGAGCGTGGTGGTGATCGAGCTGCCGAAGATCGGCTTCCAGTTCACCACGGGGCAGCTGTTCTGGCTCGCGGCGCTGCCGGGCCTCTCGGGCTCGGCGCTGCGGCTGCTGTACTCGTTCATGGTGCCGATCTTCGGCGGGCGCAACTTCATCGTCTTCAGCACCGCGACGCTGCTGCTGCCGACGATCTGGATGGCGCTCGCGGTGCAGAATCCGGAGACGAGCTACACGGTGTTCGTCGCGATCGCGCTGCTCTGCGGACTGGGCGGCGGGAACTTCTCCGCCAGCATGGCCCACATCAGCTTCCTGTTCCCGAAACGGATCCAGGGCACGGCGCTCGGCTGGAACGCGGGCGCGGGCAATCTGGGCGTAGGCGTGATGCAGGCGGTGGTGCCGGTGAGCATCTACGGCGGCGCGCTCGCGTTCTGGGGCGGCAACGCGCAGACCTACAGCGACCCGGCAATCAGCCGCGTCTGGCTGCAGAACGCGGCCTACATCTGGGTGCCGTTCATCCTGGTCGCGACGTTCGCGGCGTGGCTCGGCATGAACAACATCCGCGGCGTGCGCGCCACCTTCCGCGAGCAGGCGTCGATCTTCCAGCGCAAGCACTCATGGATGCTCGGCTGGCTCTACGGCGGCACGTTCGGCTCGTTCATCGGCTTCGCCGCCGCGTTCCCGACGCTGCTCGCGACCCAGTTCGCCGGTTCCGGATTGCTCAAGTACGCCTTCGTCGGACCGCTCATCGGCGCGCTCGTCCGGCCGTTGGGAGGCTGGCTCTCCGATCGCGCCGGCGGCGGGCGCGTGACGCTGTGGAATTTCGTGGTCATGTTCCTTGCCTCGGTGGCGGTGCTCGCGTTCCTGCCGGGCGGCGCGGACCCGGGATCGGCGAGCGCGTTCTACGCGGCGTTCCTGGTGCTCTTCCTCACCACGGGCATCGGCAACGGCTCGGTGTTCCGCATGGTGCCGACGGTGTTCATGAAGCTGCACGAGCAGCGCGCCCGGGCCGGGGACGCGGAGGCCGCGGCGAAGGCGAGGCGCGAGGGCGAGATCGAGTCCTCGGTGGCGCTCGGCTTCACGGCGGCGATCGCGGCGTTCGGGCTGTTCTACATACCCGTGGTGGTCGGCATCTCGCTGCAGGCGACCGGCGGCCCGCACGCCGCGTGGTACGTGTTCGTCGCCTTCTACCTGAGCTGCGTGCTGGGCACCTGGTACTGGTACCGGCGCAGGGACTCGGAGATCTTTTGCGAGTAGCGTGACGCCGATCAACGCGCTTTCACGCCCGGCAGCGGGTTTGATTTGCATCAAGGCTGCGCCGGCGCGCCCGCCTAGAGTTCGCAGAAGTTCCCCCGAGGAGACACGATGACCACCGCACTGCCGGTCACCAAGCGCATGGGCAAGACGCTCGCGATCTGGACGCCCGAGGACAAGTCGTTCTGGGAGCAGGAGGGCCGCGCGATCGCGAACATCAACCTGTGGATCTCGGTGCCGTCGCTGTTCCTCGCCTTCGCGGTGTGGCAGCTGTGGAGCGTGGTGGCGGTGAACCTGCCGGCGCTCGGCTTCAAGTTCACGTCGAACCAGCTGTTCTGGCTCGCGGCGGCGCCCGGGCTGTCGGGCGCGACGCTGCGCATCTTCTACTCCTTCATGGTGCCGGTGTTCGGCGGCCGGCGCTGGACGGCGCTCTCTACCGCCTCGCTGCTCATCCCGGCGCTGGGCATCGGCGTGGCGATCCAGGACACGTCGACGAGCTACGCGACGCTGCTCGTGCTCGCGCTGCTGTGCGGCTTCGGCGGCGGCAATTTCGCCTCCAGCATGGCCAACATCAATTTCTTCTTCCCCAAGGAGCACAAGGGTTCGGCTCTCGGCGTCAATGCAGGGCTGGGCAATCTCGGCGTGTCCGCGGTGCAGTTCCTCGCGCCCCTGGTGATCGGCCTGGGCGTCTACGGCCCGCTCGCCGGCGGCCCGCAGCAGATCGTGAACGACGCCGGCTTGGCGAGAACGATCTGGGCGCAGAACGCGGCTTTCGTCTGGGTGCCGTTCATCGTGATCTTCACCGTCGCAGCGTGGATCGGCATGAACGACATCGCCGACGCGAAGGCCTCTTTCCGGGAGCAGGCAGTGATCTTCAAGCGCAAGCACAACTGGCTGATGTGCTGGCTGTACCTCGGAACCTTCGGCTCGTTCATCGGCTATGCCGCCGGTTTTCCGCTGCTCATCAAGTCGCAGTTCACGGGCATCGCGCCGCTGCAGTACGCGTGGCTCGGCCCGCTGGTCGGCGCGGTGGTGCGGCCGTTCGGCGGCTGGCTCGCCGACCGGCTCGGCGGCGCGGTGGTGACATTCTGGAACTTCGTCGTCATGACGCTCGCGGTGGTCGGCGTGCTCTGGTTCCTGCCCTCGGGCGGCTCCGGCGGCAGCTTCGCGGGCTTCTTCGCCTGCTTCCTGGTGCTGTTCCTGACGACCGGCATCGGCAACGGCTCGACGTTCCGCATGATCCCCGTGATCTTCCTCACCGAGCGCACGCGCGGCGCCGCGGGCAAGGGCGCGGCCGCGCAGGAACAGGCGGTCAAGGACGCCAACAAGGAGGCGGCGGCCGTCCTCGGCTTCACCTCGGCGTTCGCCGCCTACGGCGGCTTCTTCATCCCGAAGAGCTACGGAAGCTCGATAACGCTGACGGGCGGGCCGGAATTCGCGCTGTACTGCTTCATCGTCTTCTACCTCACCTGCATCGCGA
>DATIYN010000104.1:0-3064 GCA_035517595.1 Burkholderiales bacterium
GTCCTTGGGGGAGAAGTAGAGCACCAGCGGCTTGCCGCGCTGGTCGGAGAGCCTGAACGTGCCGCCGCCGGTGGAGGGCAGGCTGAAATCCTGGACCGCCTTACCCGGCATGCTCTGAGTCAGTTAGCAAACGATCTCAGCTATGCGATGCAACGTATTCATTAAACGCGCTTTCTGCTACGCCCGCAAGTCGGGCGCAGGCGCCTGATCCTAAAGCTCTTTTTCCGGCGTGAACATTTCCTGCGGCCCGCCGATGCCCTTGAGGTCGAAATGCCCCATCGAGCGCAGCGGGCGGCCGATGCGCGAGGCGAACTCCTTCGACAGCAGCAGCGGCACGCCCGCGAGCTTGGTCATCGACTGCAGGCGCGCGGTCTTGTTCACCGCCGGCCCGACCACGTTGAAGGCGAGCCGGTCGGGCGCACCGACGTTGGCGTGCGTGACGGTGCCCAGGTGCAGCCCGAGGCCGAAGGCGATCTCGGGCAGGCCGGCGTGCCGGCGGCGGTGGTTGACGACGGCGAGCTGGTCGAAGGCGTCGATCGCCGCGTCGAGCGCGTCCTCGCAGACGCGCGCCTCGTCCTCGGGCCGCCGGATCTCGAAGACGATGAGGATCGCGTCGCCGATGAACTGCAGGATCTCGCCGCCGCGCGCGGCGGCGGCGGCGGCGCAGTTCTCGAAGTACTCGTTGAGCAGCGCGAGCAGCTGCGGCGCCGGCAGCGACTCCGAAAGCGCGGTGAAGCCGCGCAGGTCCGAGTACCAGAACGCCGCGTCGATGCGGTCGCCGTCGCCGCGCTTGACCTGGCCCTGCAGGATGCGCTCGCTGATGCGCGGCCCGATGAAGGCGTCGAGCAGCCCGAGCGTCATGCGCCGCGCGTGGATCGTCTCGACCAGCGGCGCGAGCAGGTTGGAAAGCGCGCCGATGCGCTCGAGGTCCTCGTCGCTGAAGCCGCCGGGCCGAGCCGTGGCCGTGGTCATGAAGTTGAGCTCCCCGGAGCCGAGCCAGAGCGGCAGCGCGTAGTAGTCGGTCATGCCCTCGGCGCGCAGCTCGTGCATCAGCGCGGGGTCGCGCTGCTCGTCGAGCGCCTCCAGGCGGCGCCGGTAGGGCCGGCCGTTCTCGTAGACGAACTGCACCGGGCTGCCGATGTAGGCGTCGCTGTTCTGCGTGCCGTGGCGCCCCGTGAAGATGCCGCTGCCGCCGCGCCGCGACCAGTAGCAGCCCCAGGCGGCGATTTGCGGGTGGATCGTGCGCACCGTGAAGCCCAGGCGCTCGATGCCGGCGCCCGCCGCGTCCAGGCGCGCCGCGAGCGCCTCGAGCAGCTCGCGCGGATCGCCGATGTGCCGCCCCTCGATCATGATCCACGCGCCGACAGGCGCAAGCGACCAGCCTTCTTCCGGGCCGAGCAGGCCGCGGCGGCTCAGCTCGCGCACGCGCGGCTCGGCCGGCGCCGGGTCAGCCATCGGCAAGGAAGCGGCGCAGCTCCCGCAGCACGTCGGCGGGCCGCTCCTCGGGCAGGAAATGGCCGCAGTCGAGCGCGTGCCCGCGCACGTCGGCGGCGACCTCGCGCCAGTCCTTGAGCGGATCGAACATCGCCTCGATGACGCCGTGACGGCCCCAGAGCACGAGCATCGGCATCCGGATCTTCTTCTTCAGGTCGCGGCGGTCGTGCACGAGGTCGATGCCCGCGGCGGCGCGATAGTCCTCGCAGGTCGCATGGATCGTGCGCGGGTCGCGGAACGCGTGCACGTACTGCGCGAGCGCGCGCTTGTCGAACACCTTGATGCCGCCGGGGCCGCGGCCGATGCGCCCGAGGATGTACTGCGGCACCTGCTTGGCGAGCAGCGTCTCGGGCAGCGGCGCCTTCTGGATCAGGAAGAACCAGTGGTAGTAGGCCGTCGCGAATTCCTGGTCCGTGCGCCGGTACATGGTGAGCGTGGGCGAGATGTCGAGCACCGCGAGCGAGAGCACGCGCTTGCCGTGGTCGCGCGCCATGCGATGCGCGACGCGCCCGCCGCGGTCGTGGCCGACCACGTGAAAGCGGTGGTAGCCGAGCGCGGCCATCACCTCGACCATGTCCTTCGCCATCGCGCGCTTGGAGTAGTTGGAATGGTCGGGCAGGCCCGGCGGCTTGGACGAGGCGCCGTAGCCCCGCAGGTCCGCGCAGACCACGCTGTGCGCGCGCGCGAGATCCGGCGCGACGCGGTGCCACATGGCGTGCGTCTCCGGATAGCCGTGCAGCAGCAGCACGGGCGGGCCCTTGCCGCCGTGCACGAGGTTGATGGTCGCGCCGCTCGTGCGCAGGCGCAGCTTTTCGAAGCCGGGGAAGAGATTCATGGCGGATGAGCGCTAGCCGTCGAGACCCTCGACATGATAAGTCCGAATCGGCTCCGGCTTGCCCTTCACGAGCGCCGGGGGCATCGCTCGCAGCCGGAAGCGCGCGTCCAGCCCCTTGCGCACCTCTTCGGTGACGAGCAGGTCGACGCCGTGGTCGCGCGTCAGGCCCTCGACGCGCGAGGCGACGTTGATCGGGTCGCCGGTGACCGTGAACTTGTTCAGCTCGCCCGCGCCCATGATGCCGGCCACGACCTCTCCGGTGTGGATGCCGATGCCGAAGCGCAGTCCGGGCAGCGCGCGCTCGCGCAGCTGCGCGTTGTAGCGCGCGAGCGCCGCGCGCATGTCCAGTGCGGCGAGCACCGCGTCCCGGCACTGCCAGGGATTCGTGTCGAGCGCGCCGAACAGGGCCAGCAGGCCGTCGCCGACAAGCTCGGTGATGTGGCCGTGGTGCTGCTCGATGGCCTCGCTCATGTGGCGGAAGTAGTCGTTCAGGATCGTCACCGCGAGCGCCGGGTCGAGCCGGTCGCACAGCGCGGTGAAGCCGCGCAGGTCGGCGAACAGCATCGTCACCTTCCGGCGCTGCGGCGCGGCGTCGCCGTGGCTCTCGGTCAGGCGCTCGACCACGTCGGCGGGCGCAAAGCGCTCGAACTGGCGCTGCAGGTGCTCGAGCTTGAGGCTGGTCTGCGCGAGCGCGCGCTCGAGCTGGCGCGCGCGCCGCCGCCAGCGCCACCAGGC
>DATIYN010000105.1:0-6973 GCA_035517595.1 Burkholderiales bacterium
GCCGGCGGCCGGGCCCTGCCGCGTCGATCGCGGGAAACACGCTAGCGCTCGGCGGGCGCCGCCGCCGCGGCGAGAGGGGACTTGCGCGCGAGCTTTTCCACCGCGCGCGAAGCGACCACCGTGTGGTCGTCGAAGTAGCGCTCGTGGTTGCGCTCCACCTCGTCCAGGCGGTACGCGTAGTTGACCATCAGGCCGGCCGAGCGCGCGAGGCCGGCCGCGGAAGTGTCGCCGAGCCAGTTCAGCCGCTCGAGCGCCGCGCCGTTGCCCAGGTGAAAGCGCGCCACCGCATCGAGCGGCTCGGCGCCCTGCTTGGCGTGCACGAGGGACCAGGCGCACAGGCGCATCAGCAGCTTCTGCAGGGTCTCGTCGGCCTCGCCGGGGTGCCAGTCGGGCCTGGCGACGCGCGCGAGCTGGGCGAGACGCTGCTCGCCTTCCGGGCCGCGCGCGAGAGCGACCTGCGTATCGGCGCCCGACAGCCAGCGCCGGAAGCCCGGGACCGGCGACAGAGTGGCGAAGTTGGCGAGGTGGGGGAATTCGCGCTTGAGGTCCTCGGCGACCTGCTTGATGAGCAGGTTGCCGAAGGAGATGCCGCGCAGGCCCTCCTGGCAGTTGGTGATCGAGTAGAAGATCGCGCAATCGGCAAGCGACGGCGTCTCGACCGGCGAGCGCAGATCCAGCAGCGGCTGCACGTGCGCGCTCATGCCCCGCGTGAGCGCGACCTCGATGAAGATGAGCGGCTCGTCGTGCAGCTGCGGATGGAAGAACGCGTAGCAGCGCCGGTCGGCCGCGAGGCGGCGGCGCAGGTCGGGCCAGCCCTGGATCGCGTGCACCGCCTCGTACTGGATGAGCTTCTCCAGCACGATCGCCGAGGTGCGCCAGTCGATGCGCTCCAGCCGCAGGAAACCGCGGTTGAACCAGGAGCGGAACAGGTGCAGCAGGTCCGCGTCGATGCCGCTCCAGGCCGGGTGCTGCTTGAGGCCTTTCAGCACTCTCCGGCGCAGCGCGACCAGCATCTCGGTGCCGCCCGGCGCCATGTTCATGCGGCGGAACAGCTCCTGGCGCGCCGAGTCGAGGATCTCGTGCAGCCGCTGCAGGTTTTGCGCCGACGGCTCGTAGCGGTAGGCGTCCGCGGCCCGGCCGACCGCCTCGGGCGAGGGCGCGAACTCGTGCGCGAGCGCGTCGAAGAACTGGTCGCAGCTGCGCTCGTCGAGGGTCTCGTACGCCGCGACCGCCTCGCGCGCGAGCGCCGCGCCCGACACCTCGCCGCGCTCGCCGAGCAGCGCCTCGCACAGCGACACCAGGTACTGCACGCGATGGCCCGCGGCCGGGCGCTCGCGCCCGAGCAGGCGGCGCAGGAACGAGGCCGCGCTCATCGCTTCAGGCCGCGGCGGCGGCGGTCTTGGCCTCGCTCACCAGACGCTCGGCCTCGTCGCCGGCGATGCGCTCGATGTCGTCCTGGTACTTGAGCAGCACGCCGAGCGTATTGTTGACCGTCTCCGGGTCGAGCGCGATGCGGTCCAGCGCCACCAGGCAATTCGCCCAGTCGATGGTCTCGGCGACCCCGGGCAGCTTGAACAAGTCCATGCCGCGCAGGCGCTGGACGAACGCGACCACCTCCTTCGACAGCGCGGCCGCCGCCTTCGGCGCCTTGCGCCGCAGGATCTCGAGCTCGCGCGCGGCATCCGGGTAGTCCACCCAATGGTAGAAACAGCGGCGCTTGACCGCGTCGTGGATCTCGCGCGTGCGGTTGGAGGTGATCACCACGATCGGCGGCTCCGCGGCGCGGATGGTGCCGATCTCGGGCACCGTGACCTGCCAATCCGAGAGCACCTCCAGAAGGTAGGCCTCGAACGGCTCGTCGGTGCGGTCCAGCTCGTCGATGAGCAGCACCGGCGGCGCGCCCGCGGGCTGCAGCGCGCGCAGCAGCGGCCGTCGGATGAGGAATTTCTCGGCGAAGATGTCCTGCGCGAGGCCTTCGCGGTTCGTCACGCCCTCGGCCTCGGCCATGCGGATCTCGATCATCTGGCGCGAGTAGTTCCACTCGTAGGCCGCCTGCGCGATATCCAGACCCTCGTAGCACTGCAGCCGCAGCAGCTCGCGCCCGAGCGCAGCCGAGATCACCTTCGCGATTTCGGTCTTGCCCACGCCCGCTTCGCCCTCGAGGAACAGGGGCCGCTGCATGATGAGCGCGAGGTACAGGGCCGTAGCGAGGCTGCGGTCGGCGACGTAGTCGGCCTTGACCAGCAGCTGATGCGTCTCGTCGATGGACTTGGGCAGGGGCTGGGGCATGAGGGCCGTTCCGATTGCGCGGTGCAGAATCCCTGCATTTTCCGGCATTTGCCGCTTCGCCGCCAGCCGCTTTTCGCGCCGCCATCCCGCGCCGCAGCGCCGCGCCTGGCGCTCGGGCAGGTGTGAAAAGCGCACATTCCGGGCGCGGCGCACGCCGCTTCAAACGCGCCGCGCTCTCTCTAGACTTTCCCTGCTGCCGTAGATGGCAGGTCAGGCAGCGAACAGGTCGGTGCGTACGGGGTCCAGGGAGGGCGCATGGCATCGAAGCCGGCATTGCAGCGCGAAGGCAGGGCCGAACGGCGGCGGTTCGCGCGCGCCGAGACGACGGCGCGCTATCGGCGGCTGCGCAAGGAGATCGAGCCACCGCCAGTATTTGCAGAGGCGGGCGGCCAGCTGTTGGATTGGTTCGGGCGCGTACGGCTGCGCGTGCGCATCTGGCGTTTCCGCCAGCGCAAGGCGATTTCCTAGGCGGCGCGCGGCGATGTTCGAAGAGTCGGATACGTCGCTCGGCTGGCAGGCGTTCACCGAATCGCTCAGCGAAGACGGGCGCCAGGGAGCGGTCATCGTCTGGGAGTTGCGTGCCATGGAGATCGAGGCCTGGGGGCGTAAGCGGCGCGAACCGGTCAAGGGGCCGCTACCCGCAGGCTACCTCATTCTCACGGAGCAGGGCCGCATCGTGGCGGCGATCGGGTGCGGCGATGCGAACGGGGCTGCCGCGCTGCAGAACGCGGCGTTGTTCCGCGGAAATTTCCCGGGTGCCGGGCGCTACCGCATCGACAACGGGCGCCTGATCACGCGCGCCCCGGAGGGCGGGGCCGGCGCCGACGCCGTACAGTCGCGAGATTGCAGCCTGGACGGCCGCTGGCTCGAGGTCGCAGGCGTCTGGTCTTCGGGCGACAGCGAGGAAAGCGGAATCCGGCGCTTCGTGTTCGGATTCCAGAAGCTGGCATGAAAAAAAGGCCCGCACCTTAGTGCGGGCCCTTGCTCCCTCCGCCTCCTCGGAAATCCGCCTGCCGGCGCCGCCTACTTGAGCGCGGCCTCGACTGCTCGCCTTGCCATCACCGTCACCAGGTGCGCGCGGTACTCGGCGCTCGCGTGCAGGTCGCTGTTGAGCCCGTCCTGCTTCTGCCTGATGTTCGCCACCGACTCGGGCGCGAACTTCGCGGCCAGCGCCTTCTCCATGTCCGCCTGGCGGAACACGCAGGAGCCGGCGCCCGTAACCGCGACGCGCACGCTGCCGCCGAAGTCGGCGACGAACACGCCGACGATTGCGAAGCGCGAGGCCGGGTTCTTGAATTTCACGTAGGCCGCGCGCTTGGGCGCCTGGAACGTGACCGAGGTGATGATCTCGCCGGGCTTGAGCGCCGTCTCGTACAGGCCCTTGAAGAACTTGTCGGCCTCGTGCTTTCCCTTGTTGGTGGCGATCGTCGCGTTCAGCGCGAGCACCGCGGCCGGATAGTCCGCCGCCGGATCGTTGTTGGCGATCGAGCCGCCGCAGGTGCCCATTGCGCGCACCTGGCGATCGCCGATCATGCCCGCGAGCGCCGCGAGCGCCGGGATCGCCTTGTTCACCTCCGCCGAGGCCGCGACCTCCGCGTGGCGCGCCATGGCGCCCAGCGTGACGCTTTTGGCGTCGGCCTTGATGCCGCCCAGGCCCTTGATCGTGCCCAGGTCGACGACGTCGGACGGCGACGAGAGGCGCAGCTTCATCGCCTGGACGAGCGACTGGCCGCCGGCGAGCAGCCTGGCCTCACCCTTCACGAGCGCGGCAGCCGCCTCGACGCTGGAGGGGCGGTGGTACTTGAATGCGTGCATGGCGGTCTCCTATTTCCTGTTCTTCAGCGCGGCCCACACCGCCTGCGGCGTGGCCGGCATCGCCAGGTCCTTCACCCCGAGCGCGTCGGTGATGGCGTTCATGAGCGCCGCGGGCGCGCCGATGGCGCCCGCCTCGCCGCAGCCCTTCACGCCGAGCGGATTGTGCGTGCAGGGCGTCTCGCGCGTGTCGACCTGGAAGCTCGGCAGGTCGGTCGCGCGCGGGATGCAGTAGTCCATGAACGAGCCGGTGGTGAGCTGGCCGCTCGCGTCGTAGTGGCAGCCCTCGGTGAGCGCCTGTCCGATGCCCTGGGCGAGGCCGCCGTGCACCTGCCCCTCGACGATCATCGGATTGATGATCTTGCCGAAGTCGTCCACGGCCACCCAGCGATCGACTTTCACCTGGCCGGTCTCGGGATCGACTTCGACCTCGCAGACGTAGCTGCCCGCCGGGAAGGTGAAGTTGGACGGGTCGTAGAAGGCGTTCTCGTTGAGGCCGGGCTCGAGCTTGTCGTGCGGATAGTTGTGCGGCACGTAGGCTGCAAACGCAACCTCGCCGAACATCTTCTTCTTGTCGGTGCCCGCCACGGTGTAGGCGCCGTTCTTGAACTCGACGTCGCTCTCGGCGGCCTCCATGAGGTGCGCGGCGATCTTCTTGCCCTTGGCGACGATCTTGTCGAGCGCCTTGACGATCGCGGTGCCGCCGACGGCGATCGAGCGCGAGCCGTAGGTGCCCATGCCGAACAGCACTTTCGAGGTGTCGCCGTGCACGATGTCGACGCTTTCGATCGGCAGGCCGAGCCGGTCCGCGACCACCTGCGCGAACGTGGTCTCGTGCCCCTGTCCGTGCGCGTGCGAGCCGGTGAAGACCGTGACGCTGCCCGTGGGGTGCACGCGGACCTCGCCCGCCTCGAACAGGCCCGCGCGCGCGCCGAGCGAGCCCGCGACCGCCGAGGGCGCGATGCCGCAGGCCTCGATGTAGCACGCGTAGCCGAGCCCGCGCAGCTTGCCCTTCGCCTGGGAAGCCTTCTTTCTGGCCGGAAAACCTGAAACATCGGCCATCTTCTGCGCGGCGTCGAGCGTCTGGTCGTAATTGCCGGTGTCGTAGAGGAGGGCCACGGGCGTCTGGTACGGGAACTGCCGGATGAAGTTCTTGCGGCGGATCTCCGCCGGGTCGATCTTCAGGTCGCGCGCCGCGGTCTCGACGAGGCGCTCGACGACATAGGTGGCCTCGGGGCGGCCGGCGCCGCGGTAGGCGTCCACGGGCGAAGTGTTGGTGAATGCAGCCGTGACCTCGCAATGGATGATCGGCGTCGTGTACTGGCCCGCGAGCAGCGTGGCGTAGAGGATGGTCGGAACGCAGGAGGCGAAGGTCGACAGGTAGGCGCCGACGTTGGCGACGGTCTTCACGCGCATCGCGAGGAACTTGCCGTCCTTGTCGAGCGCGAGCTCGGCGATCGTGTAGTGGTCGCGGCCGTGCGCATCCGAGAGGTACGCTTCCGAGCGATCCGCGGTCCACTTCACCGGGCGGTTGAGCTGCTTCGCGGCCCAGGTGACGACGACGTCCTCCGCGTACAGGTAGATCTTCGAGCCGAAGCCGCCGCCGACGTCGCCCGCCACCACGCGCACCTTGTGCTCGGGCAGGCCCATCACGAACGCGGTCATCAGCAGGCGCTCGACGTGCGGGTTCTGGTTCGCGACGTAGAGCGTGTAGCTGTCTTCGGCGCGCGAGTAGGCGCCGTTCGCCGCGCGCGGCTCGATCGCGTTCGGGATCAGGCGGTTGTTGGCGAACTCGAGCTTCGTCACGTGCGCGGCCTTGGCAAAGGCCGCATCCACCGCCGCCTTGTCGCCGATCGCCCAGGTGTAGCACTTGTTGCCCGGCGCAGCCTCGTGCAGCTGCGGCGCGCCCTTGGCGAGCGCCTGGCGGCCGTCCACCACCGCGGCCAGCGTCTCGTAGTCGACCTTCACCAGCTCCGCGGCGTCCTGCGCCTGCGCGAGCGTCTCGGCGATCACCACCGCGACGCGCTCGCCGACGAAGCGCGCCTTGCCTTGCGCGAGCACCGGGTAGGGCGGCTCCTTCATCGGCTGGCCGTCGACGTCGGTGATCAGCCAGCCGCAGGGCAGCCCGCCCAGCTTGGCGGCGGCGACGTCCTCGCCGGTGTAGACCGCGAGCACGCCGGGCGCCGCCTTGGCCTTCTGGGAATCTATCTTGTTGATCTTTGCATGAGCATGCGGCGATCGGACGAAGGCCGCAAAGGTCTGGTGGGGCAGCGTGACGTCGTCGGTGTACTGCCCGGCGCCGGTCAGGAAGCGATAGTCCTCTTTGCGCGGGATTCGCGCGCCGATCAGCGGAGCACCCATGAGCGCCTCCTTCTACTTGCCGGCCATCGCGCGCGCGCCCGCGCCGATCGCCTTGACGATGTTGTGGTAGCCCGTGCAGCGGCAGAGATTGCCCTCGAGCGCCTCGCGGATTTCCTGCTCCGAAGGGTTCGGATGGCTCTTCGCGAAGTCGATCGCGTTCATGACCATGCCGGGGGTGCAGAAGCCGCATTGCAGGCCGTGGTGCTCCTTGAACGCCGCCTGCATCGGGTGAAGCGTTCCATCGGGCTTGGCCACGCCTTCGATGGTGGTGATCTCGGCGCCCTCGGCCTGCATCGCGAGGATGGAGCAGGATTTGACCGCCTTGCCGTTGATGCTTACCGTGCACGCGCCGCATTGCGCGGTGTCGCAGCCCACGTGCGTGCCGGTGAGGCGCAGCGACTCGCGGATGAAGGCGACGAGCAGCGTGCGCTCTTCGACCTGCGCGGAGACAGCTTTGCCGTTGACCTTCATGGAAACCGTGATCGACACACCGCCTCCTATGGGAATTTTC
>DATIYN010000106.1:0-10959 GCA_035517595.1 Burkholderiales bacterium
GCACGATGCGCGCGGCGACCTCGGCGGCGAGCGAATCGGCGAGCCCGCAGGCCATCGAGGCGAGCGTGAAGCCCGCGACCGCCGAGACGAACACGCGCTTGCGCCCGAAGCGCGCGCTCATGAAGCCGGCGGTGGGGATCATGATCGCCGAGGCGACGCTGTCGGAGGTGATCACCCAGGAGATCTGGTCCTGCGTCGCCGAGAAAGCGCCGCGCATCTGCGGCAGCGCGACCGAGGCGATCGTCCAGTCGATGGAGTAGAGGATGGTCGCGAGGATCACCGACGCCGAGGCGAGCGTCGGGTGCCTGGCTGGAACCGCGACGCCGCTCTGAGGCGCGCCGGCTACGCTCATCGGGCGGGCTGAGCGCGCACCGGCGCGAAGACTTCGCGCAGCAGCTGGAGCGCGCCGCGCTCGCGGCCGGTGTCCACGCTCACGGTCACCGTCATGCCCGCGCGCAGCGGCGGGCGCTCGCCCGTCTCCTCGACGGCGATGCGCACCGGGATGCGCTGCACGACCTTGACCCAGTTGCCCGTCGCATTCTGCGGCGGCAGCACCGCGAACTCGGCGCCGGTGGCCGCGCCGATCGTCGTCACGCGCGCGCGCCAGGTCACGCCCGGGTAGGCGTCGGCGGTGAATTCAGCCGCCTGGCCCTCGCGCATGTCGGTGAGCTGCGTTTCCTTGTAGTTGGCTTCGATCCAGGGCGGGCTGTCGTCGACGAGGCTGAACTTGGCCGCGCCGTGCTCGACGAACTCGCCGGGCCGCAGCCGGAGGTTGCTGACGGTGCCGGGCGCGGGCGCCGCCACGCGCGTGCGCGCGAGGTCCAGGCGCGCTTCGTCGCGCGCCGCGAGCGCCTGCACGTAGCGCGGGTGGCGCTCGGGCGGCGCGTCGGGCCGGCCGTCGAGCGCCGCGAGCGCCCGCTCGGCGCGCTCCTGCAGCGTCTTGAGCCGCTTCCCGCCGGTGTCGACGTTGTTCTGCGCCTCGTCGTAGAGGTCCTCGCGGCTCATGCCCTTTTCCTTCATGCGCGCCTGGCGCTCCTTCTGGCGCTCGAGGAAGGGCAGGCGCGCGGCCTGCTCCTCGGCCTCGGTGCGCGCGCTGCGGTACTCGGCGCGCAGCGTCTCGATCTCGGTGCGGATCACCCCGAGCGCGGCCTCGGCGCGCGCGAGCGCGAGCTCGTAGGGCACCGGGTCGAGGCGAAACAGCGGCGCGCCCTGCGCGACGCGCTGCTGGTCGCGCACGCTCACCTCGACGACGCGCCCGGACACTTCTGCGCTGATCGGGATCACCTGCGCCTTCACGTAGGCGTTGTCCGTCTCGGCGTAGCGCGCGCTGCGCGCGTACCAGTTCAGCGCGATCGCGGCCGCGACCAGCGGCACCCCCACCAGCAGCAGCGGGCGAAGCAGACGGCGCCGCATCACTGCCCGATCGCGAGCGCGCCGCCGCCGTCCACGAGCAGGTCGACGCCCGTGATGAAGTTCGCCTCGTCCGAGGCGAGGAACAGGGCCGCGTTGGCCACGTCCCAGGCCGTGCCCATCCTGCGGCGCAACGGCACGTGCGCGTCGCGCATCGCGGCCACCTCGGCGCGCGGCTTGCCGAGCTTGCGCGCGCGCGTGTCCACCGCCATCGGCGTGTCCATGAGGCCGGGCAGGATGACGTTCGCGCGCACGCCGTGCCCGGCGTTGTCGATCGCGAGCTGCTTTACGAAGGCGACCATCGCCGACTTGCTCGCCTTGTAGGCGACGTAAGGGTAGCGCTCGATGGCCGCGAGCGAGGAGATCATGAGGATCACGCCGGACTTCTGCGCGCGCATCACCGGCACCGCGTGCTTGGCGGCCATCACCGCGCCGCGCAGGTTGATTGCCATCACGTTGTCGAAGGCGGCCTCGGTGATCTCGGCGAGCGGCGCGTCGCCGCCGCCGAGGGACACGCCCACGTTGTAGTGCAGGATGTCGATGCGGCCCCAGCGCTTCATCGCCTCGGCGACCATCGCCGCCATCGCGCTTTCCTTCGTCACGTCGGCCTCGAAGGCGAAGCAGTCGCCGCCTTCCTTGCGCACGAGGGCCGCCGTCTCCTCGGCGAGCGCGAGCGCGCGGTCTACCGCCATGATCCTCGCGCCCTCCTGCGCGAAACGCAGGCAGGTCGCGCGGCCGTTGCCCAGGCCGCTGCCCGGGCTCTGGCCGGCGCCTACGACGATCGCGGTCTTGTCGCGCAGCCTCATGCCGGCCGCATCACTCCTGCTTCATGCCGGTCGCCTTGACCACCGGCGCCCACTTGACGATCTCCGCGCGCAGGAACTTGTCGAACTGCTCGATCGACATGCCCATCGGCATCGCGCCCTGCTTGGCCCAGGCCTCGCGCACTTCCGGCGTGCCGATCACCTTGTTCACCTCGGCGTTCAGCCGCTCCAGCACCGGGTGCGGCGTGCCCGCGGGCGCCATCAGGCCCAGCCAGATGCCGGCCTCGTAGCCCGGCACGCCCGCTTCGGCGAGCGTCGGCACGTCGGGCAGAACCGTCGAGCGCGTCTTGCCGGTGGTGCCCAGCGCCCGCAGCTTGCCGGCGCGCACGTTGGGCGCCATCGTCGTGATCGCGTCGAGCATCATCTGCACCTGCCCGCCGAGGATGCCGGTGCGCGCGCCGTCGCTGCCCTTGAACGGCACGTGCACGATGTCCACGCCGGCCATCAGCTTGAAGAGCTCGCCGGCCATGTGGTACGGCGTGCCCGGCCCGGAGGAGGCGTAGTTGAGCTTGCCGGGCTTCGCCTTCGCGAGCGCGATGAACTCCTTGAGGTCGTTCGCCGGCACCGAGGGGTGCACGACCATGATCAGGTCGGAGTAGTTCACGCCCGTGATCGGCGCGAGGTCCTTCATGAGGTCGTAGGGCTTCTTCGGGATCAGCGTCTCGTTGACCGTGTGCGTGTTCGACATCATGAGCAGCGTGTAGCCGTCGGGCGCGGATTTCGCGACCGCGTCGGTGCCGATCACGGCGCCGCCGCCCGGGCGGTCCTCGATCACGAACGGCTGGCCGAGCGTCTCCGAGAGCTTCGCGCCGATGAAGCGCGCGTAGATGTCGGCCGGCCCGCCCGCGCCGTAGGGCACGATGATCTTCACCGAGCGCGCCGGATAGGCCTGGGCTTGAAGTTCTCCATGAAAGAAAAGAACACCCAACAGCAGAGCCGCGATGCGGATCATGAGCTCCTCCTCGGTCGAAGCTTAGAATACCCGGAAGGAAATGAACACCCGCAAATCGAAATTCATTCCGATCCTTCCCTCGCGCGTCACCGTCGAGGGCCTGGACCGCGCGCCGCACCGCGCTTTCCTGCGCGGGCTCGGCCTCTCGGACCAGGACATCGCGCGGCCGTTCGTGGGCGTGGCTTCCACCGACGGGCGCGTCACGCCCTGCAACGCGCTGCTCGGTCAGCTCGCAAAGGACGCCTGCGCGGGCGTGCGCGACGCGGGCGGCGTGCCGTTCGACTTCGCCTCGATCTCGGTCGCCGACTCGATGTCGATGAACCACGCCGGCATGCGCTATTCGCTGGTGTCGCGCGAGATCATCGCCGACGGCGTCGAGGCGGTGTGCCGCGGGCATGCCTACGACGCGCTCGTCGGCTTCGCCGGCTGCGACAAGACGCTGCCCGGCATGATGATGGCGATGGTGCGGCTCAACCTGCCCTCCGTCTTCATGTACGGCGGCGCGGCGCTGCCCGGGCGGCTGCACGGCAAGGACGTCACGGTGCTGGACGCCTACGAAGCGGTCGGCGGCGTCTACGCGGGCACGGTCACGCGCAAGGAGCTCGATACGCTGGAGCACGTCTGCCTGCCGGGCCCCGGCGCCTGCCCGGGCCAGTTCAGCGCGAACACCATGGCGATGGTTTCCGAGACGCTCGGCCTCGCGCTGCCTGGATCGGCCACGATGCCCGCAGTCGACCCGGCACGCGGTGCCCAGGCACGCGAGGCGGGGCGCGTAGCGATGGAGATCCTGAAGAAGGGCGGCCCGCTGCCGCGCGAGCTCGTGACGAGGAAGAGCCTGGAGAACGCCTGCGCGGCGGTCGCGGCGACCGGGGGCTCCACCAACGCCGGGCTTCACATTCCCGCGATCGCGCACGAGGCGGGCATCCGCTTCTCGCTCGACGACCTCGCGCGCGTGTCGAAGCGCACGCCTTACCTCGCCGACATGAAGCCGGGCGGCAAGTACCTCGCCAAGGACCTGCACGAGGTCGGCGGCGTCTACGCGGTGCTGCGCGAGCTGCTGAAGAAGGGCGCGCTGCACGGCGATTGCCTGACCATTTTCGGGACGACCCTGGAAAGCGAATTGCGCTCGCATCCCGGTGCCGACGGCAAGGTGATCCCGCGGCGGCCGATCACGCCGACGGGCGGCCTCGTGGTGCTGAAAGGAAATCTCGCGCCCGACGGCGCGCTGCTGAAGGTCGCCGGCCTGAAGAAGCTGCGCTTCGAGGGCCGCGCGCGCGTCTTCGACTCGGAGGAGGCCTGCGTGGAGGTCGTGCGCAAGCGCTCCTACCGGCCGGGCGACGTGCTCGTCATCCGCTACGAGGGCCCGAGGGGCGGCCCGGGCATGCGCGAGATGCTCGGCGTCACGGCGCTGCTCTACGGCCAGGGCGCGGGCGAGCAGGTGGCGCTCGTGACCGACGGCCGCTTCTCCGGCGCGACGCGCGGCATGATGGTGGGCTATGTTTCCCCCGAGGCGATCGACGGCGGCCCGCTCGCGCTCGTCAGGGACGGGGACAGGATCGCCATAGACGCAGTCAGGGGTTCGCTTTCAGTTGATCTTTCCGCCGGTGAGATGAAGAAACGATCCCCCAGGAAACCCAAGCGGTCTCTTTCCGGCGTACTCGAAAAATACGCGGCGCAGGTCGGCAGCGCCTTCCGCGGCGCCGTGACGCACAGCGGGCCGCGCAAATGAGGCTGGGCTACATCGGCATCGGCCTGATGGGCAAGCCCATGGTGCTGCGGCTGCTCGCCGCGGGCCACGAGGTCACGGTCTGGAACCGCAGCAAGGACAAGCTCCAGCCCGTGCTGGAGAAGGGCGCGAAGGCCGCCGAGTCGCCGGCGGCGGTCGCGCGTGCTTCCGAGATCCTCATGATGTGCGTGACCGACCAGAAAGCCGAGGAAGAGGTCTTGTTTTCGGCCCGAGGAATCTTTGAAAGCGGCGCGAGAAATCTCCTGGTCATCGATTTCTCCAGCATTGCGCCGTCTTCAGCCCGCAGTTTCTCCGAAAGATTGGGAACCAAAGGCATCGCGATGATCGACGCTCCGGTCTCCGGCGGCGTCCCCGGAGCGGAGCAGGGCACGCTCGCGATCATGGCGGGCGGGCGCGCCGAGGACATCGAGCGCGCGCGCCCCGTAGTGATGCACCTCGCGCAGCGCTTCACGCGCATGGGCGATTCGGGCGCGGGGCAGGTGACGAAGCTCTGCAACCAGATCATCGTGGGAAGCCTGTTCCCGGTGCTCGCCGAGGCGGTCCGCCTTGCTGAGGCCGCCGGCGTGGACGCGAAGATGCTGCCCGAGGCGCTCAAGGGCGGCTTCGCCGACTCGCTGCCGCTACAGGTGTTCGGCGCGCGCATGGCGATGCGCAATTTCGAGCCGCCGCTCGGCACCAACGCGATCATGCTGAAGGATCTGGAGAACGCCGCTGCGGTGGCGAAGGCGTGCGGCGTCTCCCTGGTGATGGCGCAGGCCGCCGCCGAGCTCTATCGTCTGCTCAAATCCCAGGGCAGAGGCGACCAGGACCCGGCGGTCCTGGTCGAGCTGCAGTCGCGGAGTTAGCGAGAAGCTGGCGCCTCAGAACATGCGCTGAATGGCCACCGGGTCGTTGGCCGCCGCCAGCCTGTTGCGAAAGTCTTCGTCGGCGAACAGGCCCGAAACCGCCGCCAGGATCTTCAGGTGTTCCTCGTTCGCATCCTCGGGCACCAGGATCACGAAGAGCACGGACACCGGCTTTCGATCCGGTGCGCCGAACGCAATCGGACGCTTGGTGCAAAGCAGAGCGACGATCGGTTCGCGAATTCCTGCAATGCGGGCGTGCGGGACCGCTACCCCGTGCCCGAGCCCGGTCGATCCCAGTTGCTCCCGCCGCCAGAGGGCCCGGAAGACCGCGGCATGGTCGATGTGGTGGCGATGCTCCACCATCAGCGCGGCAGCCTCGAACGCCCGCATCTTGTCGGGAACGTCGAGCGCCACCGCGACATCCTCGCTGGAAAGGAAGCGGCCGATGAGCGACACGCGTGGGATTTTCACCGCAAAGCCGTAAAGAATCCATCAATCTGTCGGCGAGGAAGCGCGTATCGACTAGGCGCTTCATGCCCGCGGAAGGAAAGGGGACCTGATCCCTTTAGGCGGCAGCCCGCCGTGCCCAGTACGAGAACGTGCCGCGCACGATCGAGGGCTGCAGCAGGAATTTGCGCGCTTCCTCGGCGAGCTCGGGCTTTACCTCCTTGAAACCGCCCGCCGCCATCGCGCGGATCTGCAGGCGCGCGGCGCGCTCGAAGAAGACCGCGAGATAGGTGGCTTCTTCAATCGAATCTCCTGCAGTCAACAAACCATGATTCGCGAGCAGGATGGCTTTCGCGGAGCCCAGCGCGCCGGAGATGATGCGGCCCTCGTCGTCGGCGACCGGAACGCCGGGCCATTCGGGCAGGTGAGCCGTGCCGTGCAGCATCGCGCCGTCCATGTGGATCGTCCTTAGCGGCTGGCCGGTCGCGGCGAGCGCGGACGCGTAGGGCGCATGCGTGTGCACGATCGCCTTCACGTCGGGGCGCTTGCGGTAGACCCAGACGTGGAAGCGCACGCCCGGATTCGCGCGGCCGCCGGCGAGCGGCTTCAGGTCATCGTCGACGAGGACCATCCGGTCGCCCGTCGCTTCCTCGAAGCCGAGGCCGAACTTGAGCGTCCACCAGGTGTTCGGCTTCTCACCCAGCGCAGTGACCTGGCCCGCGAGCCCGGATTCGTGGCCTTCCTTCGCGAGGATGCGGCAGCACGCCGCAAGCGCCTCGCGCGGAGAAAGCTCGAGCGCGCCGAGGTCCTCGTCCATCTCGCGGCTCACGCGCTCGAGGAAGTGCGCCTTGTCGGGCGGGTTCATCGGCTAGCGCAGTTCGAGGGAAAACGCAAAGATACGCCATTTGATTTTTGTGCGGTGCAAGGGCAGACTTCGCCCCCTCTCCCCGAGCGCTCGACCCCGGCCCCTGCCCAACGGAACGCACCCGATCAAGTCGAGCACGGCGGCGCTGACCCTGCTCGCGCTCGGCGTGGTGTTCGGCGACATCGGCACCAGCCCGCTGTACGCGGTGAAAGAAACCTTCTCGCCGACGCACGGCATTCCGCTGGACGCCGAGAACGTCCTCGGCGGCCTGTCGATGATCTTCTGGGCGCTCATGTTCGTGGTGTCCCTGAAGTACGTCGCGCTCATCATGCGCGCGGACAACCGCGGCGAGGGCGGCATCATGGCGCTGCTCGCGCTCGCCACCTCGGCGATCCGGGGCAACCCGAACTGGCGCAACGCGATCCTCCTGATCGGCGTCTTCGGTGCGTCGCTGTTCTACGGCGATGCGGTGCTCACGCCGGCGATCTCGGTGCTGTCCGCCGTAGAGGGTCTTGAGGTCGGGACGTCGGCGTTCAAGCCCTACGTGGTGCCGATTTCGGTCGGCGTCCTCGTCGCGCTGTTCGTCCTGCAGGCACGCGGTACCGCGGTCGTCGGGCAGCTCTTCGGTCCCGTCACGCTGGCGTGGTTCCTCGCGATCGGCGCGGCCGGCGTGCACGGCATTGCGCAGCACCCCGGCGTGCTGGCCGCGCTGAGCCCGGTCTACGCGATCGACTTCCTGACCGAGCATGTCACCACCTCTTTCGTGGTCCTCGGCTCGGTGGTTCTCGCGGTCACCGGAGCCGAGGCGCTGTACGCGGACATGGGGCATTTCGGCCGGGGTCCGGTGCGCATCGCCTGGTTCGCGCTGGTCGCGCCGTCGCTCGTGCTGAACTATTTCGGCCAGGGAGCACTGCTGATCCTGCGCCCGTCGGCGCTGGTGAATCCGTTCTACCACCTGCTCCCGGCCTGGGCGTTGTACCCGATGGTGGGACTCGCGACCGCGGCGACGGTGATCGCCTCGCAGGCGACCATCTCCGGCACTTACTCGATGACCAAGCAGGCGATCCAGCTCGGCTTCCTGCCGCGCATGTCGGTGGTGCAGACCTCGGCGCGCGAGCGCGGGCAGATCTACATCCCGGGCATCAACTGGATCCTGCTCGCAGCCGTGATGGGCGCCGTGATCGGCTTCGGCTCGTCGTCGCGCCTCGCTTCGGCCTACGGCGTCGCGGTGACCGGCACCATGCTCGTCACCACGATCGTCACCTTCTTCCTGATCCGCTACGGCTGGGGCTATCCGCTCTGGGCCTGCATCGCGGCGACCGGTTGCTTCGTCGTGGTGGACGCCGCCTTCTTCTCGTCGTGCCTGCTGAAAGTCGCCGACGGCGGCTGGTTTCCGCTGGCGATCGGAGCGCTGGTGTACCTGCTGATGACCACCTGGCGCCAGGGGCGCAGCGCGATGTTCCGCCGCCTGCGCGCGTCCTCGGTGCCGCTCAAGCCCTTCCTCGACTCGCTGTTCAAGGATCCGCCGCACCGCGTGTCGGGCACGTCGGTGTTCCTCACCGCGACGCCCGAGGCCACGCCGAGCGCGCTGCTGCACAATCTCAATCACAACAGGGTGCTGCACGAGCGCGTGGTGTTCCTCACCGTCGAGGTCACCGACGAGCCGTGGGTGCCTTTCCAGGAGCGCGTCAAGCTGCAGAAGCTCGGCAACGGCTGCTGGCGCGTGAACGTGCGCTTCGGCTTCATGAACGAGCCGGACGTCACGCGCGCGCTCGAGGTGGCCGACGGCCTGGGCCTGGAGCTCGACACCATGACCACCTCGTACTTCCTCAGCCGCGAAACGGTGGTGCCGGTAGCCTCGATCCCGAGCGGCATGTCCTACTGGCGCGAAAAGCTGTTCGCGGCGATGGCGCGCAACGCCGGCAGCGCCGCCGACTATTTCAAGCTGCCGGCGAACCGCGTCATCGAGCTCGGCACCAAGGTCGAGATCTAGGCGTCGCCGGGGACGAGCCGGTAGCCGACGCCCGTTTCGGTGAGCAGGTGGCGCGGCCGGATCGGGTCGTCCTCGAGCTTGTCGCGCAGCTGCTTCATGAAGATGCGCAGGTAGTGCGTGTGCTCGACGTGCGAAGGCCCCCAGACCTCGCGCAGCAGCTGCCGGTGCGTGACCACCATCCCGAAGTGCTGCGCGAGGCAGGCGATCAGCCGGTATTCGTGCGGCGTGAGATGCACTTCCTTGCCCTCGCGCGTGACCTGGCGCCGCCCGAGGTCGATGCCGAGCCGCCCGAGCGCCAGCTTTTCCTCGCCCGAAGGCGCGCGCGCCGCGTGCCGCAGCGCGACGCGCACGCGCGCGAGCAGCTCGCCCACGCCGAAGGGCTTCGTGACGTAGTCGTCGGCGCCCGCATCGAGCGCCTCGACCTTGGCCTGCTCGCGCGCGCGCGCCGAGAGCACGAGGATCGGCATCGGCGACCAGGCGCGGATGCGCCGGATGACCTCGACGCCGTCGATGTCGGGCAGCCCGAGGTCGACGATCGCGAGGTCGGGCTTCTGCGTGCCGGCTTCGATCGCGCCGCGCTCGCCGTTCTCCGCCTCGACCACGCGAAAGCCCTCGGCGGCGAGCGAGGTGCGCAGGAAGCGCCGGATCTCGGGCTCGTCCTCGACGACGAGGATCGCCGGCGGCCGCGCCGTCACGCGGCCTCTGCGGGCGCATCCGGCTGCTCGGCGAGCGGCAGCGTGAAGCGGAACGCGGCGCCCGACGGCGAGCGCCGCTCGGCGCGGATCGCGCCGCCGTGCAGCCGGACGATGGCGCGGCAGATCGCGAGTCCCAGGCCGACGCCGCCGACCGCGCCCTCGGCCGCGCCGCGCTGGAACTTGTCGAACAAGCGCTCGGGATCGCCCTCGGGCAGGCCCGGACCCGAGTCCTCGACGCTTACCTCCAGCACGCCCGCGTCCTGGCGGGCGCTCAGGCGGATCGCGGTGCCCGCCGGCGTGTACTTGGTCGCGTTCTCGAGCAGGTTGGCGATCACCTGCTCGATGAGCGCGGCATCCACGCGCACGAGCGGCAGGTCGGCGGGCAGGTCGACCTGGACCGGATATCCGGCGAGCGAGCGCTGCATGCGGTGCAGCACCGCGCCGACGATCTCGCCGAGCGCGTGCCAGTCGAGGTCGAGCGCGATGCTGCCGGCCTCCAGGCGCGTCATCTCGAGCACGTTGGCGACCAGCGAGGCCATCTGCTGCGACTGCAGGAACACGCTGCGCGCGAGCGCCGCGCGCTCCGCGGCCCCCATCTGCTCGCCGCGCTCGGAGAGGCTGGAGGAAGCGCCCGAGATGACGGCGAGCGGCGTGCGCAGGTCATGCGAGATTGAGGCGAGCAGCGCGTTGCGCAGTCCCTCGGTCTCGGCGCTCACCTGCGCGTGCTGCGCCCGCTCGGCAAGCTGCGCGCGCTCGATCGCGAGCGCGATCTGCCCGGCGAAGGTCTCGAGCAGGTGGAACTGCTCGGGCAGCAGCACGCGGCGCGGGTTCGCGGGCAGCACGCCGAGCACGCCGAGGCAGGCTTGGCTGCCCTTGAGCGGCACGTAGAGCGCCTCGGCGGCCGGCAGCGTGTGCGTGCCGTGGCCCGCGGGTTCGCCGTGGTCGTGGACCCATTGCGCGACCGCGAGGTCGGCGCCGTGCAGCGAGCCGCTGATGCTGTCGCCGCGTGGGTAGTGCAGCCGGCCGCCCGCCCCGGGCAGCAGCACGACGACCTGGCTGTCGAAGACTTCGCTCACGTGGCGCACCGAGACGCGCGCCATGGCCTCCTGGCCGCGCGTCGCGGCAAGCTCGCGGCTCATCGCGTAGAGCTGCGCCGTGCGCCGCTCGCGGTGCGCGGCGAC
>DATIYN010000107.1:0-2693 GCA_035517595.1 Burkholderiales bacterium
CGTGTACATCGCCGCGACGAGAAAGGGAGCGCCGGCCATCGGTCAGAGGAGCACCGGCGCGTCCCAGGGATCGAAGTCGACCAGCCCTCCGGCTTCGCGCGCCGGGCGCACGAAAGTTCGCGCGCGCGCGTTGAGCATTGCAGCGGCGAACGAGAAGGTGCTGTTGGAGATCGCCAGCGCATCCGATTGCGTGAGCAGATGAAAATCCGGGTAGAACTCCGCGCCGGGCACCTCCAGGCCGAGATCCCGTGCCGTCACCGGAGCAAATTCGGAGAGCTCCTGCGCGGCCGCGGCGTCGTCGGTCGCCACGTAGAGCACCGGGCGCTGCAGCGCGGGCCACATTGTCCGCAGCCACTTCGCATACCACTCGGCCGGCGCGATCCAGAAGCGTCCCTCGCCGAAATCGCCGCGCCGCAGGTGCACCGCGACCAGCGTGGCGCCGCGCGCGCGCAGCTGCGCCTCGGCCGAGGCCGCGATCGCCGCCACCTTGCGCCCGGGCCGGTAGAGATTCCGGAACAGGTCGCGGTAGCGGCGCAGGCCGCCCGTCGGGTAGCAGCAGAACCCGAACAGGTCCGCATCGCGCCAGACCTCGGGCACCGTGCGGTTGAGCGAGGCGACGAGGTCGTGCTCGTCCTCGCGCACCGCGGGCAGCGGCGCGCCGCGCGCCGGGTCGTTCAGGTCGAACAGGTCGCGGCCGATCCAGTCGGGCGCCTCCACCGCGAGGCCGTGCTCGGCGGCGTACATGCGCAGGAATCCGTACTGCAGCAGCTGGTTGCCGAAGCGGCCCTTTTGCCCGAGCACGGAAAGGGTGAGCCGCGGCACCTCCGCCCTCTGCGCGGGCGGCGCGGGCGGCGACCCGAAATGCCCGCGGAACTTCAGCAGCGCGCGTCGCGTGAACGGGTAGGCATGGCCCGGATTCGCGGCGATGCAGTCCTCGTAGGCCGCGATGGCGTCGGCCGTGCGGCCCTCCAGCTCGAGCGCCTGCGCGCGGCGCAGGAGCCGCATGAACTCGTCCTGCGTGACCGGCCGGTTCGCCGGCATCAGGCCGCGCCGATGCGCACGAGCTTCATGCGCCCCGACGCGCCGCTGCGGATCTCGACGTCCGCCTTGCGCACGCCGAAGCGCTCGGCGACCAGCGCGATCAGCTCGGCGTTCGCCTTGCCGTCCACCGGCGGCGCCTTCAGCCGCGCGCGCCAGCTGCCGTCCTCGAGCCGCTCGAGCGAGCTCGCGCGCGCGTTCGGCTTCACCTTGACGCGGATGTTCAGAGCGCCCGGCACAGCTCGTCGGCGGGCAGCACCTTCGCGAACGGGCCGTTCAGGCCCGCCAGGTAGGACAGCTGCACCTGCTCGGCGGGCACCTTCGCGCCGCCGAAGGCGAGCTCGCGCGTTGCGGTCGCATCGTGCGCCAGCGAGCACGCAAAGCCGAGGTCGGCAGCGGCGCGCGTCGTCGTATCTACGCACATGTGCGTCATCATCCCCGCGATCGTGAGCGCATCGATGCCCGCGCCCTTCAGATGCGCGAGCAGCTTCGTGTCGCGGAAGCAATTGGGAAAGTTCTTCTGAAACACGGTTTCCCCGGGCTGCGGCTTCACCGATTCGTGGATCTCCGCGCCGCGCGTATTCGGCAGGAAGAAGGTCGCGCCCGGCCGCGTCGAGATGTGCTGCACGTGAATCACCGGCCTGCCCTTCTGCCGGAACGCGGCGAGCAGCTTCGCCGCATTGGCGGCGGCCGCCTCAGGGCCGTGCAACGCCATCGCGCCGCCGGGGAAGTAGTCGTTCTGGATGTCGATAATCAACAGTGCGGTCGTCATCTGTTATTTCCTATCCTCTTTCAGCGATTGCCCGAGCGCGCCGGGACTCGCCGCGGCCGCCGCCCCTTCAGCACCGATCGCAGCGCCCTGTTCACGGACGCCGAGTTTGCGCTCGTGTGCCGTCGCCGGCCGTGCACTGATGATGCGGATTGTCTCACCTTGTCCGGCATGGACAACCACCGGCAGTCTCCCGCGAGCCCGCGGAGCGGCCGTTGCGATGTCCCCTTGATGGAAGGGTTAGGCCTCGCTGCTGCGGCGAATGCCTTCATCGAGCGCGAAGAACTGTGGATTCCGCGATGCCATCGGGCCGCGAAGCTTAGCGATCTCCGCCTCTGGCGCATGGACCTCGAATCTGATGATCTTTGCGATTTTCAGCGCTTGGCCGAGCAATTCAGCAACGTTATCACGATGTGCGAGCAGGGCGGCTGCGTCTACGTATCCCTCGCGACAATGGGCGACGTTGCCGCTGAAGGAGAAGGCGTAGTGCATGCAACCGGGCTCCGTGCGCGTCTTGGCGACGAGCTTCAGCGCCAGAGCTTTGAAAGCGTCAAGTTGCCCGTCCTGGACCTCGAAGTACGGTGCCAAGGTGCAGCAAGTGTCAAGCGTAAACATTCATGTCTCCTGTGGTTCTCACGGGCGATGTGACCGCACCAATTGTGCACGCAGTGACTCACGCTGGGTGCCAGAGAGGCAATGATGAGGCGCTGCAGTTGCCGAAGGGCCTCTCGAGGCCTAACGTTTGAGATGAAAGGCGGCGCCCGGCTTGCCGGGGTGACGTCCTCTCGATTGAGGGGTTAGGCCTCAGCAGGAAGCTCATGGCCTGACTCTATGCAATAGCCTTTGGCCAACCGATGTGGGCTGCGCGGCGAAGGGTGGCCTTCAC
>DATIYN010000108.1:0-3634 GCA_035517595.1 Burkholderiales bacterium
ACGCCGCGCTGAGCGGGGACTGAGCGCCGGCGGCGCTCAGTCGAGACTGATGTTCGAGGCGTGCGCGGCCGAGCCGTAGGCCCGCAGCTGCTCGGCAACGAACGCACGCAGCTCCTCTGGCGACGAGCTGCGCGGCTCGAAGGCGAGCTTGCCGAACGCTTCCCTCACCTCGGGCCTGGCGAGCACCAGAACCATCTCCCTGTTCAGGCGATCGACGATGTCCCTGGGCAGCTTCGCCGGGCCGAACAGGCCGCCCCAGGGCGTGATCGGCACGTCGGGCAAGCCGGCCTCCTTGAGCGTCGGCGCATCGGGCAGCAGCGGATTGCGGCTGGGCAGGAGCGTCGCGAGCGCCTTCACCTTGCCCTCCTTTACCTGGGGCGCGAGGTTGCCGGGGGTGGCGATGGTGAAGTTCACGCGTCCGGCGAGGAAGTCGACCGTGAGCGGACCGTCGCCCTTGTAAGGGATGTGCACCGCCTCGAATTTTTGCTGCGCGGCAAACTGGGCCGTGGACAGGATGCTCGTCGCGTTGCCCGTGCCGTAATTGAGCTTGCCCGGATTGGCGCGCGCATAGGCGATCAGCTCATTGACGTTGTTCACCGGCAGGCTCGCGTGCGAGAAGATGAAGAAGCCGAAAATGCCCACCATCGAGATCGGAGTGAAGTCGTTGACCGGGTCGTAGGGCGCGACCTTCTTCGCCGCGGGCGCGAACGACATGCCGGTGGCGGTGCCGTAGTACAGCGTATAGCCGTCGGGCGCCGACTGCTTGACGGCCTCCGAGGCGATGATGCCCTCGGCCCCGGGCTTGGTCTCGATGAGCAGCGGCTGGCCGAGCCGCAGCGAGAGCGGCTGCGCGAAGATGCGCGCGCCGAGCTCGGCCGCGCCGCCGGGCGGGAACGGCACGATGAGGCGCACCGGCTTGTTCGGGTATTGCGCCGACGCGCCCGCGCACGCGAGCGCAACGAGGATGCCTGCGAGAATCCGGGTCATGGGCCTACTCCGGCTGGATGCCGACGGATTTCAGGATCGACCGGTAGGCCTCGAGCTGCGCCCGGGTGAAGGCGCCGAGCTCCTCGGGCGTGCTGCCGGTCATGAGGAACGCCTGCTTGTCCATCTGCGCGATGACGTCGGGGCGCTTCATCGCGTCGGTGAACTCCTTGTGCAGGCGCATTTGCAGCCCGCGAGGCAGCTTGGCGGGCGCGTACAGCGCCGCCCAGGAAACCACCGAGTAGCCGGGGATGCCGACTTCGGCCATCGTGGGCACGTCGGGCAGCAGGCTCGAGCGCGCCTTCAGGTTCGTCGCCAGCGCGCGCAGCTTGCCGTCCTTCACGTGCGACAGGCCCGTCGTCGGCGTCGCCCAGAGCAGCTGCACGCGACCGCCGATGATGTCGGTGACGGCCTGCGGCTCGCCCTTGTAGGGCACATGGGTCATCTCGATGCCGGCGAGCGCGTTCATCTGCGCGAACGAGACGATGCCCGTGGTGTTGCCGGTGGCGTAGTTGAGCTTTCCCGGATTGGCTTTCGCGTAAGCCACGAGGTCCTTGAACGTCCTGATCGGCGTCGCGGCGTTGATGTAGAGGAAGAACGTATAGCGGCCGACGTCGGTGATCGGCGTGAAATCCGCGAGCGGATCGTAGGCCGGCTGCTTCTTCATCGCCACCGCCACCGCCATCGGGCTGTTGGTCGCCAGGAACAGCGTGTAGCCGTCGGGCGCCGACTTCACGACTTCGGCGCCGGCGATCGCGCCGTCGGCGCCCGCCTTGTTGTCCACGACCACCGGCTGGCCGACCGACGCCGACACCGACTGGCCGAGGATGCGCGCCACCGTATCGGTGGCCGAGCCCGCGGGGAACGGGACCACGATGCGGATTGGCTTGGCCGGGTACGGCTGCGCACGCACGTCGAATGCGGCGGGCAAGGCGAGCAGCAGTGCCGCCGCGCACAGGAACAGACGCTTCATGGAATCCTCCTCTCTCCGCGGCGGATTATAGAATGGGCCGACGGAGGTTTGCATGGAAATCGGAGTGATCGGCCTGGGCCGCATGGGCGCCAACATGGCCAGGCGCATGGCGCGAGGCAGCGCGAGAGTGATCGCCTACGACCGCGACGCGGATGCGCGCGCAGCGCTCGCGTCGGAGGCCAACGTCGATTGCGTGGACGGCCTCGCCGCGCTGGGCGCGCGGCTCGCCGGCGAACGCGTCGTGCTGCTCATGCTGCCCGCGGGCCCGGCGACCGAGGACAGCCTCGCGGCGCTGCTGCCGATGCTCTCGGCGGGCGACACGCTCGTGGACGGCGGCAACGCGTTCTACAAGGATTCCATGGCGCGCGCGCTCGAGATGTCGCAGCGCGGCCTGCGCTACATCGACGCCGGCGTCTCGGGCGGCGTGCACGGCCTCGACCACGGCTACTGCCTGATGCTGGGCGGCACGCCGAAGTCGGTCGAGCGCTTCGAGCCGTTCGCGCGCCTCCTCGCACCCGCCCCCGACCGCGGCTGGCTGCATTGCGGGCCGAGCGGCGCCGGCCACTTCGCCAAGATGATCCACAACGGCATCGAGTACGGGATGATGCAGGCATTCGCCGAGGGCTTCGCGCTGCTCGCCGCGCGCAAGGACCTGGAATTCGACCTGGGCAGGCTGGCCGAGACCTGGCGCCACGGCAGCGTGGTCCGTTCCTGGCTGCTCGACCTGTGCGCCGAGGCGCTCGCCGAGGACGAGGACCTGCAGCGCGCGGCGCCCGTGGTCGCCGACTCGGGCGAAGGCCGCTGGACCGCGCTCGAGTCGGTGGAGCTCGGCGTGCCCGCGCCCGTGATCACGATGGCCCTCATGGCGCGCTTCTCCAGCCAGGGCAGGTCCGACTACGCGAGAAAGCTGCTCGCCACGCTGCGCGCCAAGTTCGGCGGCCACCCCGTGCGCCGGGCCTGATCGGTGCCGTCAGGCTCGCGTGATCCTGATCCTCATGGGCGTGTCGGGCTGCGGTAAGAGCACGATCGGAGAACGGCTCGCCGAGCGACTCGGATTCCCGTTTCTCGACGCGGACGAATTTCACCCGCCCGCGAACGTCGCGAAGATGGCCGCCGGCACGCCGCTCACGGATGCCGACCGCCAGCCGTGGCTGGAGCTGCTGAACGGCAAATTGCGTGACGGCGGGAACGCGGTCCTCGCCTGTTCCGCGCTCAAGGAGAGCTACCGCCGCACTCTCGCGCGCGACCTGGCCGGCTCCCGCTTCGTGCACCTGCGCGGCAGCCTCGAGCTCATTCGCGCGCGGCTGTCCGAGCGCAAGCACCGCTACATGCCCGCCTCGCTGCTGGAAAGCCAGTTCGCCGCGCTGGAGCCGCCCGCCGATGCGATCGAGATCGATGTCGCCGAGCCGCCCGACGCTTGCGTGACGAAAATCCTCGCCGCGCTCGGCTGAAATGAAGAGGGCCGCCCTCGGCGGCCCCCCTCCCGGCCTTGTCCCGCGCCGGCTAGATCAGCGGCACCACCAGCAGCGCGACGATATTGATGATTTTGATGAGCGGATTCACTGCGGGTCCGGCGGTGTCCTTGTAGGGATCGCCCACCGTGTCGCCCGTGACCGCGGCCTTGTGCGCGTCCGAGCCCTTGCCGCCGTGGTGCCCGTCCTCGATGTACTTCTTGGC
>DATIYN010000109.1:0-8569 GCA_035517595.1 Burkholderiales bacterium
GCTCCCGGGGCCTCGCCGCCGCGCAAGTAGCCGCGGGCGCGGCGAGACTTGCCAAGCATTTGCTTGGTAAGCTTCCATTTCCCATGTCCCGCGCCTCCAGCTACACCTCGGTGTTCCGTCCCGGCCTGTTCTCCGGCCGGACGGCGATCGTCACCGGCGGCGGCTCCGGGCTCGGGCGCTGCACCGCGCACGAGCTCGCCTCGCTCGGGGCCCGTGTGGCGTTGATCGGAAGAAAAGTCGACAAATTGAATCAAGCGGCGAGGGAAATTTCCGCTTCGAACGGCGAGGCCCGGTGCTATGCGTGCGACATCCGCGAGGAGGACGCCGTCAAGGCGACCGTCGCGAAGGTGCTCGCCGACTTCGGCAAGATCGATTTCCTGGTGAACAACGCCGGCGGCCAGTTCGCCGCGCCGCTGGAGTCGATCTCGGCGCGCGGCTGGGACGCCGTGGTGCGCACCAACCTCACGGGCGGCTTCCTGGTCGCGCGCGAGTGCTACACGCAGTGGATGAAGCAGGCCGCGAGCAGGGGAAATTCGGGCGCGATCGTCAACATCATCGCCGACATGTGGCAGGGCATGCCCGGCATGGGCCACTCGGGCGCGGCGCGCGCCGGCATGCTCAACTTCACCGAGACCGCGGCCTTCGAATGGGCGCCGGTGCGCGTGAACGCCGTGGCGCCGGGCTGGATCGCCTCGAGCGGCCTGGACAACTATCCGCCCGAGATGCGCGAGCACATCCGCGCGCTGCCGAAGCTCGTGCCGCTAGGCAGGTTTGGAACGGAGTCTGAGGTCTCGGCGGCGATCTGCTACCTGCTTTCTCCGGCCGCTGCGTTCATCACTGGATCCTGCGTCCGGGTCGACGGCGGAGTGCCGAATTCAAAGCCTCATAGAAAGAAAGCGTCCAGCCTCCAGACAGTCCCCTTCGACGGCTTCCACCTGGCCGCGAAGCCGAAGGTGCTCGAGTAATGCCGGCGATCCAGTCGAGGATCGACACGTCGTCGGATTCCTTCCTGAGCAATCGGAGGAGGATGCTGGAACTCGTCGCTCTTCTCCGGAACCTCGAGAAGAGAACACGGGACAAATCCGCAGAGGCCAGGCCCCTGTTCGACAAACGCGGCCAGCTGCTGCCGCGCGAGCGCATCGCGCGCCTGCTCGACGCGGGCGCGCCCTGGCTCGAGCTCTCGTCGATCGCGGGCTACTGCCTCGACAATCCGGACCCGGAGAAGACCATCCCCGGCGGCGGCATGATCGCGGGCATCGGCTACGTCGCCGGCGTGCGCGCAATGGTGGTCGCGAGCGACTCGGGGATCGACGCGGGCGCGATCCAGCATATGGGCCGCGAGAAGCTGCTGCGCGCGCAGAACCTCGCGCTGGAGAATCGCCTGCCGTTCGTGCACCTGGTCGAGTCCGCGGGCGCGAACCTGCTCAAGTACCGCGTCGAGGGGTTCATCCACGGCGGCGCGATCTTCTACAACCTCGCGCGCCTCTCGGCGGCCGGCCTGCCGGTGGTCACCGTGGTGCACGGCTCTTCGACCGCCGGCGGCGCCTACATGCCCGGGCTCTCGGACTACGTGATCATGGTGCGCGGCCGCGCCAAGGCCTTCCTCGCCGGGCCGCCGCTGCTCAAGGCCGCGACCGGCGAGATCGCCACCGACGAGGAGCTCGGCGGCGCGGTGATGCACACGCACGTCTCGGGACTGGGCGAATACCTCGCGGAGGACGACTCGGACGGGGTGCGATTGGCGAGAGAAGTGTTGAGTCGCTTGAATTTCGCATCGGAAAGAGGACCTGGGAACTCGAAACCTCCCCGGTATCCCGCCGAGGAGCTGCTCGGCGTGATGCCCGCGGACTACCGCAAGCCCGTGGACATGCGCGAGGCGATCGCGCGCTTCGTCGACGATTCCGACTGGCTCGATTTCAAGCCCGACTACGGCGCAGCGACGGTTTGCGGCCACGCCGCGATCCAGGGCGTGCGCATCGGCATCGTCACCAACAACGGTCCGCTCGACCCGGCCGGCGCGACGAAGGCGACGCATTTCATCCAGGCCTGCTGCCAGGCCGGCCTGCCGCTGCTGTACCTGCAGAACACCACCGGCTACATCGTCGGCAAGGCATCCGAGGAGGCCGGCATGATCAAGCACGGCTCCAAGATGATCCAGGCCGTGTCGAACGCGACCGTGCCGCAGCTCACGCTCATGTGCGGCGCCTCCTTCGGCGCGGGCAACTACGGCATGTGCGGCCGCGCCTACCAGCCGCGCTTCCTGTTCTCCTGGCCGAACGCGCAGACCGCGGTGATGGGCGCCGAGCAGGCCGCGCTCACCATGGCGATCGTGATGGAGGGCGGCATGAAGCGCAAGGGTTTGGAAGTCAATTTTTCTGAGATCAATTCAGTCAAAGAAAAAATAATCCAGAACTTCGAAAAGCAGCAGAGCGCGTTCGTCACCAGCGCCTCGATGCTCGACGACGGCATCATCGATCCGCGCGACACGAGGAATGTATTGGGTTTTTGCTTGTCCCTGGTTTCTGAGAATAGAACTTTGAACCCGTTGCAATTTGGCGTAGCGAGGCCGTAGATGAAATTCGCGCAGGAACACGAAGAGATCCGCCGCACCATGAAGAAGTTCATCGACGCGGAGATCAACCCGCATGTCGACGAGTGGGAGGCCGCCGAGATCTTTCCGGCGCACGAGGTCTTCAAGAAGCTCGGCAACCTCGGCATGCTTGGCCTCACCAAGCCCGAGGCCTACGGCGGCGCGGGCCTCGACTACAGCTACTCGATGGTGTTCGCCGAGACGCTGGGCCGCATCCGCTGCGGCGGCGTGCCGATGGCGATCGGCGTGCAGACCGACATGGCGACGCCCGCGCTCGCGCGCTTCGGCTCGGACGAGCTGCGCAAGGAGTTCCTCGCGCCCGCGATCGCGGGCGACCATGTCGCCTGCATCGGCGTTTCCGAGCCGGGCGCGGGCTCGGACGTCGCCTCGATCAAGACGACGGCACGCAAGGACGGCGGCGACTACGTCATCAACGGCTCGAAGATGTGGATCACCAACAGCCTGCAGGCCGACTGGATGTGCCTGCTCGCCAACACCTCCGAGGGCGCCGCGCACAAGAACAAGACGCTGATCGTCCTGCCGATGAAGACCAGGGGCGTCAGCGTGGCCAAGAAGATCCGCAAGATCGGCATGATGAGCTCGGACACCGGCCTGCTCCACTTCGACGACGTGCGCGTGCCGCAGCGCTACCGCATCGGGGAGGAAGGCATGGGCTTCACCTACCAGATGCAGCAGTTCCAGGAGGAGCGCCTCTGGGCGGCGGCGAGCTCCGTCGAGGGCCTCACGCGCACCCTCAACGACACCATCGAGTACATCCGCGAGCGCAAGATGTTCGGCCAGACCGTGCTCGACTTCCAGTACGTGCACTATCGGCTCGCCGAGCTGAAGACCGAGATCGAGGCGCTGCGCGCGCTCACCTACCGCGCCTGCGAGATGTACATCGCCGGCGAGGACGTCACCATGCTCGCCTCGATGGCGAAGCTCAAGTGCGGGCGCCTGCGCCGCGAGGTCTCGGACGCCTGCCTGCAGTACTGGGGCGGCATGGGCTTCACCTGGGACAACCCGGTGTCGCGCGCCTATCGCGACGGGCGCCTCGGCTCGATCGGCGGCGGCGCCGACGAGGTGATGCTCGGCATCATCTGCAAGCACATGCACATCCTGCCCAAGCGCTAGGCGGAAGGCCGCGCGCCATGCGGTTCCGCTCCCTGCTCGTCGCCAATCGCGGCGAAATCGCGCTGCGCGTGATGCGCACCGCGAAGCGCATGGGCCTGCGCACGGTTGCCGTCTACTCCGATGCCGACCGCGACGCGCCGCACGTGCGCTTCGCCGATGCGGCCGAGCGCATCGGCGGCGCCGCGCCGAAGGACTCGTACCTGAACATCCGCGCGATCGTCGAGGCGGCACAGCGCTCGCGCGCCGAGGCCATTCATCCCGGCTACGGCTTTCTCGCCGAAAGCGAAGGATTTTCGATTGAAGTAAACCGAAACAACTTCGTCTGGGTCGGGCCGCCTCCCGCGGCAATCCGCGCGATGGGCGACAAGGCGAACGCCAAGGCGATCGCCGCGAAGGCGGGCGTGCCGGTGCTGCCCGGCTACGGGACGAACCCGGAGTTCCCGGTGATGGTGAAGGCGCTCGCCGGCGGCGGCGGGCGCGGCATTCGCATCGTGCGCTCGCCAGGGGAGCTCGCCGAGGCGCTGAGAACGGCGCAATCCGAGGCCGAGCACGCGTTCGGTGACGGTCGCGTGCTGCTCGAAAAGGCGCTGCTCGACCCGCACCACGTGGAGGTGCAGATTTTCGCGGACGCGCACGACCGCTGCCTCCACTTGGGTGAAAGGGACTGCTCGGTACAGCGCCGTCACCAGAAGATCGTGGAGGAGTCGCCCTCGCCCGCCGTCGACGCGAAGCTGCGCGCCGCGATGGGCGACGCGGCGATCCGGGCGGCCAAGGCGGTCGGCTACGTGGGCGCCGGCACGGTCGAATTCCTGCTCGAGGACGGCAGGTTCTGGTTCATGGAGATGAACACGCGGCTGCAGGTCGAGCACCCGGTGACCGAGGCGCTCACCGGGATCGACCTCGTGGAGTGGCAGCTGCGCGTCGCCGACGGCGAGCCGCTGCCGGCGCGCCAGGAAGACGTGCGCTTCTCCGGCCACGCGATCGAGGTGCGGCTCTGCGCTGAAGACCCCGACCGGGACTTCCTGCCGCAGGCGGGCCGGCTCGCGCTCTGGCGGCCCTCGGCCGCCGTGCGCGTGGAGCACGCGCTCGAAACCGGCATGGAGATCCCGCCCTACTACGACTCGATGATCGCCAAGCTGATCGCCCACGCCCCCACACGCGACGCCGCGCGGGAGATGCTCGCCGCGGCGCTCGACGAAACCGTGGCGCTCGGGCTGCCGACCAACAAGAGGTTCTTGTCTCTGATTCTCAGAAGTGATGCTTTTGGTGCCGGGCCAGTCACCACGGATTTTCTTTCTAGAAACAGATTTGAGACAGAAAAGCCGGATCGCCGGCTTGCGGCCTGCCTGCTCGCCGCCGACTACGGCGAATGGACCGGCTGGAGCAACAATCCCGCGCACCGTGCACGCGCGAAGTTCGGCCGCGAAGTCCTGGAAGTCAGGATCGAACGCAAGGATCGCGCGCCCGTCCATGTCGTCGAAGGCGATACCGTGCACCTGGAGGCCGGTTCGCTGCGCAACTCGCTCTACGACCCGCCCGAGAGGAAGGACGCCGACGCCAGGGAAGGCCGGCTGGTGGCGCCGATGAACGGCCGCGTGGTCGCCGTCAACGCGAAGGCAGGCGACACGGTGGCGAAGGGCACGCCGCTCGTCGTGCTCGAGGCGATGAAGATGGAGCATGGCTTGAATTTGAACTTCGATTCGAAGATCAAGTCCGTGCACGTTGCCGCGGGCACGCAGGTCGCGCCGGGAAAGCTGCTCGTGGAGTTCGAGCCGGCATGATCCGGCACCCGGCGATCACCGAGGCGCACGAGGCCTTTCGCGAGACCGTGCGGCGCTTCGTCGAGCGCGAAATCCTGCCGCACGCCGCGGCCTGGGACGAGGCGGGCGAGTTCCCGCGCGAGCTCTACCGCAAGGCCGCCGCCGCGGGACTGTTCGCGCCG
The DNA here is from genome assembly GCA_035517595.1 of Burkholderiales bacterium. Classification (GTDB taxonomy): domain Bacteria; phylum Pseudomonadota; class Gammaproteobacteria; order Burkholderiales; family SG8-39; genus RBG-16-66-20. The sequence continues at coordinate 5,667 of DATIYN010000109.1, forward strand.
GGCTTCCCCGAGGCTTACGGCGGCGTGCCCGCCGATTATTTCTTCCGCATCCAGAGCGCCGAGGAATTCGCGCGCGCGGGCACGGGCGGGGTGTCGGCGAGCCTGTTCTCGCACACCATCGGCGCGCCGCCGATCGCCGCGGTGGGCAGCGACGAGCTCAAGCGCCGCGTGCTGTCCGCGATACTCTCGGGCGAGAAGATCAGCGCGCTCGCGATCACCGAGCCGAGCGGAGGATCGGACGTCGCGAATTTGTTGACACGAGCGGTTCGAGACAAGAATGATTTTGTCGTCACCGGAGAAAAGACTTTCATCACTTCGGGCATGCGCGCCGACTACTTCACCGTCGCCGTGCGCACGGGCGGCCCGGGCGCCGCGGGCGTGTCGCTGCTGCTCATCGAGCGCGACCGGCCGGGCTTCACGCGCACGAAGCTCGACAAGATGGGCTGGTGGTGCTCCGACACCGCCACGCTGCATTTCGACGCGGTGCGCGTGCCCGCCGCCAACCTGATCGGCGAGGAGAACCGGGGCTTCCGCGCGATCATGCACAACTTCAATTCCGAACGCCTGTCGATGGCCGCGAGCGCGGTCGGCTACGCGCAGACCTGCCTGGACGAGGCGCTCGACTGGGCGCGCAGCCGCCGGACCTTCGGCCAGCCGCTCATCGGCCACCAGGCGATCCGCCACAAGCTCGTCGACATGCAGGCGCGCGTGCACGCGGCGCGGGCGCTGCTCTACGATACCGCCTGGAAGCTGACGCAAGCGCCGCGCGAGCCCGCCTGGATCGCGCAGCTCGCCATGCTGAAGAACGCCGCCACCGACGCAATGCAGTACTGCGCCGACGGCGCGGTGCAGACGCTCGGCGGCGCGGGCTTCGTGCGCGGCACGCGCGCCGAGCGCATCTACCGCGAGGCGAAGGTGATGCAGATCGGCGGCGGCAGCACCGAGATCATGAAGGACCTGGCTGCGCGCCAGCTGGGCTGGGAGCCATGAACCTCAGGGACCGCGCGCTGCAGGCGCTGATGCGCAAGGTGATGGAGCAGCACATCGCCTTCAACAAGGTCCTCGGCCTGAAGGTCGAGTCCTTCGACGCCGCGGCGCCGAAGCTGCGCTTCGACATGCGACCGGAGCTCGTCGGCAACCCGGCGCGCCAGATCCTGCACGGCGGCGTGATCTCGGCGACGCTGGACGTCGCGGGCGGCTTCGCGATCATGCTCTCGCTCGCCGCGGACATGACCGGCATTCCCACGTCGTTCCCGAACATGGGCACCATCGACCTGCGCGTGGACTACCTGCGCCCGGGCCGCGGCAAGCACTTCGTGGCCACCGCGCGGATCGTGCGCAAGGGCAAGCGCATCGCGGTCACGCACATGGAGCTGCACAACGACGCGGGCGAGCTGATCGCCACCGGCAGCGCCGCGTACGTGGTGGGCTGACGGCGCGGCCGGCGCGCGGCTCAGGGCGCGAGAGGGCGCAGCGTCATCTCGTCGAAGAGCGGCACGTCCTGGCCGACGCGCACGAAGAGCAGCTTGCGCGCCTTGCCGCCCGGCCGCACCTCGAAGTACTGGATGCCGTCGGGAGCGACGCCCCAGTCGCCGCAGGGCGGCTCGCCGACCTCGTTCGGGCTCTGCTTCGCCTTGAGCTCCTTGCGGTAGGCCGCGTTCGGCACGAAGGCATAGTGGCGCGCGCCCGGCGGCGTCCTGCCGACGCCGTAGGGCACCAGCATGCAGCGCGCGGCGAGGGCGGCGTCGGTGTGCGCGCGGTAAATGCGCGTGATGCCCGCCTGCGGCGATTCCCCAGGGTTCAGCGAAAAGACCTCGACCAGCGGATCGGGCGCGCCGCCGTCGGAGAAGCGCGCCGCGAGCGCGTGCTCCTGGAAGACGAAGTCGATGCGCCGGTTGCCGAAGTCGCAGCGCTGCACCCAGGCGGCGAGCCCCACGCCGGCGTCCGAAACGCGCTCCCAGGCGCAGCCCTTTACCGCCGGCCGCGACGGGCGGTCTGCCTGCGCGCCCGCGGCGCCGGCCGAGAGCAGCAGCATCAAGAAGCACAACGGCGCCGCGAGGACGCCGCTGGCGAAGCGAGCGGTCGCGGCGCGCTTCAGTCGGTGAAGCAGTCGGTGACCGGCGTCCACTTTCAGCACCTGATCCAGAGCGGGCCTTCCTCCTCGCGGCGATTCTAGCAAGCAATTGCTTTTCACCCGGCCGGAATCTAGACTGAATTTTCATGGCGGGCGGCGCGAAAACCGTGCGCATCGGCGCGGGCCTCGGCTTCTACGGCGATTCGTGGCGGCCGGTGCGCGCCTCGATCGAGCGCGGCGGCGTGCAGTACATCGCCTCCGACCATCTCTCGGAGCTCACGCTCGCGATCCTGCAGAAGGACCGGAACAAGGAGAAGCCCGGCGATCCTCCTTCCGGCTACGCCCGCGACTGTGTCCCGATGCTGCTCGACCTGTGGCCGCTCGCCGCGAAGCACGGCGTCAAATTCGTGCTCAACGCGGGCGGGCTCAACCCCGAAGGCGCGCGCGAGGCGATCGCGCGCACCTTCAAGTCCAAGGGATGGAAGGCGAAGATCGCGACGGTGACGGGCGACTCCGTGCTCGAGCGCATCGACGAGCTGCGCGCGGCGGGCGAGGCGCTCGCGCACATGGACACGGGCGCCGACCTTGCGGGCGTGCGCGACCGGATGCTGTTCGCCTCCGCCTACCTCGGCGCGCAGCCGATCGCCGAGGCGCTCGCGCGCGGCGCCGACATCGTGCTCACCGGGCGCGTCGCCGACGCCGCGCTCACGCTCGGGCCGCTCGCGCACGAATTCGGCTGGCGTTGGGACGACTGGGACCGCATCGCCGCCGGCCTCACGCTCGGCCACCTGCTCGAGTGCTCCGGGCAGGGCTCGGGCGGCAACTACGG
>DATIYN010000110.1:0-8960 GCA_035517595.1 Burkholderiales bacterium
CGCCACCGTGCGGCCGCGCTCCACGTCGATGCCGGCGAGCAGCACGAGGCCGATCACGAAATAGGCGCCGACGGCGAGGATGCCGAGGCGGTGGTCGCCCACGAAGATCCAGGTGACGGCGCCGTAGGTGAGCGGACCGAAGATCGACGCGGCCTTTACGGCGAGGCCCCAGAGGCCGAAGAATTCGGCGGTGCGCGCGGGCGGGGAGAGGTAGCCGACGATCGCGCGGCCGGCGGCCTGCGAGGAGCCCATGCACAGGCCCGCGAGGTTGGCGGCGATCCAGAACATCGCCACGCCCTCGGCGAAATAGGCGAGGGCGATCATCACGATCCAGCCGATGAGCACGAGCACCATCGAGCGCACGTGGCCGATGGCATCCTGCAGGTAGCCGAAGAAGAAGGCGCCGATGGCCGCGGTGACGTTGACGACGAGCACGAGCACGATGGTCTGCGTGCTCGTGAAGTGCATGGCCTCCTGCGCGTAGATGGCCGCGAGCGCGATCACGGCCATGATGCCCGCCTGGTAGAACAGGATGCAGACGAGGAAGCGCCACAGGTCGCGGTAGTGGCGCGCCTGGCGCAGGGTCAGGAGGACCTGGCTCCAGGCGCTCCTGGCCTGCTGCTGGGGCAGGGCTCTTTCCTTCAGGAACAGGAACGTCGGCGTTGCCGAGAGCGCGTAAAGCGCCGCGGTGATCAGCATCACGACGGGGACGAACTCGTTGCCGGTCTGACCGCGCTTCTGCGCCCACGTGATGTAGCCGAGGGAAACCGCCAGCGACACCAGTCCGCCGATATAGCCGAAGGCCCAGCCCCAGCCCGAGACGCGGCCCATGGCCTTCGAGTCGGCGATCTCGGTGAGGAACGCGGCGATGATGTTCTCGCTGAACGCGAAGAAGGTGTTCGAGACGATGACGAGAAAGATCGCGAGCGCCACCGTGCCGGGGCCGGTGAAGTAGAGCGCGGCAGTGAAGGCGACGCAGCCGGCCGTGGCGACGAACAGCAGCTTCTTCTTCGCCGCGCGCGCATCCGCCCACGCGCCCACGAGCGGCGCAGTCGCGAGCACGATGAAGTACGACACCGACAGCGCGGCGGTCCAGGCGAAGGTCGCCCAGGGCGCCTTGCCGGCCACCGCCGCGACGAAGAAGGCGTTGAAGACCGCGGTGATGACCACGGTGGTGTACCCGGAGTTGGCGAAGTCGTACATGCTCCAGGCCCAGGCCTCGCGCAGGCTGACATCCTGCGCAAGCGATCGCGATGGCGCGGCGTCGGTCACGGTGCGAGTGTAGCCGCGGGAAGGGGCTCGGGGGAGGCCCGCCTCCCCGGTTCCTCATTCGGGGCATAATGCCCCTCCATGGCCGCCGCAGACCCCAAGGCCGCCGCCGCCGAAGCTAAATCGGCCGAGCGCCGCCTGACCATCGCCGACTTCCTGGACTGGCTGGTCGCGGACCGGATGGTGGCGGCCGAGGACGCCGAGAAGCTGAAGAAGGAGCGCCGATACTACCGCGGCGCGCTGCACCCGCTCGCGCTCATCGCCGACCAGAAGTGGAAGGAACTGCAGCCGCCGAACCGGCCGCTGTCGCTCGAGGCGCTCACCGAGTGGATGGCGAAGCGCGTGGGCATGGAATACCAGCACATCGACCCGCTCAGAATCGACTTCAACGCGGTCACCGAGGTGATGTCCTCGACCTACGCTTCGCGCTTCAAGATCCTTCCGGTCGCGGTCAACAGCAAGGAGGTGGTGGTCGCGGTGAGCGAGCCCTACCAGCGCGACTGGGAGCCCGAGCTCAAGCGCATCACCAGGCTCGAGATCCGGCGCGTGATCGCCAATCCCGCGGACATCGAGCGCTACCAGGTCGAGTTCTACAACCTCGCGAAGTCGATGAAGGGCGCGGTCAAGGGCGCCACGGGCGGCTCGGGCCTGTCGAACTTCGAGCAGCTGGTCGAGCTCGGCGCGGCCAACAAGAGCTTCGACGCCAACGACGCGCACATCGTCAAGGTGGTGGACTGGCTCTGGGGCTACGCCTTCGAGCAGCGCGCGAGCGACATCCACATCGAGCCGCGGCGCGAGTTCGGCGTCGTGCGCTTCCGCATCGACGGCGTGCTGCACCAGGTCTACCAGATCCCGTCGGCGGTGCTCGCGGCGATGACCAGCCGCATCAAGATCCTGTCGCGCATGGACGTGGTCGAGAAGCGCCGCCCGCAGGACGGCCGCATCAAGACGCGCACGCTCGACGGCGAGGAGGTCGAGTTGCGCCTGTCGACGCTGCCGACCGCGTTCGGCGAGAAGCTGGTGATGCGGATCTTCGACCCCGAGGTGCTGGTGCGCGATTTCCGCGAGCTCGGCTTCTCCGAGGAGGACAGCCAGCGCTGGAAGGAAATGACCGACCGGCCGAACGGCATCGTGCTGGTGACCGGGCCGACCGGCTCGGGCAAGACCACGACGCTCTACTCGACGCTCAAGCAGCTTTCCACGCCCGACGTCAACGTCTGCACGGTCGAGGACCCGATCGAGATGGTCGAGGGCTCGTTCAACCAGATGCAGGTGAACCCGGCGATCGACCTGGGCTTCGCCGACGGCCTGCGCGCGCTCATGCGCCAGGACCCGGACGTGATCATGGTCGGCGAGATCCGCGACCTGGAGACCGCCGAGATGGCGGTGCAGGCGGCGCTCACGGGCCACCTCGTGCTCTCCACGCTGCACACCAACGACGCGCCGAGCGCGATCACGCGGCTGATGGAGCTCGGCATCAAGCCCTACCTCGTCAGCGCGACGCTCAACGGCGTGATGGCGCAGCGCCTGGTGCGCATCCTCTGCCCGCACTGCAAGCAGAAGATCGAGCTGCACCGCGCCGAGGACGTGCAGGCCTGGGAGGGCCTGGTCGCGCCGTGGAAGGCGAACCGGCCGACGGTGGTCTACAAGCCCGTAGGCTGCCTCGAATGCCGCATGACCGGCTTCCAGGGGCGCGTCGGCATCTACGAGACGCTGCTGTGCTCCGGCCCGATCAAGGAGATCGTCGGCGCCACGGGCGACCTGCAGAAGATCCGCGAGCAGGCCTTCCGCGAGGGCATGAAGCCGCTGCGCGTCAGCGGCGCGATGAAGGTCGCGGCCGGCTACACCACCATCGAGGAAGTGCTGAAGAACGCGCCGCCGGCGATGGAGACGGCGGGCTAGCGTGGTCTGGTCGCAGCTCGCCGAGGCGCTGCTCCTGCTCACCGGCGGCCTGGTGCTGCTCGGGGTCTGGCTCGGCATGCGCCGGCGCGACCGCCTCGCGACGCAGGCGCTGCGCGTCTCGGAGGAGCGCTTCCGCCACCTCACTTCGCTCTCGGCGGACTGGTTCTGGGAGACCGACACGCAGCACCGCGTGAGCTGGCTCTCGGGCGGGCCGGCGGTGGCGGCGCTGTTCGGCGCCGAACTGGCGCACGGCCGGCGCCTGTGGGACGTGCCCGGCGTGCATGTCGAGCCGCGCGCGCTGGTCGAGCACTTCGAGCTCCTCGAGGAGCTCGACGCGCAGCTGCCGTTCTTCGACTTCGTGATCTCGCGCAGCGACGCGGGCGAGCGGCGCGTGCACCGCATCACCGGCAGGCCGCGCTACGACGTCTCCGGACGCTTTCTCGGCTACCGCGGCGTCGGCCAGGACATCACCGACAAGCGCCGCGCCGAGCGCGCGCTCGCCGACGCCAAGGAGCGCCTGGAGCTCGCCACCGAGGGCGGCAACCTCGCGGTCTGGGACTGCGACGTCGGCCTGGGCACGGTGTTCCTGTCGCACGCCTGGGCGAAGCTGCTCGGCGAGGAGCCGGCCGCGCGCACCGCGCGCATGGCCGAGGTCGTCGAGCGCATCCATCCGCGCGATCGCGACGCGGTGCGCGCCGCGTTCGTGCGCACGCTCAAGGGCACCGAGGGCCGCGACGCGACCGCGAGCGCGGTCGAGTACCGCGTGCGCACGGCGAGCGGCGACTGGCGCTGGGTGCTCGCCACCGGCCGCGTCGGCGAGCGCGACGAGCGCGGCCGCGCGCTGCGCATCGTCGGCACCGTCGGCGACATCGACGCGCGCAAGCGCGCCGAGCAGGCGAGCCGGGACGCCGAGGAGCGCTACCGCTCGCTGATCGAGCTTGCGCCCGACGCGGTGATCGCCTTTTCCGACGGCCTCGTCGACTACGCCAACCAGGCGGCGGCGCGGCTGCTCAAGGCGGGCTCGCCGCGGCGGCTGGTCGGCATGCGCGTCGAGGAGCTCGTGCACACGGAGCAGCGCGAGCGCTTCGCCGAGCGCCTGGCCTACGTGAGCGCCGGGCCTGGGCGCCTGGAGTTCGAGGACCGGCGCCTGCGCTGCCTGGACGGCAGCGAGCGCGTGGTCGAGGCGGCGATGGTCTCGTACCTGGAGCGCGGGCGCCTGGTGATGCAGGCGGTGATGCGCGACGTCACGGAGCAGCGCAAGGCGCGCGAGGTGCTCGCCGAGCGCGAGCAGCGCTTCCGCGACGTGCTCGAGGCCTCGGGCGAGTATGTCTGGGAGACCGACGCCGGCTGGCGCTACACCTTCCTGTCCGAGCGCGTCGAGAAGGTGCTCGGCTACCTGCGCCACGAGATGATCGGCCGCTCGCCGCGCGAGTTCATGCCGCTCGGCGAGGCGCAGGCGATGGACCAGTGGTTCGCCGCGCGCGCGGCGAACGCCGAGGGCTTCCGCGACCAGGTGCACCGCTCGCTCACCAAGTCCGGGCGCGTGATCTGGCAGTCGATCACGGGCGTGCCCGTGTTCGACGGCGGCGGGCGCCTGAAGGGCTACCGCGGCACGGGCGCCGACATCACCGCGCGCAAGCAGGCCGAGGAGCGCATCCAGTACCTCGCCACGCGCGACGCGCTCACCGGCCTGCCCAACCGCGTGCTGCTCGCCGACCGCGCCGACCAGGCGATCCTGCAGGCCGCGCGCACGCGCGGCGGCCTCGCGCTGCTGTTCCTCGACCTGGACCGGTTCAAGCTCGTGAACGACTCGCTCGGCCACGCGGCGGGCGACGCGCTGCTGCGCGCCGTTGCCGAGCGCCTGGGCGGAACTTTGCGCCGCGACGACACGCTCGCGCGCCTGGGCGGCGACGAGTTCGTGCTGCTCTGGAACGGCCTCAAGGACTACGCCGAGGCGGCGGCGCTCGCGCAGCGCGCGCTCGGGCTGCTCGCGCGGCCGTTCACCATCGAGGGGCGCACGCTCGGCGTCACCGCGTCGATCGGCGTGAGCGTGTACCCGGGCGACGGCCGCGACTTCGGCGAGCTGCTGAAGAACGCCGACGCCGCCGCCAACCACGCCAAGGAGACCGGGCGCAACAGCTTCCGCTTCTTCTCGCCCGAGCTCAACGCGCGCGCGGTGGCGCGCCTCGGCATGGAGAACGACCTGCGCCATGCGCTCGCGAGGAACGAGCTGCTGCTGCACTGGCAGCCGGTGCTCTCCGCGCGCGCGGGCGGCGCCCGGGACGCGGCGTCCGCGATCGTCGGCGCGGAGGCGCTCGTGAGGTGGCAGCATCCGGAGCAGGGGATGCTGATGCCCGACGGCTTCATCCCGGTGGCGGAGGAATGCGGGCTGATCCGGCCGCTCGGCGCCTGGACGCTCGAGCGCGCGCTCGGGCAGGCCGCGGCCTGGCGCCGCGACTCGCCCGACGCCGCGTCGCTCGTGTTCGCGCTCAACGTGTCGGCGCACGAGCTCGCGCAGGGGCAGGGCTACGTCGAGATGCTCGAGCAGGCGCTCGCGGCCAACCGGCTGCCCGGTCGCGCGGTCGAGCTCGAGGTCACCGAGCGCGTGCTGATGCAGCAGCTCGACGAGAACGTGCAGACGCTGCGGCGCATCGGCGCGCTCGGCGTGCGCGTGGCGATCGACGACTTCGGCACCGGCTACTCGAGCCTCGCCTATCTGCGCCGCCTGCCGATCGACAAGCTGAAGATCGACCGCTCGTTCCTGCGCGAGCTGGACGCGCACCCCCACGACGCGGCCATCGTGCAGGCGATCGCGGCGATGGCCAAGGCGCTCGGCCTGCGCGTGGCGGCCGAGGGCGTGGAGACCGAGGCGCAGCTCGCGCGCCTGCGCACGCTCGGCTGCGACGAGTGGCAGGGCCACCACTACAGCGCGCCGGTCGACGCGGCCGGCTTCGAGCGCCTGGTCGCGCGCGAAGGCGCGCTCGCGCGCGCCCGCGCGCGCCAGGCGGGCTGAGCGGCGATGGGCACGACCTTCCAGTACGCCGTGCCGCTGGAGGAGACGCACTGGAAGTTCCCCGCCACGGGCGAGGTCGCCTTCACCTGGAGCTACGACGCGCGCTCGGACGAGCTGCTGCGGCTCTACGCCAAGGGCAAGCAGGAACAGTGGGACGCCGAGGCGCGCATCGACTGGTCGCTGCCGGTCGATCCCGAGGACCCGATGCAGATGGACGACCAGGTGGTGCCGCTGCACGGCACGAAGCTCTGGGACAGGCTCTCGGCGAAACAGCGCGCGGAGTTGCGCTACCACAGCCAGGTCTTCAACCTGTCGCAGTTTCTGCACGGCGAGCAGGGCGCGCTCATCTGCGCGGCGCGCATCGTGCAGGACGTGCCGCGCATCGAGTCGAAGTTCTACGCGGCCACGCAGGTCATGGACGAGGCGAGGCACGTGGAAGCCTACCAGCGGCTGCTCCGCGAGAAGTTCCGGTTCGCCTACCCGATCTCGAAGCCGCTGCAGACGCTGCTCGAGCAGGCGCTCAACGATTCGCGCTGGGACTTCACCTATCTCGGCATGCAGGTGCTCATCGAGGGCCTCGCGCTGGTCGCCTTCCAGCGCATCCGCGACTATTCGAAGAACGCGCTGTGCCAGGCGGTGAACGCCTACGTGATGCAGGACGAGGCGCGCCACGTCGCCTTCGGGCGCCTGGCGCTGCGCGACTACTACCCCGAGCTCACCGAGGCGGAGCGGCGCGAGCGCGAGGAGTTCGTCATCGAGGGCTCGTACCACCTGCGCGACCGCTTCAACTCCCCGGAGATCTGGGAGCGGATCGGCATCGACACCCGGGAGGCCCTGGAGACCCTCGACGCCTCGGAGGGCCAGATCCGCTTCCGCAAGCGGCTGTTCTCGCGCATCGTGCCGACGGTGCGCGACATCGGTTTGTGGAGCGAGCGCGTGCAGAAGGCCTACACCGAGCTCGGCGGCATCCAGTACGCGAATGCCGACGCGCAGGCGATGCTCGACAACGACGCGAAGGTGGCAGAGGAATTCGACCGGCAGAGGAAGGACGGCTTCGCAGCTCCCTCGAAGTGATCGATACCACCCCGCACATCATCACCTCGCTGCTCGCGATGGGCATGGCGCTCGCATTCGTGATCGCGGACCGCAGCTCGCCGCCCACGCGCGCGCTCGCGCTGTTCCTGATGTCGGTCGGCGTCTCGATCGGCGTAGGCTCGCAGATCGCCTATCCGCGGCACTACTACGGCATCGTCGCCTGGTGGGACGGCGTGTTCGCGATTCCCGAGTCCGCCGCGTTCTTCTTCGCCTACGAGTGGATCCTGCGCGTGCGGCGCACGGTGCCCGCCGGCGGCCTGATGACCGCAGGGCCGGACCGGCTGCTGCGCGTCGCGCAGGGGCTGGTGGGCTTCTACCTGGCCGCCGCGTTCGCGTTCCCGCAGCTGCGCGTGGAGAAGTTCCTCGGCGCGGGCTTCCGCGAGGCGTTCATGGCGGCCGAGCCGGAGTTCTTCCTGTTCGCGCTGCCGCTCACGCTTTCGCTCGTGCTGGCGCTGTTCGGGGGCCTGGTGATGCTGCGCCGGCGCCCGGACCGCGCCGAGTCGCTGCGACTGCTCGCGTTCGCGGTCGCGGCGCCGTTCATGGCTTCGGGCGTCGTGCTGCCGGCCAACATTGCGCCGGTGTCCACGACGATCGGCCTGCTGATCTTCCTGGTCGGCAGCGTGCAGTACCACGTGATCCAGGGCCGGCGCGCGCAGTTCCTCTCCCGCTTCCTCAGCCCGCAGGTGGCTGCGATGGTCGGCCGGCGCGGCCTGAAGAGCGCGACCGACGAGCAGACGCTCGAGCTTTCGGTGGTCTGCTGCGACCTGCGCGGCTTCACCGCGTTCACCGCGGCGACGGAATCGAAGAAGGTGATCGCCATCCTGCGCGAGTACTACGACGCGGTGGGCGCCGCCGCGGCGGAGTGCGGCGGCACGATCAAGGACCAGGCCGGCGACGGCGTGCTGATCCTGGTCGGCGCGCCGATCGCCTATGCGGACCACGCGCTGCGCGCGCTTGCGCTCGCCGGCCGCATCCGCGAGCGCGGCGTGTCGGTCACCGAGCGCTGGTCGGACGGCAGCCTGCGCCTGGGCGTGGGCGTCGGCGTGGCGAGCGGATTCGTCACCGTGGGCGTGATCGGCGGCGCCTCGCGGCTGGAGTACACCGCGGTCGGGCCCGCGGTGAACCTCGCCTCGCGGCTATGCGCCGAGGCTGCGCACGGCGAGATCCTCGTGGACGGGCGCACGCTCGAGCTCCTCGACGAGGAGGCGCGCGGCCGCCACCGCCTGCAGCCGGGCGAGGCGCTGAAGCTAAAGGGCTTCCAGCAGCCCGTGCAGAGCTACACGCTCGCCGCGGCCTAGCGCCGGCCGATCAGCAGGCCGACCAGCAGGCCGATGCCCGCCGCGACACCGGCGACGGCGTAGGGGTATTGGCGCACCTGATTGTCGATGCCCTGCGCGACTTCCCGCGCGTTCTGGCCGGCGCTCGCGCCAGCCTCGGCGAGGCGCGCCCGCGCGACGCCGATCGATTCTTCCGCTCGCGCGCGAATTCTCGCGATCTGCTCGCCGGTCTGGCTGGCGGTGGCTTTGAGCAGGTCCTCCGCGTCGATCACGGCCGTCTGCAGGTCCTGTCTGAGCTTCTGGGTGAGGGGGGCGTTCATGGGGTTCTCCGATGCGCGAAATTTCGCCCGCTCAGGCTAGCGCGGCCCCCGCAGGACGGATTGACCTGCGTCAAGCGCGCCCGC